>JBKPMS010000034.1:0-20664 GCA_046732275.1 Actinomycetota bacterium | reverse complement strand
CCGAACCCGTTCTGGGGCGGCGCCGCGTTCCCGCTCGTCGTCTTCGGGTTCCTGCTCGTCTGGCCCTGGCTCGAGCGGGGCCTGACCGGGGACACCGCCTACCACAACCTGCTCGACCGGCCGCGTGACGCCCCTCTTCGGACGGCGGTCGGCTACGCCCTGCTCAGCTGGGTGCTGCTCATCTTCCTCGCCGGCGCAGCCGATCGCGTCGACGTGCTCTTCGGGGTCAACTACAACACGCAGATCTGGGTCTACCGCGTCGGCGTGTTCGTCGCGCCCGTCGTCGCGGCACTCGTCGCGTACCGCGTGTGCCTCGAGCTGCAACGAGGTGAGCGCGTCGAGCACCAACGGAAGAGCGCCGAAGCCGAGGCCGACGCGGCTGCGCGGCGGGAACGGCTCGCGCGGGAGCCAGTCGCGGGCCGCGAGCCGGCCTGAGCGGACCGGCAGTGCTGAGCGTCCTGCAAGAGAAGCTCGGCGAGGCGCACGGACTCGCGATAGCCGCGACGACGGTGACGGTTCACGTCGCGGAGCGTGTCCCGGACGCGAAGCTTCGCGTGGAGCTGGAGCACATGCGCCGCGAGGCGGAGGAGACGCGCGCACGGTGTCTCGCCGCCGAGCAGGAATACGGCTCCGAGCTCGGCACCGAGCTGCTCTCGCACGCGAACACCGTCAAGGAGAAGGCCGCCGACCTGTTCGCCGCGTGGTTCAAGCGCGGCACCGGCCCGCTTGCGGCATGGAGCTTCCTCGCGATGGGCGAGGCGGCCGAGGTCGCGACGTGGGCCGCTCTCAGGGAGCTGGGCGCAAGGGCGGATCCTCACGGCGTCGGTGCCCTCGCGGAATGGGGGCTGCCGATCCAGGAACGGCACCTGCGGGTTGCGCTCGAAGGCGCGGTGCGGCTCGCGGAGCTGTCGAACCCGCACGCCGCGCGCTGGGGGTGACGCCGCTAGACCGGTAGGTCGGGAGCGATCCGCTCGGCGAGGGCTTCGGCGACCCCGCGGGCGACGTCGGGGGAGCGTGTCAACAGGGCGCTGAAGTCGCGTTCGGTGATCACGAGGACGCGGACCGGCGTCGTCGCGGTGACGTTCGCGGTGCGCGGCATCTTCGTGACGAGCGCGATCTCGCCGAAGAAGTCGCCGTCGCGCATCGTGTTGATGGACTCGCCGCCCTTGGTCACCTCCGCCTCGCCCTCGAGCAGCACGAAGAACTCGCGTCCGCGGTCGCCCTCCTTCGCCATCAGCTTCCCGGCCGGGAGGTCGAGCTCGTCGGCGATGTGGGCGACGTCTTCGAGCGCCTTCTTCGAGAGCCGGGAGAACAGCGGCACGCCGTGGATCAGCTTCACCTTGCCGTCTTTGCCGAGTCGCATGTGCCGACTGTAACCGCCTTCCGGGCCCTTGGCTACGGTGAGGCGGTGCCGTCGGACCTGGACGTCGTTCGCGCGATCTTCACGGCCGCGGCGGGACTCGCCGGTCTCCTGCTCGTGTTCCTCGGCGTCTCGATGTCTTCCTTCCAGTCGTTCGCGGGTGACGTGCCCGCTGCGGCGACCGCACGTTTTCGGCGAGCCGGAGCCTGGATTCTCGGGGCCTTCCTGCTCGGTTTGGTGGATGTCGCCTTGGCGTTCGCCTGGCTCTTGTCACCGGGTCGCCTCCTGCGGGACTTGGCCGTCATCCTGTTTTCGGTCGAGCTCGCGGCGACCGCGGTCGCCGCAGTGACGACGGCCCGGGCTGTGCTGTGGCGCTGAGCCTCAACAAGCTGAAGCGGCTCGGCGACGCCGGGCTGACCGAGCTGTTCGAGCAGGACCAGAAGCTCTGGACAGCGATGGCGAAGGACGCGTACGGATACACGCGGAGGTTCATCGGCGCCGAGGTGCGACCGGACGACGTCGTCCCGACGCTCGTGCCGGCGCTCGAGGTCTCGGACCGCCTGCGGACGTTCCTCGCGGGGCGGAAGCTCACCCAGCAGTACTGGTACACGTGGTTCGCGGAGCTGATTGTCGACCGGCTGTGGCCTGACCTACACTGAGGTCGTGGCGAGAACGCCGGATGCGGACCGGCAGGCGCGGGAGTACATCGACCGCGTGGTCGAGGAGCACCGCAAGAACGGCTACGGCCTGCGCCTGTCGAAGAAGCGCTACGAAACGGCCGTCCACCAGGTCGCCGAGACGTTCCGAGGCTTCATCGACGCCGCCAAAGGCCGACCGGCCTAAAACACGCACCACAGTCGGAACGACTCCCGCGCGTCGGGACGACGGCGTGTCGGCAACCAACCACCAGCCTGGTCCGACCCAACGGCGTACGAAACCGCACCGACCGTGAATCGCATCTGCAACGACACGTCCGCGTCCGACGTGCCACACCGGTCCCCATCCGACGTGTCACTGCCGGTAACGGCGCTGTCCTCTTGCGACCAGTGGGGTCCGACCCCAGAACGTGGCGCGCGGGGACATGGTTTCTGCATCGAAACCGTGACGTTTGCTCCACAGGTGTGGAGCGAAGCGGGCTAGACGGACAGCAGGCGGCGCAGGACGAACGGGAGGATCCCGCTGTGGCGGAGATACTCGCGCTCACGCGGCGTGTCCAACCGGACGCGCGCGCGGAACTCGTTGCCGTCCGCGCGCAGCGTGACCTCTCGCGCTTCGCCGTTGTCGATGCCCTCGACGGCGAACTCCTCGCGACCCGTCAACCCGAGGGACTCCGCACTCTCTCCGTCCATGTACTGCAACGGCAGGATCCCCATCATCAGCAGGTTCGAACGGTGGATCCGCTCGTAGGACTCCGCGATCACGGCGCGGACGCCGAGCAGGTTCGGGCCCTTCGCCGCCCAGTCTCGTGACGACCCGGAGCCGTATTCCTTTCCGGCCAGGACGATCAACGGTGTGCCCTCGTCCAGATAGCGCTGCGACGCTTCGAAGATCGTCATCTCCTCACCGCTCGGAACGTGCACCGTCCACGTCCCCTCCGAGCCGGGCACGAGGAGGTTCTTCAGTCGCACGTTCGCAAACGTCCCACGCACCATCACCTCGTGATTGCCGCGCCGCGACCCGTAGGAGTTGAAGTCCTTCCGCTCGACGCCGTGCTCGACGAGATAGCGGCCGGCCGGGGAGTCCGGCTTGATTGCCCCCGCAGGCGAGATGTGATCGGTCGTCACCGAGTCACCGACTCGCACGAGACAGCGCGCCCCCGCGAAGTCCTCGACCCGGGCCGGCTCGCGCGACATCCCGTCGAAGTAGGGCGGGCGGCGCACGTAGGTCGAGCCCGGATCCCACGCAAAGAGGTCGCCCTCCGGAACCGGGAGCTCGCGCCACGCCGGGTCCCCGGTGAAGACGTCGGCGTACGTCCGAGAGAACATGTCCCCCTGGACGGCCCGTGAGATCACCTCCTGGATCTCGTCCGCGGACGGCCACAGATCCCGGAGGTACACGTCGTTTCCGTCTCGGTCCTGTCCGAGCGGCTCCTCGACGAGGTCGATGTCCATGCGGCCGGCGAGCGCGTATGCGACGACAAGGGGTGGCGAGGCGAGGTAGTTGGCCTTGACCTCCGGATGGATGCGCGCCTCGAAGTTCCGGTTCCCGGAGAGCACGGAGCAGACGACCAGATCGCCCTCCGCTACCGCGTCGGAGATCGGCTCGGGCAAGGGTCCCGAGTTGCCGATGCACGTCGTGCAGCCGTACCCGACCGTCTGAAAGCCGAGCTCGTCGAGGTACTCCGTCAAGCCGGCCTTCTCGTAGTACTCCGTCACCACCTTGGACCCCGGCGCAAGGCTCGACTTCACCCACGGCTTCCGGCGCATGCCGCGCTCCACCGCGTTCTTCGCCACCAGGCCTGCGCCGATCATCACCTGCGGATTGGACGTGTTCGTGCAAGACGTGATCGCGGCGATCACGACAGAGCCGTGCTCGAGCTCGAACTCGCTCCCGTTCATCGTCACCGGGACGGCGTCGCCCCGTAGGGCAACCGCCACTCCCACCCCGCCGTCGACCTCGACGCGCGCGTTCTCACGCGGCCCGCCGTGACCAGGATCGACTGTCGTCGGCGGGTCGCTGGCGGGGAACGACTCCGCGACCGCCTCGTCACGCTCGTTGCCGTAATCGATGCCGAAGCTCTCGAGCGAGTCGGCGAACGACTGTTTCGCTTGCCGGAGCGGAACTCGATCCTGCGGGCGTCGCGGCCCCGCGAGCGACGGCTCCACATCCGAGAGATCGAGCTCGACGACCTGCGAATACTCCGGCTCCTGATCCGGCTCGTGCCAGAGCGCGTTCTCCTTGCAATACCCCTCGACGAGCGACACGTCCGCCTCGTCGCGCCCCGTCAGCCGGAGATACTTCAGCGTCTCGTCGTCGACAGGGAAGAAGCCGCACGTCGCGCCGTACTCCGGCGACATGTTCCCGATCGTCGCCCGGTCGGCCAACGCCAGCCCCGCGAGGCCGCGGCCGAAGTACTCCACGAACTTGCCGACGACGCCCGTGGCACGCAGGATCTGGGTCACCGTCAAAACGAGATCCGTCGCGGTCGCGCCCTCCGGAAGCGACCCGCTCAGCTTGAAGCCGACGACCTGCGGCACCAGCATCGAGATCGGCTCGCCGAGCATCGCCGCCTCCGCCTCGATCCCGCCGACGCCCCAGCCGAGCACGCCCAGGCCGTTGACCATCGTCGTGTGCGAATCCGTCCCGACGAGCGTGTCCGGGAAAGCGCGGCCGTCGCGAGTCTCCACGACCCGCGCCAGGAACTCGAGGTTCACCTGATGGACGATGCCCGTGTTCGGCGGCACGACCTTGAAGTTGTCGAACGCCTCCTGTCCCCAGCGGAGGAACGCATAGCGCTCGCGGTTCCGCTCAAACTCGAGCTCCGCGTTACGGAAGATCGCCCGTGCGCTCGCGTACTCGTCGACCTGAACCGAATGGTCGATGACGAGCTCTGCCGGGAGCAGCGGATTGATCCGCGCCGGATCGCCGCCGAGATCCGCCATCGCGTTCCGCATCGCAGCCAGGTCGACGACTGCTGGAACCCCGGTGAAGTCCTGGAGCAGCACGCGCGCGGGACGGAACGAGATCTCGTCGGCCGGCTCGGCGAGCGGCTGCCAGCGCCGCAGCGCTTCGGCGTCCTCGGCTTCCCCGTGGCGCAGTGCGTTCTCGAGCAGGATGCGCAGCGTGTAGGGCAGCCGTTCGACGTCCTCCAGCCGGGAGATTTCGTACCCGGCAAGCGTCGCTGCGGCCATGCAGTCGATTCTACGGAACGTCTCGCAGTTCCCATTTGACGCCGTCCGTCCTTCTCCCTAAAGTCCACCGACTCAGTGGATTAATAAGGAGGCGCCATGCGACGAATTAGCCTAGCTTTGTTTCTCGCCCTGCTCTTTCCGGCGCTCGCCACAGGCGCCGCGCAAGACACGAAACTCGCGCTCGTCGCGTACTCGACGCCGCGCGAGGCCTACGGACAGCTGATCCCGGCCTTCCAGAAGACGGCGGCCGGCAAGGACGTCAGCTTCTCGCAGTCGTACGGTGCATCGGGCGAGCAGAGCCGGGCCGTCGCCGCCGGCCTCGATGCCGACATCGTCGCGTTCTCGCTCGCGCCGGACATCTCCGAGCTCGTGAAGAAGGGTCTCGTCGCGCAGAGCTGGAACAAGGACCGCTACCACGGGATAGTCACTCGTTCCGTCGTCGTGTTCGTCGTCCGCGACGGCAACCCGAAGAAGCTGAAGACGTGGAACGACCTGCTCACGCCCGGCGTGCAGATTGTGACGCCGAACCCGTTCACTTCGGGCGGCGCGCGCTGGAACGTCATGGCGGCCTACGGGGGCGCCCTGCGCGCCGGCATGAAGCCGAAGCAAGCGCAGAGCTACCTCGCCAAGCTGTGGAAGCACGTCGTCGCGCAGCCGGCGAGCGCGCGTGAAGGCCTGCAGACGTTCCTGGCGGGTCGCGGCGACGTCTTCCTCGCCTACGAGAACGAGGCCCTGTTCGCGCGGAAGAAAGGTCAGCCCGTTCAGTTCGTGATCCCGAAGGCGACGATCCTCATCGAGAACCCGATCGCCGTCGCGAAGACGTCCAAGAACAGCCAGAAGGCCCGGGCGTTCATCAACTTCCTGCGCGCCAAGCCGGCGCAGCGGATCTTCGCGGAGAACGGTTATCGCCCCGTCGTGAAGGGCGTGACGCAGGGGCTGAACTTCCCCAACCGGCCACAGCTGTTCACGATCAAGTATGTCGGCGGCTGGCCGACGGTCGGGAAGAAGTTCTTCGACCCAAAGACCGGGATCATGGCGAAGATCCAGGCCGCCAATGGCGGCGGCTAGAGCCGCAGCAGTCCCCGCGCCGAGGGCTCGGCGCTCGCTCGCGCCGGGCCTTGCCATCGGCCTGAGCACGCTCTACCTGAGCGTGATCGTCCTCCTGCCGCTCGCCGCTCTCGCCTGGCGCGCGCACGGCTGGGACGCGATCACGGATGCGCAGGCGATCGCGGCGCTGAAGCTGACACTCGTCATCTCGATCGTCGTCGCGCTGGTCAACGCGGTCGCGGGGACCGCAATCGCCTGGACGCTGGTGCGTGACCGCTTCTTCGGACAGAGCTTCTTCAATGCTCTGGTCGACCTACCGTTCGCGCTGCCGACCATCGTCGCAGGGTTGACGCTGCTCGCCCTCTACGGACCGAAGTCGCCCGTCGGCGCGATCCGCGAGAGCAACATCGCCTTCACGCGCTGGGCGGTCCTGCTTGCGCTGCTCTTCGTCACGCTGCCGTTCGTCGTACGCACGGTGCAGCCCGTCCTCCTCGAGCTCGACACCGAGATGGAGGACGCGGCAGCTTCCCTCGGAGCGTCGAAGTGGTCGACGTTCCGGCGCGTCATCTTCCCGAACATCCTGCCGGCCATCCTCTCGGGTGTGGCGCTCGCCTTCGCCCGTGCAGTCGGCGAGTTCGGTTCGCTCGTCTTGATCTCCGGGAACCTGCCGTTCAAGACCGAGGTGATCTCCGTCTACGTCTTCGGACGCATCGAGAGCGGCGATCCCGGCGGGGCGGCCGCCGCCTCGGTCGTGATCCTCGCGGTCACCTTCGGCGTGCTCCTCGCGATCGGCGCCATCCGCCGCTGGGCGACTCGACATGATCGGTAGGTACGTCGTCCGCTTCGCGGCGCTCGGCTACCTCGGCCTGCTCCTGCTCGCGCCGGTCGGCTACGTGTTCTACAAGACGTTCGAGCACGGCTTCGGTCCCGCGTGGGACGCCGTCACGACACCGGATGCGCTGCATGCGCTGAAGGTCACGCTGATTCTCGCCGCGATCGCGGTGCCGGCGAACACGATCTTCGGCATCCTCGCGGCGCTCGCGATCGTTCGGTACCGCTTTCCGGGCGCCGGCGTCTTCAACGCGATGGTCGACCTGCCGCTCGCGCTCTCCCCGGTCGTCGTCGGGCTCGCGCTCCTCGTGCTGTATGGCCGCGGCGGCTGGCTCGGCGGCCACGGCGTCGTGTTTGCGCTGCCGGGAATGGTGATCGCGACGATCTTCGTGTCGCTTCCGTTCGTCGTGCGCGAGGTCGTGCCGGTATTGCGCGAGATCGGCACCGAGCAGGAACAGGCCGCCGCCACGCTCGGCGCGTCCGCGTTCCAGACCTTCCGCCGCGTGACCTGGCCCGCCATCCGCTGGGCGACGGCCTACGGCGTCGTGCTGACGACCGCACGCGCACTCGGTGAGTTCGGCGCCGTCAGCGTCGTCTCGGGACGGCTCGCCGGAGAGACAGAGTCGCTGACGCTGTACGTGCAGGACCGCTACCAGGCGTTCGACGAGGTCGGGGCGTATGCAGCTGCGGTCGTCCTCGCGCTGATCGCGGTGACGACGCTCATCCTCATGACGACGTTGAAGCCGAAGGAGGAAACGCGGTGATCGACGCACGCGACATCGTCAAGCGCTTCGGCGACTTCACGGCGCTCGACCGGGTTTCCGTCGATGTCCCGACCGGGACGCTGACCGCACTGCTCGGGCCGAGCGGAAGCGGCAAGTCGACGTTGCTGCGCGTGATCGCCGGGCTCGAGCGCCCCGACGAAGGCGTGATCCACCTCGACGGCGACGACGTCACGCGACTTCCCCCGCAGGCCCGGGGAGTCGGGTTCGTCTTCCAGCACTACGCAGCGTTCAAGCACATGACCGTGTGGGACAACGTCGCGTTCGGTCTGAAGATCCGCCGCAGGCCGCGCGCCGAGATCAAGCGACGCGTGGCCGAGCTGCTCGAGCTCGTCCAGCTGACCCGTCTCGGCGACCGGTATCCGGCACAGCTCTCGGGCGGGCAGCGGCAGCGGATGGGCCTCGCGCGCGCGCTCGCGGTCGACCCCAAAGTCTTGCTTCTCGACGAGCCGTTCGGCGCGCTCGACGCCCGAGTGCGCAAGGAACTTCGCGTCTGGCTTCGGCGCCTGCACGACGAGACGCACACGACGACGGTGATCGTCACGCACGACCAGGAGGAGGCAATGGAGGTCGCAGACCGAGTTGTCGTGATGAACGCGGGCAGCATCGAGCAGATTGCGCCGCCGCGGGACCTCTACGACCACCCCGCGAACGAGTTCGTGATGTCGTTCGTCGGGCCGGTCAATCGCGTCGGCGACGCGTTCATCCGGCCGCACGACGTCGAGCTCCTCCTCGAACCGAACGGGGCAACTCAGGAAGCGATGGTCGAGCGGCTCGTTCATCTCGGCTTCGAGGTCCGTGTCGAGCTCGTGCGCGACGACGGCGAGCAGCTGTCCGCCCAGCTCACGCGTGAGCAGGTCGAGGCGCTGGAGCTACAGAACGGCCAGATCGTCTACGTACGGCCGACGCGCCAGACGGTTTTCGACGGGCGTTAGTGGGCCTGCCAGGCGTCGGGATTCGCCGCGAGCGCTTCGATCGACTCCGGCAGCTCGCCGTCGGCCACATCCGCAATGGTCACGTGTTCGAGCACCGCGCGCAGGTTCGCGCGCACCGCGATCCACACCTCGCGTAGCCGCTCCGCCGAGCCCGCGTACTCGACCTGCTCCGGGCCGATGCCGCGCACGTTCGCGATCGGTCCTTCGACGGCGCGCACCACCTCCGCCACCGTGACCTGGTCGGCCGGGCGTGCGAGCCAGTAGCCGCCGTCGACGCCCCGCTGCGAGCGGACGATGCCCGCATGGCGAAGATCGCCGAGGATGTTCTCGAGGAACTTGAGCGGGATCTCCTGCGCCTGCGCGATTCGCTCACCCTTGACCGGCCCGTCACCCGAGGCCGCGAGCTCGATCGTCGCGCGGAGGGCGTAGTCCACCTTCGCCGAGACCCGCACGCCGGCATTGTCGCGGAAAGCGGAGCCGCGTCCTTCGCCTGCGAGGTGTCTCGAAAAACCTTGCGGGGTACGCGGCACTGATGGCACGCGTAGCGTCGTGGCTTGCGTGGTTCGGCGCGCTCTTTGCGCTCTGGCTCGGTCTCGTCGGCGTCCTCCAGAAGATAGAGCTGATCGCCGGCCTGTGGGCCGCGGCGATCGGAGCGACCGCTGTCGAGCTCATCCACGCGCGGGGACTGCTGCGCTACCGGTTCGACGGGCGCTGGGCGCTCCTGTTCGGGAAGCAGGTCCTTCGCGTCGTGCCGGATTTCGTCCGGCTCATGCTCGCCCTGCCGCGCAGGCCACAAGGCACGTTTCGGACGTTGGACTTTCCCGTCGGCGGCGAACGCGGTATCGACGCGGGGCGGCGGGCTTTTGCAGTCTTCGCGCCGTCGCTTGCCCCGAACCGACTCGTCGTCGACACCGACGCGGAGGCCGGCGGGGCGGTCGTCCACGACCTTCTCCCGGAGTCGGCGCCGCCAGAGCTCCTGTGAACGTCTGGCTCTGGGGAGCGACGGGGCTGCTCGTCGGGTTCGTTCCGTGCGGTTGGGTGGCCCTTCGTGCCACCCGTATCGATGCAGTGGTCGCGCTCCAGACCGCCGGGTCGCTCACGACTCTCGTCCTGCTTCTGTTCGCGCAGGGCTTTCAGCGCCCCGCGTATATGACGCTGCCGCTCGCGCTCGCCTTCCTCAACGTCGTCGGCACGTTGATCTTCGCGCGCTTCCTGGGACGGCACGTGTGACCGCGCACGAGCTCGTCATCGACGTCCTCGTCGGGCTCGCCGTCGCGGGTGAGTTGTTGTGCTGCCTCGGGCTCGTCCTGATGCGCGATGTCTTCGACCGGCTGCACTACTCGATGGCCGCGACGACGGTTCCGCCATTCCTCGTCGCGGCGGCCGTGCTCGTCGAAGAGGGCTGGACGCAACCGGGGCTCAACGCGGTCGTTGTCGCGGTCGCGCTCTTCCTGCTCAGCCCCGTGCTTGCCCACGCACTGGCACGGGCAGCTCGGGCGCGACGCGGATGATCCCGCTGCAGGTCGTCGCGATCGCGCTAGTCGGCATCGGGGCTCTCGCGGTCGTGGCCGCGCGCGACCCCTTGCGCCAGACGATCGTGCTCGGGCTCTACGGACTGGCGCTCGGCGTCCTCTTCGTGATCTTCCAGGCGCCCGACGTGGCGCTATCGGCACTCGTCGTCTCGAGCGTCCCGTTTCCGTTCATCCTCCTGGCCACGCTTGCAAAGCTTCGCCGGCGGCCGCCCCGATGAGTCCCCGCGTACGACTCGCCGTGTTCGCCGTCTCGGGCGCCGTCCTCGCCGCGCTCTCCGTCTGGGCATTCACGGGCTTGCCCGAGTTCGGCGAGTTCCAGGGGCAGTACGGCCGCATCCTCAACAGCACGGCGGTTCCCGAGCGTCACGTCACGAACGTGGTCAGTGCGGTCACGTTCGACTACCGCGGGTTCGACACGCTCGGCGAGGAGCTCATCCTCTTCGCGGCAGTGATGGGCGTTGCCCTCCTGCTTCGGGAGGCGCGCGACGACCGCGAGCGCCCGCGCGACGAGGTGAAGAGCGACGCCGTCCGGGCAATCGGGCTGGGGCTAGTAGGGACGATGATCGTCGTCGGCCTCTACGTCGCGGCGCACGGCTATCTCACGCCGGGCGGCGGCTTCCAGGGCGGAGTCGTGCTCGCGGGCGCCCTCGTTCTCCTCTATGCGGCCGGTACGTATCGCTCGTACCGGGCGGCGACCCCGGAGTGGTTCGTCGAGCTGGGCGAGAGCATCGGCGCCGGTGGCTACGTCACGGTCGGGCTCGCCACCCTGATCGCAGGTGCCGCGTACCTGGAGAACATTGTCGATCACGGCACCACAGGCACGCTCGCGGCGGGAGGGACGATCCCGATCCTGAACGTCGCGGCGGCGCTCGCCGTCTTCGCCGCACTCGCGTTGCTCTTCAACGAGTTCCTCGAGGAAGTCATGTACGCGGAATGAGCGCCGGCACGTGAGCATCCTCCCCTACCTCCTCGCGGCCTGGATCTTCGCCGTCGGCCTCTACGGCGTCGTCACGAGCCGCCATCTCGTTCACCTCGTCGTGTGCCTCAGCGTCACGCAATCCGCGACGTACGTGCTGTTGCTCGCGATCGGCTACCGCGAGGGCAAGAAGGCTCCGATCTTCCTCGGCGTGCCCGTGAAGGCCGGCGCGGTCGACCCGGTGGTCCAGGCGCTGACGCTCACGGACGTCGTCGTCAGCGTCACGGGCGCGGCGCTCCTGCTCGCGCTTGTCATCGAGATCTGGAAACGTGCGGGGACGGTCGATCCCGACGAGCTTCGACGGGAGCGAGAGTGAGCTCGACTCTCGTTCCCCTCATCGTCGCTGTGCCGTTGCTCGTGGCTGCCGCGCTGGCCGCGTTCGGGCCCTTCGTCTCGTCTCGCGTCGACATCATCGTGGCCGCCGCCACCAGCTTGGCGGTGACCGTGATGTGCGTCGTCCTCATCTTCGAGTCGTCGCACGGGACGATCAACTACTGGTTCGGGAACTGGAAGCCGCGCGATGGGATCGCGATCGGGATCTCCTTCAGCGTCGACCCCTTGAGCGCGGGCATAGCTGCCCTGATCGGCGTGCTCGCCGTCGCAGCCTCCATCGTGTGCTGGGACTACTTCGAGGAGGAGGTGCCGCCGTATTTCCACGTCCTGATGCTCGTCTTCCTCGGCGGCATGGTCGGGTTCGCCCTCGCCAGCGACCTCTTCAACATGTTCGTCTTCTTCGAGTTGATGAGCATTGCCGCCTTCGCGCTCACGGGCTATCGCGTGGAGCACCAGTCCGTCTTGCAGGGCGCTTTCAGCTTCGTCGTCGTTAACTCCGTTGGGGCCTTCGTGTTGCTCACAGGCATCGCGCTGCTCTACGGGCGCACCGGTGCACTCAACCTCGCGCAGATCGGACAGGTCCTGGCGCGGGAGCCGCCGGACGGACTGGTCGTCGTGGCCTTCACGTTCATCGTCGTCGGCTTCCTGACGAAGGCCGGCGCCGTGCCGTTTCACTTCTGGCTCTCGGACGCCTACGCCGTGGCGCCTGCGCCGGTGTGCATCCTCCTCGCGGGCGTCATGAGCGATCTCGGCTTGCATGCCGTCGCCAGGACGTACTGGGAGGCGTTTGCCGGCGCCTTCGGGGGACACGCCGAAGCCGTTCGCGCGGTGTTTGTCGGGCTCGGCGTAGTGACCGCGCTGCTCGGCGGCGTGATGGCGTTTCTGCAGTCCGGGCTGAAGCGGATGCTCGCCTTCGTCGTCGTCAGCCACGTCGGGGTGTTCGTCGCGACGATCGGCCTGCTGACTGCGCGGGGACTTGCGGCCGCGAGCGTGTACGTCGTGGCCGACGGTCTCGTGAAGGGCGCTCTGTTCTGCGCGATCGCGCACGTCGCGATGCGGCTCGGCACCACCGACGAGCTCGAGGCGCACGGCCGCGGCCGTGAGCTTCCCGTCACGGGCTCGATCGTCGCCGTGGGGGCGCTCGGGCTCGCCGTGCTGCCGCCGCTCGGCACGTTCCTGGCGGCATCGGTCTTCTTCCACGCGGCGGGC
Source organism: Actinomycetota bacterium (assembly GCA_046732275.1). Lineage (GTDB taxonomy): Bacteria > Actinomycetota > Thermoleophilia > Gaiellales > Gaiellaceae > 3-1-20CM-4-69-9. Next base: position 7,808 of record JBKPMS010000034.1, on the reverse strand, counting down.
GGAATCGGCTACGGCTGGCTACCCGGCCTCCTCGTCGTCGCGACCGCCCTGACGGGCGCGGCGGTGCTGCGGGCCGCCGGGCGGATCTTTCTCGGGCTCGGCCCGCGACGAGACGAGCTGCTCGAGGAGCTGCCTGACGAAGGGGAGGAGACCGACCGCCCGGCCGCGCACGCGGGCGCATTGTTCTGGACGCCGGCGCTCGCGTTGCTGATCGCCGGGCTCGGGCTGGCGTTCGTCCCGGGCCTCCCTGCGCAGGCGATCGCGCACGCGTCGCATCTCGTCGACCGCCCTGCGGTGGCGGCCGAGACGCTGCACGGGGCGGCGCCGCCTCCACTGCAGGTCCCGAGCTTCAGCCCCTCGCGCGAAAGCTACGTCTACGGCGCTTTGTCCGCCCTCGGCGCGATTGCGCTGGCATGGCTCGGTCTGCAGCGACTGCGGCTCGGGCGAGCGGTCAGAGTCGTCGTCGAGCGCCTCGAGCTCGTCCACGACGGGCTCGTCACGGACTACATCACGTGGCTCACGGTCGGCGCGGCGGTCCTCGGCGCCCTCTTCGCGCTCTCTGTGCGGTAGCGCTTGCTTAACGAGCGCTTAACCGAGCGCAACCCGCGATTAAGACGGACCGCGGTAGAACCGAGAAGGTGCATCACACCCTCCTGTGGCGCCGCGCCGCCGGCCTGATCGTCGCTGCGCTCATCGGTGGAGGCATTGCGCTCGGCGGCGCGGCTCTGTTGGGAGATCTCGGCAGCAGCACGACGGTTATTCGGGAGGAAGCGTTTACACAGGCAGCGTCACCGGCAGCGTTCCAGCAGACCCGCGCTCGTTCGATCAACGAGATCTACCGAGCGGCGGCGCCCGGTGTCGTGCATATCGACACGGCCTCTCAGGCCGGGCGTGCCGTCGGCTCGGGCTTCGTGATCGACAAGGCGGGTCACATCGTCACGAACTACCACGTCGTCCGCGGCGCAAGCTCGATCCGCGTCAGCTTCTCGAACAACGAGCGGATCAAGGCGAAAGTGGTCGGCGTTGACCCTTCAACCGATCTCGCAGTGCTGAAGGTGGACGTGAAGTCGCGCGCGTTGAGGACGCTGCCGCTCGGGAATTCCGACTCCGTCCGCGTCGGCGACCAGGTGATCGCGATCGGCAATCCATTCGGTCTCGACCGCTCGGTCACCTCGGGCATCGTGAGCGCCGTCCAGCGGCGAATCGAGGCCCCGAACCAGCTCTCGATCGAGCACGTCGTCCAGACGGATGCTGCGCTGAATCACGGCAACTCCGGCGGCCCGCTCCTCAATGCGGAGGGCGAGGTCATCGGCGTCAACGCGCAAATCGAAACCGGCGACTCGTCGAGCCAGGGCAACGTCGGCGTTGGCTTCGCGATTCCGATCAATACGGTGCGCGACGTCGCGGCGAAGCTGATCAAGGACGGCAAGGTCGAGCATCCGTTCCTCGGCATCGAAGGGAAGACGCTCGTTCCGAGCATTGCGCGCCTCTTCCATCTTCCGGCGTCGAGCGGCGTGCTCGTCGTCTCGGTACGGCCTGGATCGGGCGCGGCCAAGGCCGGCCTGCGCGGCGCGACGAACGAGGTCATGGTCGAGGGGGAGAGCTGGCCGGCCGGCGGCGACGTCATCGTCACGGTCGACGGCCAGCGCGTGCCGACGATCGAGCGGCTCATCGACGTGATCGCGGCGAAGCAGCCCGGAGACGAGCTGGAGCTCCGCGTCGTGCGCGCATCGAAACAGATGAACATCACCGTCAAGCTTGGGCGGCATACGTGACTCCCGTGTGGAGCGGCCGCCCCGACTGGCCCCGAACCCCTGGGGGCCTGCTTCCGCAGGTGCCGTAGGCCAGCACGGCCAGCGGAAGCCGAGCCTGAGGCCCGCCCGCCTGCCCGGGCCTCAGGCTCTTTCCTGTGGACAAATCGTCACACTTTCTACGCACCCCGGGGTCAGACCCTGGTTCATAGAGACACGGCGCTCGTAACGCGCGGCCTGTGATGAAAGACTGACGAGGATGGGAATCATCTCGCGCGGATTTCATGGGCGTGGGCGGCGCGACGACAGCGGCCGCGTCCCGCCGGGGCAGTACGTCACGGACGACTTCCCGGTGCTGTCCGCCGGGCCGACGCCGCACACGTCGCTCGACGAATGGTCGTTTTCGATTCACGGCGCAGCCGAACCGGTCCGGTGGTCGTGGGACGAGTTCCGCGCGCTGCCGAGCGAGAACGTGACGGTCGACATCCACTGCGTGACGAAGTGGTCGAAGCTCGACACGACCTGGCAGGGTGTGTCCGTCGACACGCTGCTCGACGCCGTGGCGTACGACACCGCCTACGCCTTGGTGTTCTGCGACGGCGGCTACACGACGAACCTGCCGATCGAGGACCTGACGGGCGGGAAGGCGTGGGTGGCGTTCGCGTACGACGGCGAGCCGCTCGAGCCGGAGCACGGCGGGCCGGCGCGGCTGCTCGTCCCGCACCTCTACTTCTGGAAGAGCGCGAAGTGGGTGCGCGGGCTGACTCTCCGGGACGACGACGAGCCCGGTTTCTGGGAGTCGAACGGCTACCACCTCTACGGCGATCCTTGGCGGGAACAGCGGTACTGGGGCGACTGACCTGGCTCGTCGCCGAGGTCGCCGAGACCGTCACGGAGACGCCGCACGTTCGGACGCTCGTCCTCGACGTCCCGGGCTGGATGGGACACCGCGCGGGCCAGCACGTCGACGTCCGCCTGACCGCGGAAGACGGGTACCAGGCAGAGCGGAGCTATTCGATCGCCTCGGCGCCCGGAGACCCACCGGCCCTCACCGTCGAGCGGCTCGAGGACGGGGAGGTCTCGCCGTACCTCGTGGACGACGTCGTTCCCGGGGATCACTTCGAGCTCCGCGGCCCGATCGGCGGCTACTTCGTCTGGGACGCCGACGGACGCGAGGACCCGCTCCTCCTCGTTGCAGGCGGCTCCGGCGTGGTGCCGTTCATGGCCATGCTCCGACACCGGCAGGGCACGGGCTCGAAGGTGCCGGCGAGGCTCATCTACTCGGCGCGAACGCTCGACGACGTCATCTATCACGACGAGCTCGACGCTCTCGCTGCCCGTCGCGGCGGCCTCGAAGTCGTCTACACCTTCACGCGCGAGCCGCCGCCGGACTGGACGGGATACGCGCGACGCGTCGACATCGACCTGCTGCGCGAGGCAGCGTTCCCACCGCAGGACAATCCGCGGGTCTTCGTCTGCGGGCCGACGAGCTTCGTTGAGGCCGTCGCGGACAACCTCGTCGCGCTCGGCCACAGACCCGGGCGTGTGAGGACAGAACGATTCGGAGGAGCTTGACGTGATGCGGCTGGACGGCAACTCGATCGCGGGCGTCCTCGAGGGCATCTTCGGACGCGACCTGACCGCTGCGCTCAGCGTCTGCGGCGGCTGCGGCGCCGAACGTCACGTCGGCGCGCTGCACGTGTATCGCGCCGCCGGCATCGTCGTGCGCTGCCCGGACTGCGACATGGTCTTGCTGCGCGTGGTCGAATCGCCGCAGCGAACGTGGATCGACCTGCAGGGCATGGCGTCCCTGCAGATCGCCGCCGGCTAGCCCGTCGCGCCGACCGCCGCGGCGGCCTGCTCGGCGGCCGCTTTGACGCCTTCCTCGAAGCTCGGATAGATGTGGTGCACGTCCGCCAGATCGTCGACGGTCACGCCGAGCTTCAAAGCCACCGCGAGCCCTCCGACGATGTCGCTCGCGCTGCGCGAGACGACATGGATGCCGAGCACGCGGCGGCTGCCGCGCTCGAACACGATCTTGTAGAGGCCGTGCTTCGTCCCGAAGTACTGCGCGCGCGTGACGGCCGGGAGCGGGTGCTTCACGACGTCCACCTCGTAGCCCTGCGCCGAAGCTTCGGCTTCCGTCATCCCGACGCTGCTGAGCTCGGGGTCGGTGAAGACGGCTGTCGGCAGCACGGAGTAATCCGCTCGACTCGAGCCGTCGCCGAAGATGTCGTCGACCGCGACTCTCGCCTGGTATTGCGCGGTCGGCGTGAACATCGGCCCAACCGCAACGTCGCCGGCGGCCCAGATCCCGGCAACGGACGTCCGCTGATGCTCGTCGACGACGATCCCGCGACGCGTCACCTCGACGCCGATGTCATCGAGCCGGAGCCCCTCGACGTTCGGGCTCCGTCCCGAAGCAAACAAAACCTGCGAGACCGTGATCGTCCGGTCGCCGACCACCGCCTCGATCCCGTCGGGGGCTCGCGCGAGGGAGTCGACGCCAGAACCGAGGATGACCTCGATGCCTTCATCCTCCAACACTGCCTGCAGCTCGTTTGCCGCCTCCGTGTCCGAGCGCTCTGCGAGCTGCGAACCGTGGTTCACGATCGTGACTCGCGAGCCGAAGCGCGAGAAGATCTGCGCGAACTCGAGGCCGACCGGCCCTCCCCCGCAGACGAGGAGCGAGTGCGGCACCGAGGTGAGTTCGAGGGCGCTGATGTGATCGATCCAGTCGACGTCCTCGATGCCGGGGATCGACGGCACGGCGGTCCGCGAGCCGGTCGCAATGAGGATCTTGTCGGCGGTGATCCACGCGCCCTCGACCCGCACGGTATGCGCATCCACGAAACTCGCCTCACCCGGATACAAGCTGTGGCCGGCGTCCGTCAGCAGCTCGACCCAACTGTCCTGGTCCCGTCGCAAGGAGTTCTTCCACGCCGCGGTCCGTGCGAGGTCGATCGTAGGAGCGGGCAGGTCGATTCCCCGCTCCTGCGCATGGCGGCGGACGTCGTGCATCAGCTCCGCGGCGACGAGGTACGCCTTTGTCGGCCGGCAGGCGACGTTCGGGCAGGACCCGCCCCAACGCGTGCTCTCGGCCAGCGCGACCTTCGCGCCGTGCTCTCGCGCTGCCTTCGCCGCGCCCTCGCGCGCCGCCGAGCCCCCACCGAGGACGATCAGGTCATAGCTGTCGGTCATGTTCGAACCTCTCTTCGCGTTCGTGCCTCGTCTGTCTCCATGCGAGGGAGCGACGTTACAGTCGGGCGTCAGTGCATGTTCTTTCGCCGGAGGACGCCCGGCTCGTCGACGGTCTGCGCGCCGGCGACGACGCAGCCTTCGCGGCGCTCATGCGCATGTACGGAGCCGGAATGCTGCGCGTTGCCCAGATGTTCGTGTCGAGTCGCACGGATGCGGAAGAGGTCGTGTCGGACGCGTGGGTCGCTGTTCTTCGCGGCATCGGCCGTTTCGAGGGGCGCTCGTCTCTGAAGACGTGGCTGTATCGCATCGTGGCCAACACCGCCAAGACGCGCGGCGTTCGCGAGGCTCGTACCGTTCCCTTCTCCGCGCTGGCGGCGGAGGGCGAGGGGGAGCTCGCCGTCGACCCCGATCGGTTCATCGGGAGCGGTGATCGCTTTCCCGGACATTGGGGAGCGCCGCCGCAGGCCTGGGCGCCGGAGCCCGAGCTTCTCGAGAGCGAGGCGCTCGACGTGATCGAACGGGCGATTCAGCAGCTCCCGCCGGCGCAGCGAGCCGTGATCACGATGCGCGACGTGCAGGGCTTCACCGCCGAGGAGGTCCGTAACGCGCTGGATCTCAGCGAGACCAATCAGCGGGTGCTTCTGCACCGCGCAAGGTCGAAGGTGCGGAACGCGCTCGAGGAGTACATGCGATGAGGCTGGACCGAGAACTTGCGTGCAACGAGATGGTCGAGCTCGTCACGGCCTACCTCGAGGACGCCCTCGCACCGGTCGACCGCGAGCGCTTCGAGGAGCACCTCGTCTTCTGCGACGGCTGCGATCGCTACCTCGAGCAGATGCGGGCGACAATCGTCGCCACCGGACGCATCGATCGCGGCCACTTGCCGGCCGAGCTCGAAGAGCGTTTGCTCGAGGCCTTCCGGGGATGGCGCGCGTCGTGATCGCCTACAAGTTCCTGAAAGCCGACCGTGTCGCGCCGTTCACCAGCTTTCCCTGGCCCGTCGGCGAGTGGGTCGAAGCGGAGCACGTCGAGACGTGCCGGGGCGGCATCCATGCATGCAGCATCAGCCACCTGCCGATCTGGATGGGGGCGGAGCTCTGGGAGATCGAGCTCGGCGGACAGGTCGTCGAGCACGAGCGGAAGCTCGTTTCGACGAGCGGCCGGTTGACGCGCAGGATCGAGGCGTGGAACGACGAGCTCCTGGAACGGTTCGGCGCGTTCTGCATCGAGCGAACGCGGAAAGGCGTCGGATTCCTGCCGGTCACGTCGGGCTACGTCGCCGATGTCGCGCGGTTCGTCGGGGAACGTCGCTTTGCCATCGCGGGCTTCGCCGCCGCGCGCGCAGCCGAGCGACGCGACGGGCCGGCGGGCTACGACCTCGAGCGGCAGCTCCAGGCCTCCTGGCTCGCCGCGCAGCTACGCCTGGACTAGTAGGCGGGGCCGGAGCGGGCGCGCCAGAGCGCGCCCACGCCCAGTCCGACTGCGGCTGCGGACCGGACTACTCGGCCCCACACCCCTAGAGTGCCCGATCAGACCATTTTCTGACAGGTAGCCTGGGCGCGTGGAGCAAGGGCGCATCGGGCCCGGTCGGGCCCTCGTTGTCGATCCCGGACTCGCGCACGACGAGGAGTTGTGGCAGGACGATCGCGGAGCTGACCATCAGGGCTGGTTCTGCGTTCGGACGGATCCCTTCCCGTGCCCGGCGGCCGGCTGCGATTTCGTCGCCGTCTTCATGACGGCCGCGCACCTCATCCTCGTCTGGGAGCAGCGCGACGACCCCAATCTGCTCCACCACGCGCAGCGCGCAAAAGAGGTCGGCCGGAACCCGCGCATCGACGCGTACGAGCCGGCATTCGGCCCGAGTGCGTCGTACTACGCGTGGGAGGCGGCGGGCGGACCGGTACACGGCGTCCGCGCCGAGTGATCGAGCAACACTTCGGGCCCTCCCTCACAGTCGGCGTCGAGGAGGAGCTCTGGATCCTCGATGCGCGGTCGCTCGAGCTCGTGCCGGACGTCGAGAAGCTCATCGCCGGCGCAGAGGGGCGAGATCTGCCTGGCGTGCTGAAGATGGAGCTGCACGCCTCCGTCGTGGAGCTCGCGAGTGCCGTCAGCGATGACGCGGACGGCGCCGTCGAGAAGCTGCGCGAGCTGCGGATGGCCGCGGCGCAGATCGCTGCACAGAACGGGCTGCGGGTCGCCGGTTCGGGCTCCTATCCGACGAGCGTCCCGGAGGATCAGGAGATCGCACCGGTCGAGCGCTACGCGGAATTCGTCGAATACGCCGGCCCGTCCGCGAAGCGCCAGGGCGTTAGCGGCTTGCACGTGCACGTGGGTATGCCGGACGCAGACACGTGCTTCCGCGTGATGGAGACGATCTTGCCGTGGCTGCCGCTCGTGCTCGCACTGTCGGCGAACTCGCCGTACCTCGCGGGGCGCGAGACCGGCATGCTGTCGACGCGTGCCGAGGTGCTCGGACTGCTGCCGCGGTACGGTGCGCCGCCCGCCTTCCGCGACTACGCAGAGTGGGAGGCGTTCATCGAGCGCGTGCGCGCGACGGGCGTGGCACGCGACTACACGAGCTACTGGTGGGATGTCCGAATCCATCCGCGGTTCGGCACGCTCGAGATCCGCATGCCCGATCAGCCGACGTCCCTCGAGCGGACGGCGGCGTTCGTGCGCGTCCTGCGAGACATCTGCGCCTGGGCGATCGATGCGCCGCAGCGCGAGTTCGATCCTGCGGCGCGCGGCATCTACGCACAGAACCGCTGGGCCGCGTCGCGCTTCGGTCCGCACGCCGAGCTGATTCATCCCGACCGCGACGAGGCGCTCACCGCCTCGGACCTTGCGGGAGAGTTG
>JBKPMS010000033.1:0-12700 GCA_046732275.1 Actinomycetota bacterium | reverse complement strand
CTGCTCGAGCGCGCCGAGGCGCGCGGCATCGTTGCCCGCGCCGAAGTCGACGCCGCTTTCGAGGCCGACCGCGAGCTGCTGGCCAAGCGCGACCGCCGCCGCGCCGAGACCGAGCACGCCGAGCGTGCCCGCCGCGTCCATCGCCGCGCGCGCACGCAGGCGCTCGACCTTGGGCTGCAGCTCGTCGCGCTGTGGTTCCGCGACCTCGCGGCCGTCGCCTGGGGCGCGAAGGACGTCGTCTACGCGGTCGACCGCCTGCCCGCGCTGCGCGCCACGGCCGAGGGCGCCGACGCACCGGCGTTCCGCCGGGCGGTCGAGCTCGTGGAGGAGACCCGCGAACGCCTGCTGCTCAACGTCAGCGAGGAGCTGGCGTGCGAGGCGCTCGCCTACCGCCTCGAGGCCGAGCTCGGCGGCGTGCCCGTAGCGTGATCCGGGCTCGACGCCTGATGCCTGACGCCTGATGCCTGACGCCTGACGGCTCCTCCGGATAACCCGACCTCGAATCGACCGGCCACCCCGGTGGGAAAGCGCCCTGCCGTCGCCTAGCTTTGCCGCACCGTGGCACGACGCACCCTTCCGCAACAGCTCTGGGCCGACTTCGTCTACCTGAGCGCCGGCCTGCCCCTGGGCACGCTGTGGCTGATCATCCTCGCCACGGGGCTGAGCGTGTCGATCGGCACGGCGATCGTGATCGTCGGCTTCGTCGGCCTGGCGCTTATGCTGCTCATCTGGCGCTTCGGCGCCGACCTCGAGCGTGAGCGGGCGAGCCTCGTGCTCGGCGCGCCGATCCGGCGGGCCCACCGGCCGCTGCCGCCGACGGGCTTCTTCCAGCGCTGGCGCGTGCGCGTCACCGATCCGGCGACGTGGAAGGACCTCGCCTTCCTCCTCATCCTGGGCCCGCTCGGCATCGCCACCGCGATCGTGTACGGCGCGATCTGGTCGGCGGCCATCGCCGGCATCGCCGCTCCGGCGCTCTCCTCGACGGCACCCGACGACTCCGTCCTCGGCGGCTGGGGGCCGCTGACCTTCGTGTGCATCGTCATCGGCGGTTTCGCCTGCATCGCCGTGGCTCTCGCCGTCGGGCGGGGGATGGCGATCATGTGGGGCGCGCTGGCCAAGGCGCTGCTGGCCCCCGGCGACCGCGCCGCCCTCGAGGCGCGGACCCGGGAGCTCGAGGTCACCCGCGCCGCCGCCGTCGACAGCGCCGACGCCCGCCTGCGGCGGATCGAGCGCGACCTTCACGACGGCGCCCAGCACCGCCTCGCCTACGTGGCCATGGAGCTCGGCCGCGCCCGCGAGAAGCTCGCCGACGATCCGGAGGGCGCCGACCGCCTCCTCGCCGAGGCCCACGAGGAGTCCAAGCGGGCGATGGGCGAGCTGCGCGACCTCGCGCGCGGCATCCACCCCTCGGTGCTGACCGACCGCGGGCTGGACGCCGCCGTATCGGCGTTGGCCGAGCGCTGCCCGGTACCGGTCGACGTCGAGCTGCGCCTCGATCGGCGCCCGCCGCCGGCGGTCGAGACCGCCGCCTACTACGTCATCGCCGAGGCCCTGACGAACGTTGGGAAGCACGCCGGCGCGCGCACCGCGCGCGTCCGCGCGAGTGACGACGACGGGCAGGTGGTGGTCGAGATCGCCGACGACGGCCGCGGCGGCGCGCGCCGCGCGCCCGGCTCGGGGCTCGAGGGGGCTGGCTCAGCGCGTCGAGGCGCTCGACGGCACCCTCGCGGTGCAGAGCCCGGAGGGCGCCGGCACCACGGTCAGAGCGGAGCTCCCATGCGCGTCGTGATCGGCGAGGACCTCGTCCTGCTGCGCGAGGGCATCGCCTCGCTGCTGGCCGACGACCGCCACGACGTCGTGGCCGCGGTCGGCGACGGCGACGCCCTGCTGCACGCGGTCGGCGAGCACCAGCCCGAGCTGGCCATCATCGACGTCCGCCTGCCCCCAACCCAGACCGACGAGGGCGTGCGGGCGGCGGTCGAAGTCCGCCGCCGCCATCCCGAGGTGGCGATCCTCATCCTGAGCCAGTACGTCGAGGAGCGCTACGCCTCCGACCTGCTCTCCGGCGGCAGCCAGGGCGTCGGCTACCTGCTCAAGGACCGGGTCGCCGACGTGCGCGAGTTCCTGTCGGCCGCCCGCCGCGTCGGCGCCGGCGGCACCGCGATCGACCCGGAGGTGGTCTCCCAGCTGCTGAGCCGGCGCCGGCGCGCCGACGTCCTCGACGAGCTCACCCCGCGCGAGCGCGAGGTGCTCGGCCTCATGGCCGAGGGCCACTCCAACGCCGCCATCGCCGCGCGCCTCGTCGTCACCAGCGGAGCGGTCGAGAAGCACGTCAGCCAGGTGTTCCTCAAGCTCGGCCTGCCGCCGACCGACCAACAGCACCGCCGCGTCCTCGCCGTCCTGACCTACCTCGGAGTCTGATGTCGACCACCACCGCCACCCCGCCCGACCCGACGCACCGCACCCCGCGTGGGCTGCGCATCGCGCTGGCGGTCGTCGTCGCGCTGCTCGGTCTGGCCACCATCGCCTACGGCGCGTGGGCGCTGCTCGACCTCGCCGCCCGCCACACCTTCGAGCGCCATGCCGCGTACCCCGGCGTGCGCACGCTGGTGGTCAGCAACGACGTGGGCGACGTGACTTGCGGCCGGCGCCCGCCAGCAGCCCGCTGCGCGTGACCACGCGCGTGACCGAAGGCCTGGTCACGCCGCAGGCGCGGGTGGAGCGTCGCGGCGGGCGGCTGCGCCTGAGCGCCACGCGCTCGAGCCCGTTCGCGCAGGAGGCCAAGGTCGGCTACACGATCGCCGTGCCGGCCGGCACGAGCCTGCTCGTCGACGCGTCGAGCAGCGGCCTCAGGGTGCGCGACTACGCCAGTCGCACCCCGCTCTCCCTGAAGTCGAGCGGCGGCGACATCAGCCTCGACGGCGTGTCGGTGCCGTCGCTGCGCCTCGAGAGCAGCGCCGGCGACATCCGCGCCGACGGCGTGCGCGCGGCCGCGATCGACCTCGGCAGCTCGGCCGGCGACATCACCGTCGACGCAGCCACCGCACCCCGCGCGCTTCAGGCCGAGTCCAGCGCCGGCGACATCCGCCTGACCGTGCCCGATGTGCCCTATCGGGTGCAGGCCTCGTCGAGCGGGGGCGACGTGCGCGACTCCAACATCCGCCAGGATCCGCGCGCCAGCCACCGGATCGAGGCGAAGTCGGGCGCCGGCGACGTGCGGATTGAGACCGGGCGCTAGACGCCGTCGCCGTCGAGCGGGGCGGCCGCCTCGGGCGTCGCCACGCGGAAGCTGAAGCTCTCCTCGATGTAGAGATGCACGGCGTCGGCGTCGTGACGGTCGTAGCCGACCGACAGGTCCTGCCCGGACTGGAACAGAAAGTCGCCGCCGCGCAGGCTGACCACGACGGCGCCCTTTACCCCCGGCGCCCACACGAGCGGGCCGCCGAGGATGTGGCGCAGGTGCTCGAAGACCGGGTAGCCGCCGTGCTCGGTCGTCTCCACGACGCCGGTGTAACCCTCCGATCCCAGCGCGAGCCCGTAGGGCCCGGCGATGCCAACCTCGAGCAGGAGCTCGACGGCCTTGGCGACGTGGCGCGGGTACTGGCTGAAGTCCTCGCCGAGGGTGATCGGGCGGTGCGAGCAGGCGTCGCAGATCCCCGTCATGCCCGCGGTCTGAAAGCCGTGGAAGACGGCGGTGTTCTCGGCCAGGGCCATGCGCTGGGCGGCGGCGTCGAGGCTCGAGAAGTCGACGTCGACGGCGCCGCGATCACCGTCGCGCAGCTCGGCGCGCGAGACGGTGAAGTCGGCCCGCAGCTCGATCAGCGGCAGGACGCGCCGCTGCGTCGCGGTCACGCCATCGACCGGCCCGCCGCCCGCCGTCTCCACGCGCCCCGTGTTGGTGGCCGAGTACGTCCAGCCCTTCGGCCCGTCGAAGTCGGCCAGGCGCCGCACGGCCAGCCCCGGGGTCAGCCGCTCGCGCGCCTCGTCGTCGACGAGCTTCCAGCCCGCCTCGCTGATCGGCGCCAGCTCGCGCAGGAGGTGGTTCACAGGCCCTCTCCCTTCAGCCCGCCGATCCCGAGCGAGCCGTCGGAGGGCGCCGCCGCAGGCGCGGCCCCGGCGTCGCCGTTCCCGTTGTTCTCGAGAACCTCGGCCTCGGACGCCTCGCCGCGCTCGACGATGTCGCCCTCCTGGAACAGGATCCCCTCGGCGATTGCCCGCCACTCGGGCATGCGCCGGAACAGGAACTCGAGGTCCATCGAGAAGTGCTTGAACTCCTCGCCCTGGGCGTCCTCCATGATCGCCCGTGCGTCGGCCTCGGGCTCGACCGCCAGCCGCTGCTGGTACCAGGAGATGGCCTCGGCCTCCTCGATCAGCGAGGTGGCCAGGCGAGCGAACGTGCGCGTCTCAGCGGGAAGCTCGTCGGGCGGCTCGTGGTACTGATCGAATCCCATTGGCTGGGCAGGCTAGGCGATCGGGCCGAGGCGCGGCTCCCTGCCGTAGAGCTCGAACGCGCGGAAGCGGTCAAACAGCTTGTGGCGGGGGCCGTGGAAGTCGCTCGATCCGGTCATGAGCAGGCTGCGCGCGTCGGCGGCGTCCGCCAGCGCGTTGACCTGGCCCGCGTCATGGCTGGGATAGAAGACCTCGACTCCGTCCAGCCCGGCGTCGTGGAAGTCGGCCAGCAGGCGCAGGACGTCCTCGGTGCTCTTCACGTCCCAGTACGGGTGCGCCCACACCGCCACCCCGCCGACCGAGTGGATGAGCTCGATCGCCTCGGGCACGGTCGGGCGCGTCCGCGGCACGTAGGCCGGCGCGCCCGAGATGAGGTACTTCGCGATCAGCTCGCCGACCTCGTCGATCCCCTCGCGCTCGAGCCGCTCTGCGTTGTTGACGTCGGCGAGGACGGCGGCGGCCAGGTGGGGGCGGCCGATCGGCTTGCCCGAGCGGCGGCGCTCGTCGAGCAGCTCGTCGTCGACCGCGAAGCCGAGCTCGCCGAGTCGGGCCGCCATGGCGTGCGCGCGGGCGTCGCGGTCGGCGCGGAAGTCCTCGAGCGCCTCGAGCACCGCGGGCGCGTGATGGTCGATCCCGTAGCCGAGCACGTGGTAGTCCTCGTAGTCCTCGTGCAGCGCGGACAGCTCGGAAGCGGGGACGAGCCCGATCCCCGCCTTACCCGCTGCCGCCAGCGCCTCGTCGACGCCGCCCACGGTGTCGTGATCGGAGAGCGCGAGCAGCTCGACGCCGGCATCCGCAGCCGCACGCACCACCTCCGACGGCGGCAGTGCGCCGTCGGACTGGGTGGAGTGCGACTGGAGGTCGAAGATCGGCGGCTCTACGAGCCCCAATGCTCGATCGGTGTCAGTCCCTGCTGCGGCGCGTGCTCGTGCGGGATCCAGCCGACTTCGTGGTTGGGGTCGGTCGCCCAGGCGATCGCCTGGTTGCGCACGCTCTCGTCGAATACGTTCGGCGTCGGGGGCGTCGTGCAGGGCACGATCGTCGATCCATCGGCCGGGAACATCGTCGTGACGCCCTGGTTGCCCTGGAAGCAGTTGGCGCTCCCGCCGCCCTCGTAGGCGAGGTCGCGGCCGTTGAGGTCGGTGCCGCTCAGCCCGAAGCTGTTACTCAGGACCTGGTTGTCGACCAGCGGCCGCTTGGCCGGGTTCCTGAGCGTGAACGCGTCGAGCAGCGCGACGCCGGCCAGCCAGTTGCCGAAGACCTGGTTGTTCTCGACCCGGTTGCCGCGTCCGCCGTAGAGCAGGATCCCCATGCCGACCGGATACGGGATCTCGGACACCTCGGTCTTGCGCTTCCTGAACGGCGCACCCAGATAGTAGTTGAAGTTGTTCCAGAAGACCCGGTTGTTGCGGATGGTGTTGTCGGCGTTGGGCGGGAATCGCTCGCTGTCGAGCGAGTTCGGCACGATGCCGTCGCCGTTGTTGAACCAGTCCGAGTTCTCAATGTCGACGTAGCGCGAGTTCGTGCCCGAGTAGCCGAGCACGTTGAGGTACGCGGTCAGGTTCGAGAGCTTGGTCCGCTTGGGCTTGCGCTGGACGGGCGTTTGGCCGACGTAGAAGCCGGCGTCGTTGAAGTAGTAGGCGGTCGAGTTCGTCATCGAGCCGCCGATCGAGTTGAACGCGAACAGGCCGTACTCGCCGTCGCGCTCGGCGATCAGGCGGTCGAGCTTGTAGCCGTTGGCGTTCTCGACGTAGAAGCCGTTGGTCTTGAAGTCTCGGGCGTAGAAGCCGGTGATCGTGACGTTGTCGGCGCGCGAGACGGCGACGGCGTTCTGGGCGGGCGTCCCATGCAGGCCGCGCTGGATCAGCTTCGTCTTCTTCGGGCTGCTGGGGCTGCCCTGGAGCTTGAGCTTGTCGTGCTTGTGCCCGATCACGAGCACGCCCTCGTTGTACGTGCCGGGCTTGACCCTGACGGTGTCGCCCTTGCCGGACGCGTCGACCGCGTCCTCGATGGTCTTATAGGCACAGCCCTTCTTGCATGCCTGCAGCGTCTTGGCCTGCGCCGGAACGGCTGCGACGACCGCTGCGATGGCGGCTACGACAACGACGACGACTCCGCGATATGGCACCAAGCTCCCTTCTCCGGTACGTCCCCGCCGCGCGCGAGGGTAGCGGAGTCCGGTTGGCCGACTGTTAGAGCTGGCGGAAGACCGAACCGTGTGTTCGGAGGGCCCGGCGACAACGTCCTCATCCAGGACTGAGCTTCCGTTTGGGACCGGCACCGGTCCGGGGTAGCTTGCCTGTCATGGGGTCTCCGGACCGGCTCTCGCCGCTCGACGCCTCGTTCCTCCACGTCGAGGACGCCACGTCGCACATGCACGTGGCCGGCGTGCTGATCTTCGGCGGCGAGGCGCCGCCCTACGAGGACTTCCTCGCGCACATCGAGGAGCGCCTCGACCACGTCCCTCGCTACCGGCAGCGGCTGGCGTGGGTGCCGTTTGGGCAGGGGCGGCCGAAATGGGTCGACGACGAGCACTTCGACCTGCGCTACCACGTGCGCTCGACCGCCCTGCCGTCGCCCGCGACCGAGTACGAGCTGCAGGTGCTCGCCGGGCGCGTGTTCTCCCTGCGCCTGAACCGCGACAAGCCGCTGTGGGAGATGTGGCTGGTCGAGGGCCTGTCCGACGACCGCTTTGCGGTGCTGAGCAAGACGCATCACGCCCTGGTGGATGGGATCTCGGGCGTCGACATCCTCACCGTGCTGTTCGGGGAGTCGTTGCAGTCGTCGCGTTCGTGGACGCCACGCCCGTGTCCTTCCGACGGCGAGCTGCTGATCGAGGCGCTCGCCGAGCGGCTGTCCACGCCGACCGAGGCAGTCCGGGCGGCGCGGTGGTTCGTCCAGAGCCCGCGGCGGGCGGTGTCGCGGGCGGCCTCGCTCATCGAGGACGCGTCGGAGATGATCCTCGCCGGCGCCCGTCCGGCACCTCAGACGCCGTGGAACCGCGGTGTTACGGGCTCGGACCGCCGATTCACGTGGGTGCGGGGCGATCTCGGGCGGGTCAAGGCGGTCAAGAACGCGCTCGGCGGCACCGTCAACGACGTCATGCTCGCGGTCGTGGCCCGGGCGCTGCGGCGGTTTCTCGAGCGCCGCGGTGAGCCCGTTGCCGGCCTGGAGCTCAAGGCGTTCGTTCCCGTCTCCGTGCGCTCGGAGGATCAGGCCGGGACGCTCGGAAACCAGGTCACCGGCATGATCGCGCGGCTGCCCGTGGGATGCGACGACCCGGTCGAGTGCCTCTCGCGCGTCAGCGACCAGATGCGCGGGCTGAAGGACAGCGGGCAGGCGGTGGGCGCCCGGGCGCTGACCGAGCTCGGCACCGGCTTTGCCCAGGGGAACCTCTTGTCGCTGGGTGCGCGTGCCGTCGCGCCGCGGCAGCGCGTGGCGAATTTGGTGGTCACGAACGTGCCGGGCCCGCAGTTCGAGCTGCGGATGGGCGACCGCGTCCTGCTCGACCTGTTCCCGATGGTGCCGCTGGGCGGAAACCTGAAGCTCGGGGTGGCGATCCTCAGCTACAACGGCAAGATCTCCTTCGGCTTGGTGGCCGACTTCGACGCGATGCCCGACCTCGAGGACCTCGCCGACGACTTCGAGCATGCGATGCGCGAGCTTGAGGAGGCGGCGGGGATCGAGGGCGACGGGTCGTCGCCCAGCGACCGAGCCGGGGGAATGCGGCCGATCCGTCACGACCCGGCCCTCACGTCGTAGCGCTTCCGTCCGCTCGGCCACCTACCTTCGCGGGCCATGCGCCTCCGCTGGCTCGGCCGCCGCCGTCGCAGTCGCCGCCGCGTCCTCGTGCCCACGACCCGCAACCGCTTCGGCCCGGCCTTCGCCTGGTCACCCGGCGAGCGCTCGGTCACGGGCAAGTGGCACGGCCTGCAGGGCTGACGACCCCATCGACGCGATAGCTTGTCGCGCTGCGCCTCCGATCCGAGGCTCGGCCGTACCCATCTGTGGAGTGGAGGAAGGCCGTGTACCGAGGCTCCGGATCACCGCGGCCGCCCCGTGAAGACGACCACCAACCGCGGCGCACGAGCTGCCTGCTGCCTCCCATGAGAGCCCCCTGCAAGCGTCTAGCATGAAGCTCCGCGCCGACGTAGCTCAGCTGGTAGAGCACTTCACTCGTAATGAAGGGGTCCCCGGTTCGAGTCCGGGCGTCGGCTCTCATGAAAGGCCCGCAAATGCGGGCCTTTCCTATGCGGATTGTTGGTGGCGCGAACGGATCCGCCAACATTTTCGCCAACATCGCACATGCAGTATCGGTCCGCCTTCGCGATCCACTCCGACGGCTCGGACGTGAGTTGGCCCGGCTCGGCGGCGCGTTGCCTAAGCACCTCGACTCCGCGGTGCGGGCGTCGGCGACGCGATCGTCGGGTTCCACAGAGCCGTAGAGAGACACACCGGCGCCGGGATCCACCCCCATGATGACATCCCGCTACAGCTCCCGATGGGTCCGGCGATTTCGCCAAGATGCATGGCCGTGGCGCCGAACCCCCCGGCTCAGGAGCTACGTGAGCACCTGGAAGGCTTGGTGCGCTATCGCCATGAGCACTTGCGGGGCGATGAGAAGGGGGAGGCGGCCATCTTTCTCGAGAGCCTGTTCCGCGCGCTTGGGCACGAGGGTGTCAGGCAAGCGGGCGCCACGCTTGAACAGCGCATCCAGCGACGGGACAACGGCGGGACTGCATACGCCGACCTGGAGTGGAAGCCGCGCGTGCTCATCGAGATGAAGCGGGCCGGGCGTGACCTGAGCCGTGACTACCGACAGGCGTTCGAGTACTGGATTGACGATGTTCCCGACCGGCCGAAGTACGTCGTCCTGTGCAACTTCGACGAGTTCTGGGTCTATGACCTGAACCTCCAGTTGGATGAGCCAGTCGACCGCCTAGACCTCGACGAGCTTCCTCGGCGCTGGGAGGCACTGGCCTTCATGCTGCCGCAAGAGGAGGAGCCGGTCCACGGTAACGACCTCGTCGCCGTAACGCGCGAGACCGCCGAGCTCGTCTCTCGAGTGTTTAACCGCCAGGTAGAGCGCGGGGTCGAGCGGGACTCAGCGCAGCGGTTCATCTTGCAGGCGGTGATGGCAATGTTCGCCGAGGACATCGGCCTCTTGCCGCGCCACTACTTCACGCTCGCGCTCGACGACGTACGGGAAGGGCGTGGAAGCGCGTACGACCTCGTCTTTGGCCTCTTTCGCGAGATGAACACGGCTGGCATTACGCCCTCCGGCCGTTATGAAGGGACGCCCTATTTCAACGGCGGCCTCTTCGCACGGGTCGAGCCGTTTGAGCTGACGATGGAAGAGATATTCGCCCTTACTCTTGCCTGCGGACAAGACTGGGGCCAGGTACGCCCGGTCATCTTCGGCACCCTGTTTGAGCAATCGCTCGACAAGCCGGAGCGCCACGCGTACGGCGCATACTTCACGAGCGAGGCTGACATCCAGAAGGTGGTTCAGCCGAGCGTCGTCAGGCCATGGCGGCAGCGCATCGAGGACGCCGACACGCTTGACGAGTTGGGCCAGGTCGAAGGCGAGATGCTCCGCTACCAGGTTCTCGACCCGGCCTGTGGTTCCGGCAACTTCCTATATGTCGCGTACCGCGAGCTTCGCCGTCTTGAGAAACAGCTGCACGAGAAGCGCCTTGCCCGCTCGCGAGAGGCCGGACGGCACGAGGCGCTGCGGATGTCGTTCGTATCGACCAAGCAGTTTTACGGGATCGATCTTCGCCCATTCGCTGTTGAGGTGGCGAAAGTGACGCTGATGCTGGCGCGCAAACTCGCGGCAGATGAGCTCGGCGACGAGCGCGCGTACCTTCCCCTCGATGATCTCGATGCCAACTTTCAGACCGCCAACGCAGCGCTGTGCGAATGGCCAAGTTTTGGCCTCTGCATCAGTAACCCGCCCTATCTCGGCGCCAAGCGGATGCTGGAGGAGAAGCCACCCGAGGAGATAGCTGCGCTGAAGCGCGAGTACCCCGAGGTCGGCGGGGTTGCCGATTACGTTGTGTACTGGTTCCGAAAAACCCACGACCTGATGCCCGATGACGGGCGGGCCGGTCTGGTCGGTACATCCAACATCAGATCGGGAGACAGTCGCCGGCTGTCGCTCGACTACATTGTCGACAATGGCGGTGTCATATACGAAGCGGTCTCCTCTCAGCCGTGGTCGGGCGACGCCACCGTCGAGGTCTCCATCGTCAACTGGAAGAAGGGCGACTACGACGGTCCCAGGACACTTTGGCTCTCCCGCGGTACAACGAAGATGGAGGTGCCGGAAATCAGCGGCTCCTTATCGGCGAACACCGATCTGCGCTGGGCCAAGAAACTCACGTCGAACCGTCGACCGAAGGTGTGCTTTCAGGGCCAGACGCCCCAAGCCACACCTGCGTTCGTGCTCTCGCCGCAGGAGGCACAGGCGCTGGTCAACGAGGATCCCAACGCGCGTGGTGTTCTTCGCCCGTTTTTGATCGGCCATGAACTGAACGGAACTGGGGCTCCTTCGAGGTTGTCATCGACATCGATGCCCCAGATGCCATCCATGCCGAGCTCGTCGCCGGCTCGGTAGTGATGGAGCGTCTCCGGCGGACGGCTTTGCCGGCACGTGAGCGTGGAGCTCAGCGCGAAGCCGAGCGGAACAAGGCACTACTAGACGCAAATCCGACGGCTCGCGTCACTTGGCATCAGCGCAAGTTTCTTGAGAAGTGGTGGCAGCTGGGATGGCGACGCCGCGAGATGGTCGAAGCCATCAGCAGGTTGAGCAGATACATCGTCTGTCCCGTGTCGCGGTGGAGACGCGGCCGTCCATTTACGCCTTCGTCTCGCCGGAGATACGGCCCGCCGATGCCCTTCAGGTCTTCGGATTCGAGGACGACTACAGCTTCGGCATCCTCCACTCGACTTACCACCGCGCGTACTTCGAGGAACGCTGCTCGAAGATGCGTGTTGACCTCCGCTATACGCCCAATACCGTCTTTGACACTTTCCCCTGGCCACAGGCGCCGACCGAGGAGACAGCGGGCATGGTCGCTCAGGCCGCTGCCGAAATCATCAACCTACGGAAAGCGTGGCTCGTCGAAGGCATCACACAGGAACAGCAGTACAACACGCTGCGCGAGCCGGGTCGTAATCCACTGCGCACTCTTCAGGAGAAGCTCGATTACGCGGTCGCGTTGGCATACCGGTTTAGCGCGGATGACGATCCGCTTAGCCAGCTGCTCGCCCTGAACCTGTCCATCGCCGAGCAGGAGGCCGAGGAGTTGAAGCAGCCACGTCCTCCGGGCGACATCGGTCTGCTGAGCACACATCTCACCACGAGCCGAATCGAGTCGTCAATCCAATTATGAGGATGTCGTCCGGTGGAATTGTTAGGCGCTGAGTCGACACCGCGCGGCCGCAGGTGCGAGCAGGACTTGGGTCACGCGTTCGCAGACGCAATAATGCAGATAACGCCGACGAAACCGGAGGCTGCAGGATCGCCAGGTGCCCGATCATTCCCGAAGGGAATCACTGGTTCCGAAAAGAGGTCTTGCCACGCCGAGGATGAGCGACTAGGCCGCCTGCACGACCCCAGCGTTCGGGCGAAACGACGCCCTTAGCAGCGGTTGGGTCAGGCGGCCGTTCGCTGCTCTTCACGCAGCGCCCGAGTGAGCGTGCGCTCGGCGTCGACAAAGACGGATGTCAGGTGACTGAGCAGTCCCAACATGTCGCCGCCGGCTAGCGCGGTGTCGTATGCCCGACGACCCACATCGTCGACGCGCCCACGCGCCCACGCCTCGCTTTCGCGCCACTTCCACCGCGGGGCTTGGCCTGCGCGGTGCTGTCGGGCCTCAATCGGGAGCGTTGTTGCGGCATGCACGAGCTGGCCGCGGACCCATCCAATCGCCCGGAAGAACTGGGCTTGGAAGAGGCCGGCCATCATGAGATCCGACCAGCTTCGATAGGGCCCGTCGTCGCCCAGGCGGGCTAAGAAGGCCGCGAAGGCCGGATCGGAGTCGACGTCGTAGCCCCCCGGTGCTCGCGCATTGTGCTCCGCAGCGTCGTGAGCGCGGGCATCGGTCTGTCGGTGTTCCAGCAGTTCGTCGGGATCAACGTCATCTTCTACTACTCGAGCGTGCTCTGGCAGGCGGTCGGCTTCAGCGAGAAGGACTCGCTGATCATCACGGTGATCACGAGCGTCGTGAACATCGTCACCACGCTC
>JBKPMS010000032.1:0-13081 GCA_046732275.1 Actinomycetota bacterium | reverse complement strand
ACATTCGCCAGGCCGCGCTCGAGGGCGTCGCATTCCGTTTCGCCGCGATCGCCGAGCGGATGCCCGAGGTTCGGGAGATCGTCGCGACGGGCGGCGCGCTGCTGCACGATCCCGACTGGTTGCAGATCGTCGCGGACGCACTGAGCCGGCCGGTCACGACCTCGGGTGTGAAGGAGGCGTCGCTAAGAGGTGCCGCCGTCGTCGTGGTCGAGCGACTCGGTGAGAAGCCGGCGCCCGCGCCGCTCGGAGGCACGGTCGAGCCGCGACCAGAGCGCGCGGCGGCGTATCGCCGAGCGCGGGACCGGCAGCGGCGGCTCTACGAAGCGGTGACTTCGGCGCCGACGACCTGACGCGCCGCGGCGGCGATGTGCTCGGCGTCGATCCCGTAGGCGCTCAGCAGTTCCGCGGGCTTGCCTGACCGCGGCATGTCGGTGACGGCGAGCTTGACCACCTGTGCCTGCTCGTCGCTTTCGGCCAATGCCGCGAGGACCGCGTCGCCGAGCCCTCCGTCCGGGAAGTGATCCTCGACCGTGACGATACGGCCGGTCGCTTCCGCAGCGGCCGCGAGCGTCTCGACGTCGATCGGCTTGATCGAGTACGCATCGATCACGCGTGCGTTGATGCCGTCCTCGCCGAGCGCGTCCGCGGCTTTGAGTGCTTCGTGAACCGTGATCCCGGTGCCGACGATCGTGACGGCGTCGTCGTCCGAGAAGCGCAGCACCCGGCTGCCGCCGACCTCGAACTCCTCGTCGGGGCCATAGATCACCGGCGTGTTCGGGCGCAACGTCCGGAGGAAGACGATCCCGTGCGTGTCCGCCATCGTCGCGACGAGCTTCGCGGTCTGGTTCGCGTCGCAAGGATGGAGAACGACGCTCGAGTGGATAGCGCGCAACGCGGCAATGTCCTCGAGCGCCATCTGCGATGGGCCGTCCTCGCCGATGGACACGCCGGCATGCGAGCCGGACAGCCGTAGGTCGACGCGGCTGATCGCGGCCATCCGGATGAAGTCGTACGCCCGAGAGAGGAAGGCCGCGAATGTCGACGCGAAGGCATTCCAGCCGCGCGCGTGTAGCCCAACGGCTGCGGCCACCATCTGCTGCTCGGCGATGTACATCTCGAAGTATCGCTCGGGATGAGCCTTCGCGAAGATCTCCGCGAACGTCGAGTTGCTCACCTCGCCGTCGACCGCGACGACGTCGCCGCGTGCCGTCCCGAGTGCAGCCAGCGCCTCGCCGTACGCCTTCCGCGTCGCGACCTCGTCACCGAGCTCGTAGCGCGGAAGCTCGAGCTCGCCGTCCGGGAAGCGGTGCCGCTCTGCGTCTTCCGGCTCGGCGACGTCGACGTGAATGTTGCGAACGCCGCCGAGCTCGGCGATCGCCTCGTCCGCGTCGTCGAGCGCCTTGCCGTGCCAACCGCCCTTGTCCTCGACGGCCTTGACGCCCTTGCCCTTGAGCGTGCGCGCGACGATGACAGTAGGTCTGCCGGCCGTCTCCGCGGCCTCCTTGTAGGCGCGGTCGATCTCCTCGACCTCGTGCCCGTCGATCTCGATCGCGTTCCAGCCGAAGGCGCGCGCCCGCTCGACGTAGGCGCCGGTGTTCCAGCCGACCATCGTCTCGCCGCGCTGGCCGAGCCGGTTCACGTCGAGGATGACGGTCAAGTTGTCGAGCTCGTAGTGAGATGCGTGCTCGAAGGCCTCCCACACCGAGCCTTCGGCCGTCTCGCTGTCGCCGTGCAGGACCCAGACCCGGTACGGCAGCCGGTCGAGATACTTGCCCGCGAGAGCCATGCCGACGCCGTAGGGCAGACCCTGCCCGAGCGAGCCGGTCGCGACGTCGACCCACGGAATGAGGGGCGTCGGATGTCCCTCGAGGATGCTCCCGAACTGCCGGTACGTCAGCAGCTGCTCGTCGCTGATCGCGCCGACTGATCGGAAGATCGCGTACAGCAGAGTCGACGCGTGGCCTTTCGAGAAGATCAGGCGGTCGTTCGTGTCCTTCTTCGGATCGTCGAAGTCGAAGCGAAGATGATTCGCGACGAGCACCGCCATCAAGTCGGCAGCGGACATGCCGGATGTCGGGTGTCCCGACTTCGCGGCCGCGGCGGGGCGGATCGAATCGACGCGGTACTGCTGGCCCAGCTCGCGAAGCTCGCTCGCGTCCATTCGGCCATTCTAGGAGCCGCGGCGCGGCCTGCGCGGCCGGCCGGGCTGAGGCCTGATTCCACGCCGGTGGGGTACCGTCCAAGAGTGAGGATCGCAGCCGCTTTCGACCACCGTGGCGTCCGTCTCCGAGACGCCGTCTTCGACGCGCTCGCCGCCCATGACACCATCGACCTCGGCACGTCGACTGCGACGCCGCCGGTCGACTATCCGGACAAGGCGCGCGAGGTCGGGGAAGCGATCATGGACGGGAGGGCCGAGCGGGCCGTGCTCGTGTGCGGCTCCGGAGTCGGCGCGTCGGTCGCCGCCTCGAAGCTTCCGGGAATTCGCGCCGCGATCTGTCACGACTCGTACTCCGCCCACCAGGGAGTCGAGCACGACGACATGAACGTCCTGTGCCTCGGCTCGGAGGTCGTCGGCCCGTCGCTCGCGCGAGACCTCGTCGCTGCGTTTCTCGCAGCAGAGTTCAACGGCGGCGAGCGGTACGTCAGACGACTGAAGAAAATCGAAGAACTCGAAAGGTTGATGGCAAATGCCTGACTCGAACTTGCACAAGCTCTCGGCCCTCGGCCAGAGCGTCTGGATCGACTTCCTCTCACGGCAAATGCTCCGGAGCGGGAAGCTCGCGCGGATGATGGAAGAGGACACCGTTGTCGGCGTCACCTCGAACCCGACGATCTTCCAGAAGGCGATCGCGGAAGGCGAGGCCTACGACGACCAGCTCAGGGAGATCCTGGACAGCGGCGAGCAGGACGCGAAGGAGATCTTCCTCCAGCTCTCCTCAAACGACATCGCCGACGCGTGCGACCTGCTCCGAAAGGTCTGGGACGACGGGGAGGGCCTCGACGGCTACGTGTCGTGGGAGGTGGATCCGAATCTCGCCGACGACACCGATGCGACCGTCGCCGAGGCGCGTCGCCTCCACGACTGGATCGATCGCCCGAACCTCTACGTGAAGATCCCGGCCACCAAGGCAGGCCTCCCCGCGATCGAGGAGATGATCGCCTCCGGCAAGAGCATCAACGTCACGCTGATCTTCTCCCTGGAGCGTCACAAGGAGGTGATGGAGGCCTACATCCGCGGCCTCGAGCGGCTTGTCGAGAGCGGCGGCGACCCGGCGACCGTGCACTCCGTCGCCAGCTTCTTCGTCTCACGCGTCGACACGGAGGCGGACCGGCGCCTCGACGAGATCGGCGGCGACGCGACGCGGCTCAACGGGAAGCTCGCGGTCGCGAACGCGAAGCTCGCCTACCAGAACTACCTGCAGGTCTTCGCTGGCCCGCGCTGGGAAGCGCTCGAGGCCAAGGGCGCGCACGCGCAGCGCTGCCTGTGGGCGTCGACATCGACGAAGAACCCCGAGTACCGCGACGTGCTCTACGTGGAAGAGCTGATCGGCCCGGACACGGTCAACACGATGCCGGAAGAGACGATCAGGGCTTTTCAGGATCACGGGCAAGTCGCGCCGACGCTCACGCAGGACCTCGACGGCGCGCGGCAAGTGTTCGACGAGCTCGCGGCGGTCGGCGTCGACTACGACGATGTCGCCGACACGCTCGAGCGCGAGGGCGTGCAGAAGTTCGCCGATTCGTTCGAGGAGCTGCTCGAGGGAATCCGCGCCAAGCGCGGCGAGCTGGCGCCCGCGTCCGCCTAGCATGGCGGTCGCGTCGCAACAGGAGCTCGTCGAGCGCATCTGGGCGCGCGACGCCACCGTCTGGACCGGTGCCGACGAGGACCGCTGGCTCGGCTGGCTCGACGAGCCGAAGCGGATGCAGGAGCGGGTCGGCGAGATCGCCGACTTCGCCGAGGACGCGCGGACACGCTTCGAGACGTTCGTCCTGCTGGGCATGGGCGGCTCCTCGCTCGCGCCGGAGGTGCTCAAGCGCACGTTCGGCGCCAAGAGCTTCCACGTCCTCGATACGACGCATCCGGCGATGATCCGGCACGCGGAGGAGCTGCTCGATCTCGAGCGGACGTTGTTCGTCGTCTCCTCCAAGTCGGGGACGACGCTCGAGACGTTGTCGCACTTCGAGTACTTCTGGGAGAAGACGGGCGGCGACGGCGAGCGCTTCGTCGCGATCACCGATCCCGGCTCGCCGCTCGAGGAGGTGGCAGCGACGCGCGGCATGCGGGTCTTCGCCGGCGAGCCGACGATCGGCGGACGCTACTCCGCTCTCTCGCCGTTCGGGATCGTCCCGGCGGCGCTGATGGGCCTCGACGTCGAGCGGCTCCTGGGCGGCGGCGAGGCGACGGCGGAGGCATGCAGAGCAGAGTCCAGCCCTGGGCTCACACTCGGGCTGCAGCTCGGAGAGGGTTGGCGCGACGGTCGCGACAAGGTTTGTATCCCCGAGACTGAGGGTCACTTCGGCCTCTGGGCCGAGCAGCTGATCGCGGAGTCGACCGGCAAGCAGGGCAAGGGTCTCGTGCCCGCTCCGGGCGAGCTGCCGGACGGGCCGGACCGGCAGGCAGCCGACGTCCAGCTCGACGAGCCGTACGACATCGGCGCCGAGCTCTTGCGCTGGGAGTTCGCCGTTGCGGTCGCCGGCTCGATCCTCGGCATCAACCCGTTCGACCAGCCGGACGTGCAGGCGGCGAAGGACAAGACGAAGGAGGTGCTCGCCTCGGGCGGAGAGCCCGACATCGAGCGGGACGGCTCGCTCGAAGAGCTGCTCGCCGAGGCCGCTCCGCCGAACTACATCGCGATTCAGGCCTTCATCGACCCGGCTCGCGAGCGGGAGCTCGCGCCGCTCGCGGCGCGCGCGCGCGAGACCGGCTGCGTCGTGACGCAAGGGTTGGGCCCGCGGTACCTGCACTCGACCGGCCAGCTGCACAAGGGCGGGCCCCCGACCGGCCTGTTCGTCCAGGTCGTCGACGATCCGGGCGCTGAGCTGCCGATTCCGGGTCAGGACTTCGGCTTCCGCCGGCTGATCCGCGCACAAGCCGAAGGCGACTTCCGCTCGCTGGACGAGCGCGGCCGGACGATCGTCCGCGTCAGACTGGAGGACCTCTAAATGCAACTCGGGATGATCGGCCTCGGCCGGATGGGCTCGGGGATGACAGAGCGCTTGCGCGAGGGTGGGCACGACGTCGAGACGTACGACCCGAACGTGGAAGCGCGAACGGCGTCGTCGCTGGACGAGCTCAAGAAACAGCTGGATGCACCGCGCGCCTTCTGGATGATGATTCCGGCCGGCAAGATCACCGAGGACACGTTCCAAGAGCTGCTCGAAATCGCCGATGAGGACGACACCATCGTCGACGGCGGCAACTCGAACTTCCGTGACTCGAAGCGGCGCCACGCCGAGGCGCAGCGGCACGGCATTCACTTCGTCGACGCCGGCGTGTCGGGCGGCATCTGGGGCCTCGAGGTCGGCTTCTGCCTCATGGTCGGAGGCGACGACGAGCCCGTCGACAGGCTCGAGGCCATCTTCGAGACGCTCGCGCCGGAGGACGGCTACGCTCACGTCGGGCCGTCGGGCGCCGGGCACTTCGTGAAGATGGTCCACAACGGCATCGAGTACGGCCTGATGCAGTCGTACGCCGAGGGCTTCGAGATCATGGAGCACTCCGAGTACGACCTCGACTCCCATCAGATCTCAGGGATCTGGCGGAACGGCTCCGTCGTCCGCTCCTGGCTGCTCGAGCTCCTGCACTCCGCGTTCGAGGAGCACGGCGCCAAGCTCGAGGACATCGCTCCCTACGTCGAGGACTCCGGCGAGGGCCGCTGGACGATCAACGAGGCGATCAACGAGAACGTGCCGGCACCCGTGATCGCTGCGTCCCTGTTCGCCAGGTTCGCCTCCCGCGACGACATCAAGTTCTCCGCCAAGGTCGCCGCCGCGCTGCGGAACCAGTTCGGCGGGCATGCGGTCCGCGCCGTCGAGCGTGCGAAGGCAAGCCAGGATCCGCGTTGACGACCGCCACCCTCGAAGAGAACCCGCTGCTCGAAGGGCTGCAGGTCAAGCGCAAGCCCGACCCCTGCAGCCTCGTCATCTTCGGCGCCTCGGGCGACCTGACGAAGAGAAAGCTCTTCCCGGCGCTCTACTCGCTCGCGTTCCGGCGCCTCCTGCCGGAGAACTTCGCGGTCGTCGGCGTCGCCCGCTCCGAGGAGACGGACGAGGAGTTCAAGGAGCGCATGAAGGAGGCGGTCCAGGAGTTCGGTCGCGACGAGTTCCGCGAGGACGCCTGGGAGCTCCTTGCGGGCGGGATGCGCTACGTCGCAATGGATTTCGCGGACGAGGAGCGAGAGGACGAGCTCGCCGCGACGCTGAACGAGCTCGACGAGGAGCGCGGCACGCGCGGCAACCGCGTCTACTACCTCGCAACTCCGCCCGGCGTGTTTCCGACGGTTGTCCAGGAGGTCGGCAAGCGCCGTAAGACAGAGGGCTGGACGCGCCTGATCGTCGAGAAGCCGTTCGGCCATGACCTCGAGTCGGCGCGCGAGCTACAGAGCGTGATCACGCGGTACTTCGACGAGACCGAGGTGTTCCGCATCGACCACTACCTCGGCAAGGAGACGGTCCAGAACATGCTGGTGCTGCGGTTCGCGAACGGAATCTTCGAGCCGATCTGGAACCGGCAGTTCATCGACCACATCCAGCTCACGGTCGGGGAGTCGATCGGCATCGAGGGACGAGCCGGTTACTACGAGCAGGCGGGGGCCATCCGCGACATCTTCCAGAACCACCTGCTCCAGCTCGTGGCGATCGCCGCGATGGAGCCGCCGATCGACTTCACGGCGGACGCCGTTCGCAACGAGAAGGTGAAGGTGCTCCGTTCGATTCACACGCCGGGCCCGAAGTCGGTCGTGCGGGGCCAGTACGGACGCGGTTTCATCGAGGGGCAGGAAGTTCCCGGCTACCGCGAGGAGCCGGACGTCGATCCGCAGTCGATGACGGAGACGTACGTCGCGGCGAAGCTGTACGTCGACAACTGGCGCTGGGCCGACACACCGTGGTACGTCCGGACCGGCAAGCGCCTCCCGCGGCGTGAGACGACGATCGCCATCCACTTCAAGAAGGCGCCGCATCCGCCGTTCGAGGAGCTTGCCGCCGAAGGACTGCGCCCGAACGTGCTGATCATCCACGTCCAGCCCGACGAGGGAATCTCGCTCGCGATCAGCGTGAAGGTCCCGGGGCATGGCATGACGATCCGCACCGTGCACATGGACTTCCTCTACGGCGGCGCGTTCCGCACCGGGCTACCGGAGGCGTACGAGCGCCTGATCCTCGACGCGATGCTCGGCGACGCGACGCTGTTCACACGGATCGACGAGGTCGAGGAGCAGTGGTCGCTCGTCGACGCCGTCGTGGCGGCGTGGGTGCGCGACCGGCCCGCATTCCCGAACTACGCAGCAGGCACCTGGGGGCCGCCCTCGTCGGACGAGCTTCTTCACCGCGACGGGCGGGCGTGGCGGCAGCACTGACATCGGTTCGAGAGATCGAGCGCGCGGTCACTGCGATGCGCGACGTTCCCGGCTCCGACCAGCCGTACCAGCGGACGAGTGTGATGACGCACACCGCCTGGGTGCCGCCGGAGTGGGTGGAGGCCGCGGAGGACGTCCTGTCGGGGCTGGCCGAGCGGCATCCCTCCCGGACGATCGTGCTCTACCCGCAGCCCGACGAGGACGACGGGCTCGACGGCGACGTCGACATCGACGTGTTTCCCGTGGGAGGCGGCCGCCAGATCTGCACGGAGACGATCCGCGTCCGGCTCAAGGGCCCGCGCGCTGCGGCGCCCGCCAGCGTCGTGCAGCCGCTGCTGCTGCCGGACCTGCCGGTGTTCTTGCGCTGGCGCGGCGTGCCGCCGTACGTAGAGGCGTCCTTCGAGGGTCTCATCGACGTCGTCGACCGGTTGATCGTCGACAGCACCGAATGGCGCGACCTGCCTTCCGACTACGAAGGCCTGACGAACGTCTTCGACCGTGTCGTCGTCTCCGACATCGCCTGGGCGAGAACGAGCCGCTGGCGGCCGCAGCTCGCGTCCCTCTGGCCGGACATCGCCGGCATGTCTCGCATCCGGGTCACCGGGACCGCTGCCCAGGCCCATCTCCTCGCCGGCTGGCTGCGCACTCGCCTCCATCGTGAGATCGAGCTCGAGCACGAGCCGGCTCGGCGGTTGGAAGGCGTCGCCATCGACGGGGAGGCTGCACCGTTCCCGCCGGGAGATCCTCCTGCTCCCGCCGACCTCCTGTCCGAGGAGCTCGACACCTTCGATCGGGACCGGATCTACGAAGACGCTGTTCGCGGCGCACTGAAGTGAGCTCGTTCCAGGCGAAGGTCAAGCCGCTCATCGCGGACGTCCCCGGCTGGCTCACCGACGAGGAGGGCGAGGCGCTGTACGAGCTGGCGCGCGCCTGTACGGGGAAGGGCGTGATCGTCGAGATCGGCTCCTGGAAAGGGAAGTCGACCGTCTGCCTCGGCGTCGGGTCGCAGGAGGGCGAAGGCGTACCGGTGTACGCGATCGATCCGCATGCCGACTACCGCTTCGGCGACTTCAAGACCAACGTCGAGCGCGCGCGCATCGTCGACCTCGTTCGACCCATCGCGTCGCTGTCGCAGCCCGCGGCAGACGAGTTCGTCGAGCCGATCGAGCTGCTGTTCGTCGACGGCTCGCACGAGTACGACCTCGTGCTCGAAGACTTCGAGAAGTGGGTGCCGAAGGTCGTCGACGGCGGGTGGGTCGCCTTCCACGACACGACGTGGACCGCGGGTCCGCGCAAGGTCGTCGGTCAGGGCGTCTACCGCTCGCGGCGCTTCAAGGACGCGCGGTTCGTCGTCGGCTCGCTGACGGTCGCGCGCAAGGTCGAGGAGAACTCAGCTCTCGACCGCGCCCGGAACCGCTACGTCCTCGGCGTCAAGACCGCCTTCTGGCTCGGGTCTTCGGCGCTGAAGAAGCAGCGACGGCTGCTGCCGGAATCGGTGGAGCGCTTCGGACGGCGGGTGCTCCGCGCAATTCAGTAGGCCGCGTCAGCCGACGGCGAGCTCTTCGGCGAGCCGCGCGCCGACGGCGAGGACGAAAGCGTCGCTGCCCGGTCTTCCGATGAGTTGAACCGACGCGGGCAATCCGTCCTCGGCAGGACCGGCCGGAAGGGCGAGCGCCGGCCACCCGAGTGCGTTTACCGGCAGCGTGTTGCTGATGAGAATGGGACGCAGCTTTGCGTCGCCGATGCCGGTCGGGGGCGCAACGACCGGGATCGTCGGCGTGAGGAACAAGTCGAGGTCACCGAGCAGGTGGTCGCACGTCTCTCGAAACGCAGCGCGCGAACGCTCTGCTGCAGCCGCCTCGGCATCGGAGACGCGCAGGCAGCGCTCGATCTTCACTGCAACGTCTTCGCCGTACAACTCCCGGTGCTCGTCGTAGAGCTCACGGTGCACGTCCGCGACCTCGCGCATGAACAAGGGGCTGATCTCCGGCCGAGAGAGCTCGAGGCCGCGCCGCCGCGGGAACCGCTCCGCCGCCTCCTCGACGTGTGCACGGACGAGCTCGTCGGCGCTGTCCAGCCAGCAAACACCGACGGACACCTCCTCGAGGCTCTCGATGCACCTCGGCTCGAATCCGGGAACGAGCGCCGCGAGCATCTGCTCGCACCCCTCGACATCTCGTGCCATCGGCCCGACATGGTCGAAGGTCGGCGCGAGCGGAAAGCAGCCGGCGCTGGGGACGAGGTCGAAGGTCGGCTTGAAGCCGACGACACCGCAACACGCGGACGGGATCCGGATCGACCCGCCGGAGTCCGTTCCGAGCGCTGCGTCCGCAAGGCCGGCGGCGAGTGCCGCGGCCGAACCCCCGCTCGAGCCGCCCGCAATCCGTCCGGGCGCGATCGGGTTCGGGACAGTCCCGAAGTGGGGGTTTTCGGACGTGATCCCGTATGCGAACTCGTGCAGGTTCGTCTTGCCGACGTTCGCGTATCCGGCGGCCTCCAGCCGCCGCACTGCCTCCGCCGTCGTGGTCGGGACGTGGTTCGCGAAGATCGGCGACCCGTACGTCGTCGTCAGGCCCGCCGTGTCGAGCAGGTCCTTGACTGCGAGCCGAATTCCGGGACGCGCCTGGTCGGGCCGCGCGAGAAAGACGCCGTCCGTTGCTAGTCGTACAGCAGGTAGATGAACGAGACGAGGACAGCGCCGCCGGCCAGCAAGATGCTGACGCCGGCCAGCGCGAGTGCGAGCACCATGTTCTTCCGGGCCACCTCGCCGGTCGGTTCGATGGGCTCTGTCGTCGTGCGCGGCGGGAGAGGTTCAGGCAGGCGCTCGGCCATCAGAGGAGCGGGTCGAGCGCCATCGCTACGAAGAGGAGCGCGAGGTAGAGGAGCGAGTAGTGGAAGAGCGCCGCCGCGCGCTTCGGCGTGCGTTCGCGCCAGAGCTTCAGCGCGAGCCAGAGGAACGCTCCTCCGAGCGCCGCTGCAGCGGCGAGATACGCCAAACCGAGCGGGCCCCAGAGGAACGGTACGAGCGTCACGGCGACGAGGGCGACCGCGTAGAGAACGATCTGGCGTGCCGTCTCCCGCTCGCCGCGCACGACCGGCAGCATCGGAATCCGTGCGGCCTCGTAGTCGCGCCGAATCAGCAAGGCGAGCGCCCAGAAGTGCGGCGGCGTCCAGAGGAAGACGATCAGGAAGAGCCAGAGAGCCGGCAGCGTGAGATTGCCGGTCGCGGCGGCCCAGCCGACGAGCGGCGGGACCGCCCCGGCTGCTCCGCCGATGACGATGTTCTGCGGCGTCGCGCGCTTGAGCCAGCGCGTGTACACGAGCACGTAGAAGAGATTGCCGACGAGCGCGAGTGCTGCCGTGAGCACGTTGACGGTCGAAGCGAGCACCACGAAGGAGAAAGCCGAGAGGGCAAGGCCAAACTCGAGCGCCCGCGACGGCGGTATCCGGTCGGCAGCGACCGGCCGCCTCCGTGTCCGCTCTCCCATGAGCCTGTCGATGTCGCGGTCGAGCACATGGTTCAGCGCCGACGCGCCTCCGCACGCGAGCGCCAGGCCGACCATCGTCATAACGATCAAACCGGCTGAGGGAACGCCGCGTGCCCCGACAAACATCCCGCAGAGCCCCGTCAGAAGGAGAAGGGTCATGATGCGCGGCTTCGTCAGCGTCACGTAATCCCGGACGCGCTCTGGCGGCGACGGGGCGCCTCGATACGTGGCCGCCGTCAGCACAACCGTCGCCGCGAAGGCGAGCGCCGCGAGCGCCAGGTGGGCGCCGGGAGCGGTCACGAGCGCCGCGGTGCCGAAGACGACGAGCGCTCCGACGGCCGGAACGAGCAACCGGCGGTGCGCGATCCAGGCAGCCACGACCAACGCGACGAGCGGCGGGAGCGAGAGCGCCGCGAGCAAGCGGTGCGCCGCGCCGAGCGACGCCGCGCCGCTGATCACGGCTAGCAAGGTCGCAAACGCCGCCGAGAGCGCGGTGAGGCGGAGCCAAGGACCGGGCCGCGGCATGGCGCTAGGCACGACCGACCTCCGCGAGCCGCCGCCGAAGGTCACGAAGTGGACGAGCGCTTGTGACGTAAGGGATGCGGTCGAAGTTCTGCGGCGGCGGCGGCGACGTGGTGTACCACTCGAGCGTGTCGGCAAGCCACGGATCGTTGCCGGCGCGCACGCCGCTGCGCGCAGTCTTGACGACGTTCACGATGAAGAGCAGCATGCCGATCGCCATGATCCCGGAGCCGATCGTGGACATCAGGTTGTACGCGAACCAGAGCCCGTGCTCGTGGTAGGTGAAGATCCTGCGGGGCATTCCCATCAACCCGAGTAGGTGCTGCGGGAAGAACGTCAGGTTGAAGCCGATGAACACGAGCCAGAACTGGAGCTTCCCCAGTCCCTCGTCCAGCAGCCGGCCGAAGATCTTCGGCCACCAGTAGAAGATCGCGGCGAACACCCCGAAGACGGCGCCGCCGAACAGCACGTAGTGCATGTGCGCGACGACGAAGTAGGTGTCGGTCACCTGCCAGTCGACCGGGAACGCGGCGAGGAAGATCCCACTGAGCCCGCCGATCGTGAAGACGGCGACGAAGCCGAGCGCCCAGAGCATGGCGGTGTCGAAGATCAGGTTTCCCCGCCACGTCGTCGCGATCCAGTTGAAGATCTTCACGCCCGTCGGGACGGCGATCACCATCGACGACAGCATGAAGAAGATGTTGAGGAAGCTCGGCAAACCGACGCTGAACATGTGGTGCGCCCAGACGAGCATGGAGTAGAACCCGATCGCGACCGTGGAGAACGCGATCGCCTTGTAGCCAAAGATCGGCTTGCGCGAGAAGACAGGGATGACCTCCGAGATGACTCCCATCGCGGGGAGGATGATGATGTACACCTCGGGGTGGCCGAAGAACCAGAAGAGGTGCTGGTAGAGAACGGCGCTGCCGCCCTCGTCGGGCAGGAAGAAGTGCGTCCCTACCTGGCGATCGAGGAGCAGGAAGGTCAGGCCGACTCCGATCACCGGCAGAACGGCGACGAGCAGGAACGAGTAGATCTCGATCGCCCACACGAAGAGCGGGATGCGCATCCAGCTCATCCCCTCCGCGCGCATGTTGTGGATCGTGCAGATGAAGTTGATCGCACCGAGGAGCGAGGAGATGGCGACGAGGTGCAGCGAAAGGATCCAGATGTCCTGACCGTTGCCCGGGGAGAAGAAGTTCTCGGACAGCGGCGGGTAGCCGTACCAGCCTGACTTCGAGGCGCCGCCGCTGGCGAAGAAGCTCAGGAACATCAGCACGCCGCCGAAGAGGAAGAACCAGTACGACGCCGCGTTGAGGCGGGGAAACGCCATGTCGCGCGCGCCCACCATGAGCGGGACGAGGTAGTTCGCGAGCCCTGCCCAGAACGGGACGATGAACAGGAAGATCATCGCCGTGCCGTGGATCGTGAACAGCTCGTTGTAGGAGTTCTTGGTGATGAAGCTCTCGTCCGGGGCCGCCAGCTGGGCCC
>JBKPMS010000031.1:0-6602 GCA_046732275.1 Actinomycetota bacterium | reverse complement strand
AACTAACGGTGGTGCGGGCGGCGGCCTCGATCGCCGCCCGGCCGTCCTCGAACTGCTCATCGGTCAGGCGGATGTACGAATGGCGCCCGAGGCTGCGCGGAAAGACGCCCGCCGCCTCTACGGGAGGCGCCTCGGCGATGCTCGTGACCACCGTCAACGGCCGGATGGGAACACGCCAGCGCCAGCGCTCACGGCTCGGATCGTTCTCCGGATCGCCGACGATCGCGACGACGGCGAAGATCGTCTGCCACCCGGACGCGTAACAGATGGCAAGGTCGCCGCGCTGCAGCGTCGGCCGCCGCGTCGACGAGTGCGCCTGCAACGAGCGGGCGTCGATCTGCTCCGGGAGGAGACGGTCGCCCGTCCCGCGAACGAGAAGCCAGTGCTGCACGGTCCTCGCCCTTTCTTAACAGGCCCTGAGTACGCTCGTCGCATTCGCGCAGCCGCCGTATCGGCACTTGCCCTGACGCTCGCCGTCGCAACTGCGGGTTGCGGCGATTCGTCCGAACAGGCGGGACCCGCTACCCAGACGACGTCACCCGCGACAACCACGACCGCGACTACCGACGAGACGACGACTGCCTCCGATCCGATGGAGGGGGCAGCTACGACGCCGGTCAGCGCCGATGCCCAGGCAACCGAGACGGCCCTCGTCAGGCGAGTCGCGCTCGGACACCACGGGGGCTTCGACCGCGTCGTATTCGAGTTCACGAACGGACTGCCGGGGTACAGAGTGGCGTACGTGCAGCCGCCGCTGAAGGAAGATGGCTCGGGGAACGTCGTGCCGCTCAAAGGCGACGCGTTCGTCGAGGTGCGGATGGAGCCGGCCTCCGGCTTCGACCTGACGACCGGCGAGGGCGAGCTCGTCTACAAGGGACCGCGACGAATCGCCGGCTCGACCGCCGGCGCCTCCGTCGTGCGGGAGCTGGCGCGCACCGGCGACTTCGAGGCGGTGCTGAGCTGGGCCGTCGGTCTCAGCGACCGCGTGCCTTTCCGCGTCACGACCGCGCAGTCACCGGCTCGACTGATCGTCGACTTCCGTAACGATTAGCCCGAGACCCGTCATCGGGATCACGACGCACTTCACGCGAGCGCGTTGGGGTTACTGGGATCTCGACGCGGCACTCGTCCCGGCCGCGTACGTGCACGCGATCGACCGCGCCGGCGGCCGGCCGCTGCTGGTCCCCCTCACGCGGGAGGGGGTCGCCGAGACACTTGCGGCGGTCGACGGGATGCTCTTCTCCGGAGGGGCCGACGTCGATCCGAAGCTCTACGACCAGGAGCCGCATGAGGAGACGTTCGGCGTCGACGCCGAACGTGATCGGGCCGAGCTGACGCTGCTGGAGGAAGCGCTCGCGCGTGACATGCCCGTCCTTGCCGTCTGCCGCGGCAGCCAGGTACTGAACGTGGCGCGCGGCGGAGACCTCGAGCAGCACCTGCCGGACGTGGTCGGCGACGAAAAGCACAAGCACACCCCGGGGGCGTTCTCCGATCACGAAGTCACCGTCGACGCCGAGACGCTCCTCGCGGGCCTCGTCGGCGAGCGGGCTCCCGTAAAGTCGCATCATCACCAGGGCTTCGGTCGCATCGGCGATGGGCTGCGCGTCGCAGCACGTGCCGAGGACGGGACGATCGAGGCAATCGAGGACCCCGAGCTCCGGTTCGCGGTCGGCGTGCTGTGGCACCCGGAGGCGGGAGAGGACATGAAGCTCTTCGAGGAGCTCGTCCGGAACGCGAGCGCCTATGGCGCGGCGCGCGGGCGCTAGAAGCTCAGCCCTTCGCCGCGCGCCATGACGCGCACCGTCTGCGCGAGGATCCCGAGGTCGTAGCGAAGGAGCGCCCAGCTTCCGAGCGTGCGGCAGAGGCGGACGTATTCCAGGTCGAGGTCCTGGTACAACCGGTCGCCGCCCTTCGTCACCTGAGCCGGGCCGGTGAGGCCTGCGACGACATGGTTGCGATAGTCCTGCCCGTCCGCGACCTGCCGTTCCACCATCTCCGGCGGCCAGGGTCGCGGCCCCACAAGGCTGATCTCGCCTCGCAGCACGTTGACGAGCTGCGGCAGCTCGTCGAGGTACCACGGCTTAAGCATGCGTCGGCCGGCCCAGGTGAGGTTGGGTGGATCGGCCTCGTACAGACGCGCGTGCCCGCCGGCGGCTTCCATCTCGGCAAGCACGTCGCACCGCAGCGTGCGGAACTTGAGCAAATCGAACCTACGGCCCTTCGAGATCCGTCGCTCGCGATAGAAGAACGGGCCGCGATCGGGCCGGTAGACGAGCATGTCTACCGCTGTGGCGACGCTGACCGCGAATACGACCGGCGAGGTCACGAGCAGCAACGTCCCCGCGACAGCCGCGTCGAGTAGTCGCTTCGCTGCTCGGTACGGCACCTCGAGCGGTTGATCCGCGACACCCGAATCGGAGAGAGCGGGGACGGCTGGCATACTGGACGCAACCTAGCCGGGGGGTGCGGCTACCCGGGGAAACGAGCCGTGACCCTCAGCGACAATCTTTCGGTTCGAGCGGCGGCCCAGAAACGGAGGCTCAACGTCCCCTGGCTCACCACCCTCGACGCCAGTGCGCGTCAGGCGTCTCCCGTCTGGATCCCTGTGGCGCTTGCGGCGGCGGTTGCGCTCGGGTTCGCGTCCTGGTCCCTTGCCTCCGGCGATTTCGGCTGGCGAGACGCGGTCGGCGTCCTGGTACTCCTCGCGGCGGCGGCGGTTGCCGAAGCGTTCCCGGTTCCCATCGAGGGAGTCGCCGTCGGCGGCACGTCGGTGGCGACGATCTTCCTCGTCGCCGTCGCGGTTGTGTACGGATGGGCGGCTGCCGCTGTGGCGGCGTTCTTCGCGATGGCGCTCGTGGAGGTCGCACGCCGGCGGCCGATCAGCCGGATCGCCTTCAACTGCGGCATCTACGTGCTCGCGGCGGTCGCGGCTGGGGCGGCGGCCGCCGGGTTCGACGACGACTCGCTCCTCCAGCTCGTGCTCGCGTCGATTGCCTCGGCCGCGGCGTTCTACCTCGTCGACATCACCCTGCTCTCCGCTGTACTCGCGCGATTGTCCCGAGGCGGCTTCGCCTCGTCGCTTCGCGGCTACGTGTCCGCGACGCTCGCGCCGTTCGCGATCCTCGCATCGCTGGCGGTGATCCTCGTCGTGCTCTGGGAGCAGTCCCCGTTCGTTGCCGTGGTGCTCGTCGTACCGGTACTTGCGACGGCGCTCTACCAGCGCTGGCTCCACGGGGCACTCGACCGCCTGCGCGAGTTCGACCGCCTCAAGGACGAGTTCATCGCGATCGTCTCGCACGAGTTGCGAACACCGCTGACGTCCGTGTACGGCGCAGCCCTGACGCTTCGGACGCACGAGCTCGACACGACTCGACGAAGGGAGCTGCTCGACATCGTCGCGACAGAATCGGCGCGGCTCGGCCGCCTGCTCGACGACATCCTCTGGGTGAGCCGCCTCGATGCGGGACGTGACGAGACGGTGATCACGCGAGTCGAGCCGTTCGAGCTCGTGACGGACGTGCTAGCCGCCGCGCGCACGCACGCCCGTCCTGGAACGTCACTCGAGCTCGACTACGACGCGACCTCCCTCGCCGTTGCCGCGGACTCGGACAAGCTCCGGCAAGTCCTCGTCAATCTCGTTGAGAACGCGATCAAGTACGCGGGAGGTCGCATCGAGGTTCGGGTCGAGCCGCAGTCCTCGGGGACGCGGTTCAGTGTCAGCGACGACGGGCCGGGCATCCCGCCCGAGCAGAGCGATCGGATCTTCGAGAAGTTCTACCGCCTCGATGCCAGCACGAGGAACGCGGTCGGCGGCACGGGGCTCGGCCTCTACATCTGTCGCGAGCTGGTGGAAGGAATGGGCGGGGAGATCTGGATCACGTCGACGCCCGGCGAGGGGTCGACGTTCAGCTTCGAGCTGCCCGTCGATCACTCCCGGTGAGCTTGCGGAGGGCGGCGCGTGCCGCCAGATGCCCGCACATCCCATGGACGCCGGCGCCGGGCGGCGTCGAAGACGAGCAGAGGTAGAGCCAGGGCAACGGAGTCGAGTACGGGGTGAGTCGTAGCGTTGGACGGGCGATCAGCTGGCCGAGAGTGTTCGCGCCGCCGCCGATGTCGCCGCCAACGAGGTTCGCGTTCTCGCGTTCGAAATCCGCGGTGCTGCGTGTGCCGTACGCGAGGATCCGGTCACGGAAGCCGGGAGCGTAGCGCTCGATCTGCGCCTCGATGCGCGCCCTCATGTCGACGGTGGAACCGTTCGGGACGTGGCAGTACGCCCACACCGTGTGCTTGCCTGCGGGCGCCCGCGTGTCGTCGAAGAGGCTCTGTTGCGCAAGCAGCACGAACGGCCGCTCGGGATGGCCGCCTGCCCACACGGTGTGCTCGGATTCGGCGATCTCGTCGAGCGAGCCGCCGAGGTGAACCGTCGCTGCCTCGCCGGTCTCGGGAGCGCGCCAGGGGATCGGGCCGTCGAGGGCGTAATCGACCTTGAACACGCCGGGCCCGTAGCGGAAGCGGCCGAGGCGGCGGCGATAGCCCGCAGGCAGCCGCTCACCCGCGAGTCTCAGCAACTGGCGCGGCGTCACGTCGCAGAGAACGAGGTTCGAGGCAGGTACATCTGCGAAGGAGGTCACCTCGCGTCCCGTCTCGATCTCACCGCCGAGCGCACGCAAGCGCGCCGCCAGCGCATCGGCGATCGATTGCGACCCTCCGCGCGCGAACGGCCAGCCGCCGTGGTGCGCCGCGACGAGGAGGCCGAGGCCGAAGGATGCCGACGCGCGGTGTTCGAGCGGCAGCATAGCGTGTGCGCCGGCGCCCGCGAAAACCGCGCGCGCCGCTTCTGTGTCGAAATGTGACCGCGCGACACCCGTGACGGACCGCAACCCCGCCGTGCTGAACCGCGCCAGCGCGAGCGGGTGGCGAGGGAGATGGATGACCGGGCCGAGCAGCTCCGACTCGAGTCGCTCCCACCGCTCGACGAGCGGCGCGAACAGCTTCCGATACGAGGGACCGTCCCTACCGAGCTCCGTGGCCGTGTCGTCGAGCGAGTGCCGCACGATGACCGCGGAGCCGTCGTCCAGCGGATGGGCAAGCGGAGCAGGCGGCTCGACGAGCGGCAGGTCGAGGTTCTGCGAGCGGAAGAACGGCGAGACCGTGATGCCGGGGTGGATCGCGGAACAGACGTCGTGGCGAAAGCCGGGCAGCGTAAGCTCGGCCGTCCGCGTCCCCCCGCCGATTGTCTCCTGCGCCTCGAGCACGAGCACCGAGCAGCCTGCCTCGGCAAGCGTGACGGCAGCCGCGAGCCCGTTCGGCCCGGAGCCGACGACTACGGCAGTGCCCCTGCTAGTGATGCTGCTGAGTTTCTCGGTCGCGAGCACCAAGCCAGAGGCCGCACTCGTCCGCAGCCAAGGCTTGATGCCTTGGTAAGGACGAGGGTGGACTCTGGCGCAGCGTGATCGCGGGCGAGAAGCCGGCAAGTATTGCTGGCAGGGGCACTATTCGCCTACGACCTGGACCAGCCAGCGGCGATCGCGCTCGCGGTCGAGCTCGATGAAGAGGACGCGCTGCCAGGTGCCGAGGAAGAGCTCGCCGTCCCGCACCGGCACCGATTCACCCGCCGTCCCGAGCAGCATCGCCATGCAGTGGGAGTGTCCGTTGCCGAAGTCCATGTCCTCTGGACAGATGTTTTCGGTGCGCTTGTCCCAGTCGTCGTGCGCGTAGTACGTCTCGGAGGGGACGAGACGTCGGAGCAGCTCGGCGAAGTCGTCGAGGAATCCGGCTTCGAACTCGTTGACCCGCACGCAGCAGGTCGTGTGCGGCGAGTAGACACAAGCGATGCCCGTTGTGATCCCACTCTCGCGCACGGCTTCGTTGACTTCGGCGGTGATGTCCCGAACGGTGAGCCCTCCTGCCGTCCGCAGCTCAGTCTGGCGTTGGAAAACCTTCACAGCTCCCTCATCCCTCCTCGTTCAGACGTGGTTCGGCAGACCCGTATTGTGAGGGTTCCAGCGGCTCTTGTCGCCTGGAACCGCCCTGCGGGAGGCTACTCTCCGCCGGTGGGGCCCGTAGCTCAGCTGGTTAGAGCAGCGGACTCATAATCCGTTGGTCCCTGGTTCGAATCCAGGCGGGCCCATACGAGCTCTTGCGCGTCGCGAGTTTTGGCTGAAATGGCGGGTCAGGAGTGTCGGGGGTGCCGGCTTCGCGCGTGGCGTGCCCCCACCGGTGCCCCCATGGCGCGTTGCCCACATCGTCAACTACCCGCGCGCGAGCGGGCTGATCGATTCGAGCGAGCAGCGACCTGATACTTGGGGGCGTTTTGCGTTCTGGCGACAGGGGTCTATTCTGGTGGTGTCGTCAGCCGGGGAAGGGGTCGCCCTTTGCGCGTTCGCTGGTGGAAGCTGGTCGCCGTAGCGCTTGCCACTCCGCTTGGGCTGGTCGTGAGTGTTTCAGCTGCGGATGGGACGTCGTGGCTGAAGCGGCTGGTAACTGCCTCGTCGTCGGCTGAGGTGCGTCCACGGGTCGTGTCGGTGTCGATGTCCACTAGTGGCGTGCTCACGGTTCGTTTCAGCGAGCGTGTGCGGGCGAGGCGGGCGTCTTTCAGGCTT
>JBKPMS010000030.1:0-23355 GCA_046732275.1 Actinomycetota bacterium | reverse complement strand
TTTGAGGAGGGCAAGACCGATCACGCGATCTTTCTGCCGACGTATTTGAAGTACTGGTACAAGAACGGTTTCAACACGCCCGAGCAGGACGCCGTGATGGCCAACAAGTTCCCGGGCCGGCTGTTGATCAACGGTCGCTGGGATCCGCGTGAGGGCGAGGCGGGGCTGCGTCAGCTCGAGGAGGACGTCAAGCGCTACAACATGCGGGGGGTCAAGCTCTACACCGCCGAGTGGTTTAACGGCTCGCGCGGGTGGAAGCTGACCGACCCCGAGGCGGTGCCGTTTTTGGAGAAGTGCCGGGAGCTCGGGGTCAAGAACATCCACGTCCACAAGGGGCCGACGATCTGGCCGCTGGACAAGGACGCGTTTGACGTCTCGGACGTCGACCACGTGGCCACGGACTACCCCGACCTCAACTTCATCGTCGAGCATGTGGGGCTGCCGCGGATCGAGGACTTCTGCTTCGTGGCGACCCAGGAGCCCAACGTCTATGCCGGGTTGGCCGTGGTTGTCGGCGGGCTGATGCACGCGCGGCCGCGGTTCTTTGCCAAGGTGATGGGCGAGTTGCTCTTCTGGGTCGGCGAGGACAAGATGCTGTACGGCTCTGACTATGCGATCTGGGAGCCGAGGTGGCAGATCGAGGGGCTGCTCGATTGGGACTATCCGGACGAGACGTTCTCGGATTACCCGCGGTGGACGACCGAGGCCAAGAAGAAGATCTTGGGGCTCAACGCCGCCAAGCTCTACGGCATCGAGGTGCCCGAGGAGGCGCGGCTGAAGGAGAAGACGACCGAGCCGGGGGCCGAGGAGGACGCGCGCCTGGTCGAGGTCGACCAGATATGAGCCTGCGGGCGCAGGTGCTCGACGCCCTCGGCGCGGTCATCGACCCCGAGCTGGACGAGCCGATCACGACGCTTGGCTTTGTCAGCTCGTGCGACGTGTCCGCCGAGGGCGACGTGACCGTGCACCTGCGCCTGCCCACCCCGCAGTGCGCGCCGAACTTCGCCTTCTTGATGGCCAGTGACGCTCGCAGCGCGGCGCGCGGCGTGCCCGGGGTCGGCGACGTTCGTGTCGTGTTGGACGACCACTACACCGGGGCCGAGATCAACGAAGCGGTGGCGCGCGGCGCCGGTTTTGACCGCGCGTTCCCGGGCGAGACGGAGGGCGACCTGGCCGCGCTGCGGTCGCTGTTTCGCCGCAAGGCGCTCGTCGGCCGTCAGGCTCGAGTGTGCGAGGTGCTGGCCGTCGAGCACGACGACGCGGCGATCTGTGCCATGCGGGTCGACGAGCTTCCCGCCTCGCCCGAGGTCGAGCGATGCCTGGAGCTGCGGCGCGAGCTCGGCCTGCCGACCGGCGGCGACGCGCCCGCGTTGGTCGCGGGCGACGGCGGCGCGATCGAGCCGGCCCGGCTGCCCATGTGGCTGCGCAGGGCCCGCCTGATGACCCTCGGGCTGGAGAGCAACGCCGCGATCTGTCGGTCCCTGCTCGCCGTCCGTTATCCCGATCGGCCCCAGGAGGTGACGTCATGATCGCCGCGCGGCTGCACCGCTATCACGACCCGCTGGCCGTCGAAAGCGTCCCCGAGCCGGACATCAGCGGTCCCCACGACGTCATCGTTCGCATGGGCGGCGCGGGGCTGTGCCGCACCGACCTCCACATCCAGGAGGGCCAGTGGGCCGAGAAGTCGGGGGTCGAGCTGCCCTACACGCTGGGGCACGAGAACGCCGGCTGGGTGCACGAGATCGGCTCGGACGTGACCAACGTCGAGGTCGGCGACACGGTGATCGTGCACCCGCTGGTGACCTGCGGCCTCTGCCGCGCCTGCCGAGCGGGCGACGACGTGCACTGCGAGAACAACGCCTTCCCGGGCATCTCGGTCGATGGAGGCTTCGCCGACCTGCTCAAGACGAGCGCGCGCTCGGTCGTCAAGCTCGATCCGTCGCTCGAGCCCAAGGACATCGCGGCGCTCGCCGACGCCGGGCTCACGGCGATCCACGCCGTCAAGAAGGCAGCGGCGATTCTCCACCCCGGCTCGCGCGCGGTGGTCATCGGCGCTGGTGGGCTGGGGCACATCGGGATCCAGTGCCTGAAGGCCATGACCCCGGCCGAGATCATCGTCGTCGACCCGTCGGAGAAGGCCCGCGCACTGGCGGGGGAGATCGGCGCCGACACGACGGTCGCCGCCGACGGCAAGCAGGTCGACACGGTGCTCGAGATGACCGATGGCAAGGGCGCCGAGGCGATCATCGACTTCGTCGGCGAGAAGGGCGCGATCGAGGACGGCGTGGCGATGCTGCGTGACGCCGGCTCCTATTACGTCATCGGCTACGGCGAGAACATCAACGTGCCGACCATCGACATCATCTCGCGTGAGATCAACTTCATCGGAAACCTGGTCGGGTCCTACAACGATCTCGTCGACCTGATGACGCTGACGGCGCAGGGGAAGGTCGTGCTGCACACGCACGTTTACCCGCTCGACGCCGTCAACGACGCGATGGCCGACCTCGACCAGGGCCGCCTGCAGGGCCGGGGAATCCTCATCGCGGGCTGACCGGCGCGGCGGTCGGGCGCTTCGTTGCCTGTGTGCGGATGATGCGCAGATAGAGTGCTGGTGCGTGTGGTGGTTTCCGACCTGCTGGCAGGCCGTCGGGTCCTATTCGAAGCGGCTTCGCAAGACCCGGCGCCAGAGACACGCCTCGTCCGAGCGTCGGTCGGGCGCGCAGGAAGCGCGGGTGGGCGAGGAGGAGGACGTGCGAGAGGCCGCCTTGCTGCACGCGGAGGCAGAGAGCGTGGCCGGATTCGGGTCGTGGCGATGGGACCTCGACACGGACGCGATGCGCTGGTCGGACGGGCTGTATCGGCTCTTCGGGCTTGAGCCAGGGGCGGTCGAGCCGTCGTTTCAGGCGTTCGCTCGCCTGGTCCATCCCGATGATCGCGAGCGTATGTTGCAGAGTGGCCGGCGCGCGCTCGAGGAGCGGGTCACCTCGACGGACGAGTTTCGGATCATCCGGCCGGACGGCGTTCAACGAATCGTGCTCGGGGTCGGCAAGCCGGTGCTCGACGGTGACCAAAGGACGATCGCGATCCTCGGCACGACGCAGGACATCACAGCGCTGAGGGAGGCCGATGCGGAACTGCGCGCCAGCGAGGCGCGCTACCGGGCGTTGATGGAGCACGCGCCTGAGGCGATTGTCGTCCTCGACGTGGAGCGAGGCTGCTTCCACCACGTCAACGAGAACGCCGCGCAGCTGTTCAAGCTTTCGAAGGAGCGCCTGCTTCGCAGCAGCCCGGTCGAGCTGAGCCCTCCGGTTCAGCCGGACGGCCGGAGCTCGGCCGAGGCTGCCGGCGAATTCATCGGTCAGGCGATCGCCGGTGGAGCACCCGTCTTCGAATGGGTGCACCGGGCCGCCGACGGGACCGATGTGACGTGCGAGGTCCGGTTGGTGCGGCTCCCGGACAACGAGCGAATCCTCGTGCGTGGCAGCGTCACCGACATCACCGACCGCAAGCGAGCCGAGCGTGAGCTTGCGCTGGCGGCCGTGGAGCGCAAGGTGGCGGCCCGGGCGCGCGACCTTCAACGGGTGACCGAGGCGGCGCTGGCCCACTTGCGGCTCGACGACCTGCTCCCTGAGCTGGCCAGGCGCCTC
Organism: Actinomycetota bacterium; assembly: GCA_046732275.1. Taxonomy (GTDB): domain Bacteria; phylum Actinomycetota; class Thermoleophilia; order Gaiellales; family Gaiellaceae; genus 3-1-20CM-4-69-9. The sequence goes on along the minus strand of JBKPMS010000030.1, from coordinate 19,705 downwards.
TGCGACATCCTCGGCGTCGACAACGCCGCCGTGCTGCTGGCCAACGAACGCGGTGACCTGATCGTCCGCGCGGCGCACGGCATCGAGCAGGCGGCCGTCGGCGTGACGATCCCGGCGGGCAAGGGATTCGCCGGACGGGTGATGGCGGAGCGCCGACCGCTGGCGCTCTACGGCGAGGAACCGCGAAGGATCGTCGTCAACCCCGTCCTTCGCGACGTGCGCGCCCTGCTGGGGATTCCGCTCATCGTGAAGGGTCGTGGGCGCGGCGTGCTGCATGTGGGCTCACTGCAGGATCGAAGATTCAGCGAGGAGGAGGTGAGCCTGATCGCCCTGGCGGCCGACCGCGCTGCCCTCGGCATCGAGCACGCGCGGATCTACGAGCGCGAGCGATCGATCGCCGAGACGCTCCAGCGCAGCCTGCTGCCGGACCGGCTGCCCGACATACCCGGCTTCGACCTCGCCGCCAGCTATCAGGCGGCGGGAGAGGGCTACGACGTGGGCGGCGACTTCTTCGATGCCTTCGCCGTCGACGACGGACGCTGGCTCGTGGTGATCGGCGACGTCTGCGGCAAGGGTCCTGAGGCTGCGGCGCTCACGGCCCTCACCCGTTACACGTTGCGCGCCGAGGCGACGCACGAGCCGCGGCCCGCCGCGCTGCTCACCCTGCTCAATCGAGCGATTCTCCAGCAGCGCTCCGATCAGCGCTTCTGCACCGCCGCCTGCGCGCTCATCGAGCGTCAGGACACCGCCGTCGCGGTGACGGTGTCCGTCGGCGGCCATCCGCTGCCGCTGATCGCGCGCGCCGACGGCAGGGTCGAGTCGGTCGGCCGGGCCGGGACGCCGATCGGGATGGTGAACGATCCGTCCCTGGTTGAAGAGACGACCACCTTCGGATCCGGCGACACGATCGTCTTCTACACCGACGGCCTGCTCGATGCCCACGCCCCACGACGCATGCTCGGGGAGGCCGACGTCGCCGAGGTGTTGCGCGCGAGCGCCGGCTTGCCGCCGTCGACGCTCGTCAGCCGGCTCCACCTCGAGGCCACCCGGCAGTCCGACACCCCGGCCCGGGACGACGTGGCCATCCTCGCCGTGCGGAAGCTCACGCCTTAGCCCCGGCCCCAACCACGTGTTCGACTAGGCGGCGGCGACCCTCCGGGCGCGGCGGTCCAAGAAGTCGCGCTCGGCCTGCCCCAGCGCGGTCGCGGGAGGTGCCGCATGGAGGTACTCCGCGGCGATAGCGCCCCAGTCCGCGCCCGCCCGCAGTTGCTCCAAGACGATGGCGACGATGGCGTGCATGCGCCGGATCAAGATCGACTCGGGTGGCAGGGTGAACTGGTTGATCTGCACCCGCATCGCGGCCCGCTGCTCGCTGTCGGGGCGCGCACGGTCTCGCCCGCGCCGGGCGTCGTCGACCCCGAAGCGACGCTCTCCCGGCACGGCGTACCACTTGATCGCCATTCGCATGAGCCCCAACGCGAAGTCGGCGTCGACCATGTCGGCCCGATCCGCGGGTAGGTAGCCGCCGGCGAGGAGTGCCGCCTTGACGGCCGCGGCGTCCCGCTGTCGGACGGCGAGGGCGATCGCCCGCTCGCCGGCCACGCGACTGGCGTCGACGTCGCGCAGGAGTCCGAAGTCCAGGAAGCAGACCCGGCCGTCCGGGCACAGCAGGTAGTTGCCCGGATGCGGATCTCCGAGGGCGATTCGGTCCCGATAGAGCAGGCCGAAGTAGACCCGGAAGACGATCTCGCCGTAGCGGTCGCGCTGCGCCTCGTCGGCGCCGCGCACGGCCTCGAAACGCTCTCCCTCGACGTAGTCGGACACCAGCACGCGACGGGTCGAGAGTCCGGTGTGGACGCGGGGCACGCGTAGGAAGGGATGTCCGCGCGTCAGCCTTTCGATGCGACGCTGGTTCTGGGCCTCGAGCTCGTAGTCGAGCTCCTCGCCGATGCGCTCACGCATCTCGGAGGCGAGCGCCTTGGCGTCCAGCCCCGGGGCGATCCGCTTGACGAGCGGCAGCAGCAGCGTCGCGTTGCGCAGGTCCGTCTCGACCGCCTCAGCGACGCCTGGATACTGGATCTTGACGGCCACATCGTCGCCGTCGACGGTGGTGGCGCGATGGACCTGCCCGATCGAGGCGGCGGCAAATGCACGCTCATCGAAGTCGGAGAAGACGCGCTGCATCGGCCCGCCGAACTCCTGGCGCATGAGCTTCTCGAGGTCGGCGAACGGCACCGGCGGCACGTCGTCGCGGAGCGCCGCGAGGCGGCGTCGCAGCTCGTCCTGCTCGTCCTCGGGAAGGCCGTCGAGATCGACCATCGAGATCATCTGGCCGACCTTCATCGCCGCGCCGCGCATCTGCCCGAGCTGGTCGACAAGCTGCTGGACGAGCGCTCCCGTCCGCTCGCTTTGGGCGGCAGCGGCCCGCTCGGGGGTACGCATGCGGTTCGCGGTTCGCATCCCGGCCCACCGCAAGCCCTGCCCCGTCACCAGCCCGCCGACCCGTGCCGTCCGGGCGAGCCGGCCGGTCGGAAGCTTTCCGGCATCGGGCGGCGGATCGTCGGCGGGCGCGCTCATCAAGCGAGCCTAGCGAGGCGCCATGAGCGCAAGATCACGAAGAGAGAGCTGCGGCAGCTGCCGGCGGACGAAAGCGGTGGTGGCGTCCGGTCTTCTGGTCAGACCTCTGGTCGGGCTCCGGCATGGACCGGCGAACCGAGCTGTTCCTGTAAGCCGAGGTCGTCGCGGTGATTCCAGATTTCGGCGACCTTGCCGTCCTCGAAGCGGAAGATGTTGACGGCCGAGAACGTCGCCCGACGACCGGTAGCTTCGAGCGCGCCCCACGGCCGCCGGTGGGTACCCGATGCCGTCCAACGCCCGACGACGTAGTCGTCGTCGCCGACGAGGATGTCGATCTCGACGCGCAGGTCCGGGAACGCTCCGCGGAAGTCTGCTGCGATCCGCTTTTGACCCTCGGGACCGGGAGCTGCCTCAGTAGGCCGGAGGTCGTGGCGCACGTAGTCGGCGGCGAAAACCTCGTCGCAGACGTCGAGGTTCCCCTTGTCCCAGACCTGCTCGTAGAAGCGCCGGATCAGCGCCTTGTTCTCCGGCGCGGGCATCGTGCGAGTGTGGTCGCGCCGCGCGGCGGCGTCAAGGCGGCCCGAGAAGAGCAGACAATCAGTTGTCGTCGTCGAGGACGTCGCGCAGTTTGCGTGCGAACGCTTCGGGTTGGCCGGCGTAGCCGAACTCGCCGCCGAGGAACCCGCCGTGGTGGCTGGGGAACACGGTCGCCTGCTGACCGAGCAGTTCGGCGGTGGCCACCGCGGTGCGTCCGGTGAAGGTACCCTCGGACTCCTCGCCTACGGCGATGACGATGCGGGTGGGCGCCGCGGCTAGCGCGTCGACGTCGGGGCGATAGCTGCTGATAGCCCAGGAGCGGTCGGAGAGCAGCGGGTTGTCGCGGGAACCGTCGTCCTCGGTCGGCATTCCGAACTGGGCCGGATCCGGCGCGGGCTGGGCGAAGTACTCGTCGGTGAACTGGCCTTGCCATGACGACATCGCGATGAAGGCCGCCATGCCGGCACCCCGCCCCTTGGCCTCGTAGACGTCGCGGAACCCGGCGCGGGCGCGCTCGGCCGCTTCGGCGTCGGGCAGCATCGGGATGAGCGGGGGCTCGTGGGCCACCAGAGTGGTCACGTCGTCGGGATAGGCCGCCACGAGCGCGAGCGCGGTCACCGCGCCGCCGCTGCTGGCGAAGATCTCGACCGGGCCAGCGCCAAGCGCCTCGATGACGGCGTGCACGTCGTTGGCCTGGAGCGTGGGGGCATGGTCGACGCGGCCGTCTTTGCGGGTGGTGCGGCCAAGGCCGCGCGGGTCATAGGTGACCACGGTGCGGTCGGGGAAGTGCGACGCCAACGTGCGAAAGCCGCTGGCCTCCATGGGCTGACCGATCATCAACAGCGGTGGGCGTCCGTCGGCGGGGGGCAGCGGGCCGTCGACGTCGTAGGCGATGTCAGCCTCGGCGGTTTCAAGTGTGTGCATGGTCGTCATGGCCCTAACGACCTCTTCCCAGCTGCAAATTCATCGGTCCCCGGTCAGAAGCGATGCTGGCGAGGTGGGTTTCGATCAGCGCCGCGGCGCGGGCGGTGTCGACGAGCCAGGGGCCGTGTTCGCCGGGCGCCTCGTGCAGCGTCGCGGTCGGGATCTGGTCGATCGAGGGCCGTCCTCGGCGGAGAGGTAGGGAGCGTCGCTTCCCCAGATGAACATCGTGGGTGTTGCGATCGCGGCGAGCGCTGCGCTGGTGAGGACGCTTTCGGGGCGCGGCCGTCGAAAGTCGTTGATTGCATGCATCAGCGAATTGACGGTTCTTGCGTTGTCGGGCCGGCGGGCGGACAGGTGCAGGGCGTCGACGAGTGAATCTGGAGCGGCGGCAACCTCGGCGCGACCAAGACCCTGGCTGAGAAGGCGTCGGTAGGCGCGGCGTGGAGCGGACGAGCGCGAGACCGCCACGCCGAGCCCGCGCACCGTCAACAGCGACAGTGGCAAGCGGACACGGACGCCTTGAAGGGCAACCGCCGGCTCTCCGATCGCGACCAGCCTGGAGGTCCGCTGGCCGCCGGCGGCTACGTGCCACAGCGCGAGCATGCCACCCAGCGAGTGCGAGACCACCGGCGCTTCGTCGAGCCCGAGCGCGTCGAGGTGTCGTCGATCAACTCGCCTGCGTGCTCACGGACGTGACCGCGTCGATAACGCACCGGGTCCGACCGGCCGTGACCGGAAAGATCCACCGCGAGCAATCGCCGGCGCGGGAGCGCGTTGAACAAGGGCCCCACGCGGCGGCGCTTAGGGACACGCCGTGGAGCAGAACCAGGGGCGGGCCGCTGCCGCATGCGAGCAGTCGCACGCGCAAGCCGGTATGGGTGAGGTCGAGCAACGACTCGGCAACCTCGGCGCCAAGGGTGGCGAAGAGCTCGGCCTCGGTCGCTACGGATGCGTTGCTCGAGCGTCACGATCGGGTTGCCCTGTCCGCTCGACCTCGGTCTGCCGAGTGCTCGTCCGTAACGGCGGCCAGCTTGGCGAGCCAGGTCCGTATCACGCGCTCGTCGTTGCGGCCGAGACTTGCGAGCGCCACCGGCCCGGCAGCGGCGAATGACGATCGCCCGCCCTGAGCCCTGGGCGGCCAGGTAGGGTCCAGAAGGCGATGGTGGAGCAGCGGAGAGTCGGCTTGGTCTTGGCGGGAGCGGGCGCGCGGGGCGCCTACGAGGCGGGGGCGCTGGCGGCGCTGCTGCCGCGGCTCGAGGCGGCGCAGCAGCGGCCCCGCGTCCTGCTGGGGACGAGCGCCGGGAGCATCAACGCCGCCTACCTCGCGGCCCAGCTGCACCGGGGCGCCGAGGCAGCGGCACGGGGGCTGCTCGACTTCTGGCGCACGCTGGACAAGTCCCGTCTCCTCGGGCCGCTGGCGCTGACCGCGGTCCCCGCACTGCTCGGCTACGCCGGGCGGATCGTGTACCTGCCGACGGGCAGCGGGAGCATCGCGAGCTTCGGCCGCTTTGCGGAGGTCCTCGACGATGCGGTCGGTGACTGGGGACGCATCGAGGCCAACGTCGACGCCCGGGAGCTCGACGCCGTCGGCGTCGTTGCGACCGCCGCCGCAACGGGCGGCAGCGTGGTCTTCACCCAGCACTCGTCGCGCGTGGAGCTGCCGCCGCCCGACGAGGTGAAGGGGATCTCATATGTCGGCGCGCGTATTCGCAGCGAGCACGTCATCGCGTCGAGCTCGATCCCGATCTTCTTTCCGGCCAAGCACGTGGACGAGCCGGCGGAGGCGCGGGGGTGGTACTGGGACGGCGGGACGCGCCTCAACACACCGATCGCACCGGCGCTGGCCATCGGGGTCGACGCCCTGGTGATCGTGGCGACCGACCCGCCGCGCCACCCCAGCGCCGACCAGATGGCAGAGGGCCCTCGGCCCGACTTCGACGACGCCGCACTCAGCGTCCTGCAGGCAGCGCTCGACGACCCCTTCATCGAGGATCTCCAAGCACTCGTCCGCGTGAATTCGCTCCTGTCCGCGAGCGGCCAGGAGGAGCTCGACGGGCGCCGGCGCTACGAGTACATCTTCGCGGGGCCGGAGCGGCACGGCAGCATCGGTCGGACCGCCGCGAACGTCCTGCGCGAGCGCTATGGCGGCCCACTGCGCGCGCTGTCGGACTTCGCCATCATCGACCGCCTGCTCGGCCGCCAGGGCCCCGACCAGGCCGAGCTTCAGAGCTACCTGCTCTTCGACACCGACTTCATCGAGCGGCTCATCGCCATGGGTCGCGCGGACGGTGAGGCGGCCTGGCGGCGTGGCTGGCTGAGCGACCGGCTGCCGTAGGGCCTTCCGGTCGATGACGGTCAGCGCAGCGGGAAGTCGGCCCCGCGTTCGTCGTCGCTGCGCGGCCCGAAGATGCGCCGCTCGTTCTCCTCGACACGGACGTCGTTGATCGAGGCCTCACGGCGGACCATGAGGCCGACGTCATTGAACTCCCATAGCTCATTGCCGTAGGAGCGCCACCAGTCGCCGGCGGCGTCGCGACACTCGTACTGGAAACGCACCGCTATGCGGTTGCCCTCAAAGGACCAGAGGTTCTTGCGCAGGGCGTAGTCCAACTCGCGCTCCCACTTGCGGGTCAGGAAGGCAACGATCTCTGGCCGGCCGGCGAAAAACTCATCGCGATTTCGCCAGACGGAATCCTCGCTGTAGGCGAGAGCGACGCGCTTGGGATCGGCCGTGTTCCAGGCGTCCTCGGCGGCCTGGACCTTCTCGGCGGCGGTGTCGGCGGAGAACGGTGGGAAGGGGGGACGGCTCTCGGACATGGGAAGCCTCGCGGATTGTTGTGGGACGCTGGGTTCAATGATCACCTGCCACGTTCGCTACGAGATCGAGCCGTCGCAGATCCAGGCGTTCGAGCGCTTCGCGCTGCGGTTGATGCAGCTCGTCGAGCGGCACGGGGGTTCCCATCACGGTATTTCCTGCCGTCGGAAGGAGCCAGCGACGCCGCCTACGCGCTGTTCGGCTTCCCGAGTCTGGCCGACTATGAGCGCTATCGCGGGCGCTTTGGCGTCGATCCCGACTTCATCGAAGCGGACCGCATCCGCGACGAGTCCCCATGCGTCCGTCGCTACGAACGGACCTTCCTTCGGCCGTTGTTGCCCGAGACCGGCGCCCCGTGAGGCCCGCCATCACGCCTTGGTTACCGAAACCTCCCGGATGCCGGTGCGAGGCGCCCCCGATGCGACGGTCAGGTTGACCCGCACGTAACGCGCCTCGACCGGGTTGCCCAGACGCCCCGTCGCATCGGCCGGGGGCGCGCTCGTCCAGTGGTGGCCGTCGACCAAGACCTCGATGCTCGACGACGCCGGCCGTGCGTCGGTCCAGTCGACCGCGATCCCCGAGATCGTCATCTGCGAGCCAAGGTCGACCGTGAGGTTGCCTCCGCCCGCGGTCGCGTCCGGGGCCCAGATGGTCGCCTGGCTTCCGTCGACGGCCGCCTCGGCGTACATGCCCGATTCCTCGGAGCTCGCGGTCGCCGGCCGGCACCGCGCGACGTTGGTCGTCGGCGCGAGGTCGGGCCGCCGCGTCGGGATCGACAACGGCGAGCCCGAGCCGACGTTGTGCATGCCGTCGGGCGCCTCGACGGTAAACGAACCGCCGCCGCGCGACGTCACCCGTGTGTTGGTCGGCACGATGTCGACGTCGAACGTCCGGCCCTGCCAGTGCAGGCCTGAGAGCGTGACGCCCGAGAGCTGCGGAGGCAGCATCGGGTCCAGGTGCACGCGATCGCTGCGCCACCGGAACCCGGTCAGGCCGTACGTGAAGACCTGGGCCAACCCGCCCGACCCGGTGGTGAAGTCGAAGGCCGGGGACCCGGCGAGCGGATCCAGCGATCCGGCCTTGTCGCCTCGGGCTTCGGCGAAGTGCGCGAACGGGTCGCGCACGAACGGCTTGATCGAGCGGTTGGCGTCGGTCATCGCGGGCCCGTCGGGGTCCGTGCGCTCGGCGTAGTAGTCGAGCGTGCATCAACGCGGTCGATTCCGCGCAGATCGGCGAGCCGGGCTGTGCGACCCGCAGGTGCTCCGCGATCGCGCCCCAAGAAGACGGAGCGCTCTCGCCGAGGACCGCCGCGGCCTTCGTCGCGTTGCGCAGCGCGGTGGCTGCTCCCGCATTGGTGAAGACCCCGTCGTTGACGCCGTTGGAGTACTCGTCCGGCCCGGCCACGTTGTTGATCGAGTAGCTGCCATCGCTGTTGGCGGTCACCCTCCCCGCCCAGAACTCGGCGATGCCCTTGAGAATCGACCAGCTGGCGTGGCCGTCAACGGACGGATCGAACCGCTGCGCTCGCGCGTGCGTATGGCCGCGATAAACCCGCGCTCTACATCAAGAGGAGGCCTCGTGAAGCGCATTTGTCTGGCGAGCCTGGTGATTGCGGCGGTCGCCGCGTCGCCGGCCGCGGCGTTCCACCACACCGACCTGCCCGCGACCGCTTGCCATGCCGCGGCGGCCGGCAGCCCGTCCAACGACAACGGCATGGCGAAAGAGGCGCTGATTGCTCACAGCCCGCTGACGCTTCCGCTGCCGCCGGTCGGCACTCCGGGCGAAGGCCAGGGCCAGGGCGGCGAGCACTGCGCCAACGCCCACGCCGACTGACCCCGGCCACGCCCGTCGTGATGGCTCTCAGACCTCGAGGACGACCCCCGCCGGCCCTACGTTGACCACCCGGCTCGCGCCCACGGTCGCCTCCTCGCCGGCGGCCTCGTGGACGTGCCCGCACAACACCAGACGCGGCTGCTTGTCCTCGATGGCCGCAAGGATCGCCTCGCTGCCGAGTCGGCGCGGCCCGTCGACATAGCCCTTCGGCGGCGAGTGAACGACGAGCACCCCGCCGGACGGGCATGCCGCGAGCCGGTCGGCCGTCTCTTCCTCGGTCAAATCGAAGCTCCAGTCCCACGGAGTGACCGGCACGCCGCCCCCGAGCCCGAAGAAGGACACGCCGTCGATCTCCGTGCCCTCGCCATGGAGGACACACGCCGCCCGCCAGCCCTTGCACGCGGATCGGAGCGCCTCGTCGGTCTCGTTGTTGCCGGGGACGAGCACGGTCGGCGTCTCGATCACGGCGAGCATGGCGATCAGCTCCTCCAGCCCGCGGTGGACGGAGGCGAAGTCACCCGCCGCGACGACCACGTCGACCTCGCCGGCCTGATCCGCCAGGCGGCCGGCCTGGCGCAGGTCGCGGTGGACGTCGCTGAAGGCGAGCAGGCGCACGGACAGCAATCCCTAGCACGCTCTACGCTGGCGCCTCGATGACCACCACCGCGCTCGAGACGCCGCTCCTCGACTCGCGCCCGTGGCGCCTCTGGGTCGTCCCCCATACGCACTGGGACCGCGAGTGGTATCTGCCGTTCGAGGACTTCCGGATCCGCCTCGCCGAGGTTGTCGACGAGGCGATCGCGACGCTCGAAGCTCGGCCCGAGTACCGCTTCACCCTCGACGGGCAGACGGTGTTGCTCGAGGACTACCTGGAGATCCGGCCGGAGATGGCGGGGCGACTCCGCGCCCTGCTCGCCGAGGGGCGACTCGAGACCGGTCCGAGCTACGTCCTGCCCGACGAGTTCCTCGTCGGCGGGGAGTCGCTCGTGCGCAACCTGCTGCACGGACGCGCGGTGTGCGAGCGCCATGGCGCCCCTCCCGCGCCGGTCGGCTACCTACCCGACAGCTTCGGCCACCCCGCGCAGCTTCCGCAGATCCTTCTGGGGTTCGGGCTCGCCACCTTCGTCTTCTCCCGCGGTCTGGGTGACGACCGCGAGCGGGTTGGCGGCCGCTTTCGCTGGAAGGCGCCGGACGGCTCGGAGGTGCTGGCGCTGCCGCAGCCGGTCGACTATGCGGCGGCCGCCGCGATCGGTCACTCGGTGCGCTCGACGCAGGAAGACAGGGGTGCCAACGCCGCCGACCGCGTAGAGCACATCCTGCGCGCCGAGCGGCACATGCTCGCCGACCCGGGCTTCCGCGACCTCTTCCTGGGCAACGGCTACGACCACGCGCGGCTGCAGGACGACCTGCCGGAGGTGCTCGCCGATCTGCGCGCGCTCAAGCCGCACGTCGAGACGCGCATCGCCCGTCTCTCCGACTACACCGACGCCATCAAGCGGGAGCCCGGCGACCTGCCGGTGCTCGAGGGCGAGCTCGCCGGTGGCGCCCGCGTGAACGTCCTGCGCGGCGTCAACTCGTCCCGGATGCCGCTCAAGCAGGCCAACGAGCGCTGCGAGCGCGCGCTCCAGGCGGCCGAGACGCTGTGCTCGCTCGCGACGCTGAGCTCGGATTTCCGCTACCCGCAGGGCGAGCTCCGCCACGCCTGGCGCGAGCTGCTCCGCAACCACCCGCACGATTCGATCTGCGGCTGCTCGGTCGACGAGGCCCACGACGACATGGCCCCGCGGTTTCGGGCGGCGCTCCAGATTGCCCTGCGCGTGTCCGACCGCGCGCTGCACGCACTGGGCGCGGGTGGCGGCGCCGGCGACAACGAGTTCGAGCCCTACGGCACGGACGGGCGCTACCGCTGGGGCTACCGGCCGCTTCCGGGCGGGGCGGTCCGGGTGGACGGGGTCAGGGGAGCGGGCTCGTTCGCCAACGTGCTGCCGTTCGCCCGGCGGAGGCTCGTCGGGCTCGACATCCCGGCGGAGCTCGACGGGATGGAGTCGCTGCGCGCAGGCGCCCGGCCCGTGCAGGTGCAGGCCGGCCAGGCCTGGTTCGAGCTCGAGGTGCCCGGCTTCTCGGCCGAGACCGTGGGGCTCGAGCCCGGCCCCGGTTCGGGCGGAACGGCGCGGGCGGTCGACGAGCGTACGATCGAGAACGCGCGCTACCGCGTGACCGCCGGCCACGACGGTACGCTCACCGTGGAGGACCGGCGCAGCGGCGCGGCGCTCGCCGGCCTGCACCGCCTCGAGGACGTCGCGGACCGCGGGGACAGCTACACGTTCTGCCCGCTCGACGGCAAGGCGCCGCTTAGCCCGGAGCGGGCGCGGGTGCGAGTGACCGCCGCCGGCCCGGTCTTCGCCGAGCTCGAGATCGACGCCGAGCTGCGCCTGCCCGTCGCGCTCGCAGAGGACCGCACGAAGCGCTCGGCGGAGGCGATCGCCTGCCCTGTGCGCACCCGCGTGCGCCTCGCCGCTTCGAGCGAGCGGCTCGAGTTTGAGACGACCGTCGACAACCGCGGCCGCGACCATCGCCTGCGCGTCCACTTTCCCACGCCGCAGGCGCCCATGGCCGTCCGCGCCGAAGGCCACTTCGCCGTCGTCCACAGGACCCCACGCCCGGTCTGGAACGGTGCCTGGGTCGAGCCGCCGCACGACACCAACCACACCCTCGGCGCCGTGGCCGCCGGCGGCGTGGCGCTGTATGCGACCGGTCTGCCGGAGTACGAGGTCACCGAGGACGGCGCGCTCGCGCTCACCCTCCTGCGCTGCGTCGGCTGGCTGTCGCGCGGCGACCTCAGCACCCGACGCGGCCACGCCGGACCTGCGCTGCCCGTCCCCGGGGCCCAGTGCGAAGGCCTGCACCGCTTCGAGTACGCGCTCGAGGTCGGCGAGCCGCCGGACGCGGAGCTGCTGCGGCGCTCGCAGGACCAGCGCTTCGAGTTCGTGCAGAGCGGCCCGGGCGCCGACTTCAAGGCGCCGATCGAGGTCGAGGCGGACGTCGTCGTCGCCGCGCTGAAGCGAGCCGAGGACGGCGACGGCCTGGTGCTGCGCGCCCTCAACCCCGGAGACGAGGCCGTGGCGCTCCGCGTGCCCGGTGCGGTGAAGCGCTGCCGGCTCGACGAGACGCCGCTTGGGCCAGTGCCGGCAGCGATCGGGCCGGGCCAGATCGTGACGCTTCGATTGCCTTCGCACGGGTAAGCGGCCCGCGTGGCGGCCGAGGTCCGTTTCCAGAACGACCCCGTCGACCCCTCGGCCGAGTTCGGCAACCAGTCGAACCACTACTTCGTGCCCGAGGGCGTCGTCAGCTTCGACCCGGCGCAGGGCGCCGGCGAGCTGCAGTGGCAGCGGCTGGCGCTGCTCCAGCGGGTCTCCTACCACCAGGTGACGCTGCAGTTCGAGGACTTCCAGCACTGGAAGGACTTCCCCGAGGAGGAGTACGAGGACGAGCAGGCGTTTCCGTTCGCGCTCGAGTTCCTCGGCCCGCGCGTCGTGCGCATCGTGGTCGCGGCGCAGCCCGGCTTCGACCGCCGTGAGTCGCCGATCCTCGAGCGCGCCGAGGCCGGGCCCGTGTGGGACCACGAGGACGACGGGGATCGCTGCGTCTACCGCAGCGAGCACGGCGAGCTCGGGGTGACGCGTGACCCGTGGACGCTCGAGCTGCGTGACGCCGACGGTCGCCTTCTGACCCGCACCAACCACCACACCGCATCGCCGAGCGTGGTCAACACCCAGCCGATGCCGTTCTGCGCCGCGCGAAGCTCGGCGAGCTTCCACCGGCACCTCGCGGCCAGCCTCGCCCTCTCGCCGGGCGAGCGCCTGTACGGGTGCGGCGAGTCCTTCACCAGACTCGACAAGCGCGGGCAGCGGCTGGCGCTGTGGACCCGCGACGCCTACGGCGCTCAGAGCTCGCTCATGTACAAGCCGGTGCCGTTCTACCTGTCGAGCCGCGGCTACGCCGCCTTCGTGCACACGAGCGATCCCCTCACCGTCGACCTCGGGCACGACTACGACGGCGCGGCGGTGCTCTACCTCGGCGGGCCGGTCCTTGACCTGTTCCTGTTCATCGGCGACCCCAAGCAGGTCGTGTCGGACTACACGGCGCTCACCGGCCGTAGCCGCATGCCCCCGCGCTGGTCGTTCGGGCTGTGGATGGGGCGCGACAGCTACCGCTCGCGCGACGAGGTGACCGCCGTCGCCCGCCGGCTGCGCGAGGAGCGCATCCCCTGCGACGTGCTCCACGTTGACACCGAATGGACGGAGCACAAGTACCGCCTGGACTTCGAGCTCTCTTCGACCCGCTTCGCGGATCCGGAGCGCTTCCTGTCCGAGCTGCGCGACGACGGCTTCCGGCTCAGCCTGTGGGTCTTTCCCTACCTGCATCCGCAGAACCCGCTGCACAAGAGGACGATCGAGCGCGGCCTCGTGGTGCTGGCCAGCAACGGGCGGCCCCCGGTCGACGACGCCGTGCTCGACTTCAGCAACCCCGACGCGGTTCGCTGGTACCAGGAGCGCCTCGCCGGCCTGCTGCGCCAGGGCGTGGCGGTGTTCACGGCCGACTTCGGCGAGGCCGCCCCCTTCGGCGGGATCTACCGCGAGGACGCCGCCGGGTTCCGCGAGCACAACCTGTACCCGCTGCGCTACGCGGCGGCGGTCGCGGAGGTCACCCACAAGATCACCGGCGACTGGATCCAGCATGCGCGCGCCGCCTGGGCGGGGTCGCAGCGCTATCCGCTCCACTTCTCCGGCGACCCCGAGACGTCCGACGGCGGCATGTTCGGCACCTTGCGCGGCGGGCTCTCGCTCGGCCTCTGCGGGTTCTCCTTCTGGACCCACTTCGTGGGCGGCTTCCCGAAGCCGCCCGATCCCGAGCTCTACCTGCGCTGGTTCGCGTTCGGGGCGCTCTGCTCGCACGTGCGCTGCCACGGCTCGCCTCCGCGCGAGCCGTGGGAGTTCGGCGCCGACTTCGTCGCGCGCTTCCGCCGCATCGCCGAGCTGCGCTACGCGCTCATCCCGTACCTGGTGCGCGAGGGCGAGGCCGCGTGCGCCGCCGGCCATCCGCTCCTGCGGCCGTTGTTCTTCGAGTACCCGGGCGACCCCGGGTCATGGCTGGTCGAGGACGAGTACCTGCTCGGCCCCGACCTTCTGGTGGCGCCGCTGTTCGAGAACGTCGCCGAGCGCGACGTCTACCTGCCGCCGGGCGCCTGGCACGGCTTCTTCGGCGGCGGTCCCTACGACGGCCCCGGCTGGCAGACGCTGCCCGCCCGCGAGGTGCCGGTCGTGCTCCTCGTGCGCGACGGCGCGTCGGTTCCCGTCGCCAAGCCCGCCCAGCACACCGGCGAGATCGACTGGCAGCGCGTGCGCGAGTGGAACGCGCCCTAGGGCTGCGCCACCGGCACCGGCGTCTCACCGGTGCGCCGCGCTTCGCGACGGCGGCGTGGTCAGGCGCGGGCGAGCGCCCGCTCGTCCAGCGCCAGCGCCAGCTCCAGATCGGCCAGGCTCAGGCCCTCGCCGATCACCCGCCGGTACCACGGGATCCGGCGCGCCGCGTTCCAGCCGACGGCGGCGACGACGCGGCCCGACCGCTCCCCGACCGCGACGAAGCGCCCATCCTCGACCGACCCTTCGGCGACCGCGAAGCGGGCCGCCCGGCCCGGCAGTCCGACCGCCTGGATCTTGACGTCGTACTGATCGGACCAGAACGAGGGGACCGCATCGAAGATGACGCGCTCGTCCGGTGCCGCGAGCATGTTGGCGGCGGCGCGGCGGGCCTGGGCGGCGGCGTTGGTCCAGTGCTCGACGCGGACGAGCTCCCAGTCGGCGAGCGGATGCGGCCACATGGCCACGTCGCCCGCCGCGGCCATCTCCTCGTGTCCGGCGACGAGGCAGTTCAGGTCGCACACGACCCCGGGGCGCAGCGCGAGCCCGCTGCCGCGCAGCCACTCGACGTTCGGGACCGCTCCGAGCGCGATCAGTGCGGTGTCGGCAACGATGCGCTCGCCGTCGCCGAGGACGACGGCTTCGAGCCGGGTGTCGCCCTCCAGGGCAGCGACGCCGCGCCCGAGTCGCAACTCGACGCCGTGTCCGGCATGGAGCCTGGCGCACGCCTCCCCGGCGATCGGTCCGAACGCCGGCATCGGCCCGGTCAGCACGTCGATCAGGGTGACCTCGACGCCGTGCCCCCGTGCCGTGGCCGCCACCTCGCAGCCGATGAAGCCGGCGCCGACGATGGCGAGGTGCTCGGTGGTGGCGAGCGCCGACCGCAGGGCCAGGGCGTCGCCCAGCGAACGCAGGGTGAACACGCCCTCGAGCTCGGCGCCCGCGCCCGGCCACGTGCGGGGTCGGGAGCCGGTGGCGAGCACGAGCTTCGTGTACGGCAGCTCCGAGCCATCGTCGAACCGCACGCGGCGGCGGTCCGGGTCCAGCCCGACCGCGGCGACGCCGAGCCGCCATTCGGCGTCGATCGCGTCGCACTCGAGCATGACGTGCTCGGGCTCCTGGGCCCCGGCCAGCAGGGCCTTGGAGAGCGGCGGGCGGGTGTAGGGAAGATGCGGCTCGGCGCCGACGACGGTCAGCGGTCCGTCGTCGCCGTGCTGGCGCAGCGCCTCGGCCGCGCGCAGACCCGCCAACGACGCGCCGACGACGACCACGGGCTCACCCAGCATCTATTCAACGATCGAGATCGCCGTCACCGGGCACACCGACACGGCCTCCTCAACTTTTGCGCGCAGTTCCTCGCTCGGGGTTGCGTCGTACTGCAGGGTGTCGTCGTCGTCGAGCTCAAAGACCTCGGGCGCGGCGAAGCAGCACTCACCGTTGGACTGACAGAGGTCCATGTCAACATGAACCCGCATAGAACTCTGGATAATGTATCCAAAATGGTCCGGCCGCGCATTCTGATCACGCCGTGGCGCCGCGAGCTGCCGACCTTCCTGGGGGAGCGGACGCTGCTCGACACCCTGGATCCCGCGTACAGCGATCGGGTCGCCGAGGCGGGAGGCCGGGCGCTGATCGTGCCGCGGCCGCCGGCGGACGTCGAGGCGGCCGCGCAGGAGGTGCTCGAGCTTGCCGACGGTCTGTTGCTCTCGGGGGGAGGGGATGTGGATCCCGCGAGCTACCGGCGTGAACCGGGCGCGCGCGAAGATGGCGACGCCACCGCCGCCGGCCTCGAGGATGTCGATCCCGCCGCCGACGCATGGGAGGTCCTGCTCGCCCGCCGCGCGGCCACCCGCGGGCTGCCCACGCTGGGCATCTGCCGGGGCGCGCAGATCCTCGCCGTCGCCTTCGGGGGCGCGCTGCTCGGAGAGCTCGGGCCCGAGGCCGCCCACCGCGCGCTCGCCGATCTCGGTCCCGACGAGATCCTCGCCGACCGTCACCCGGTGACGATCCGGCCGGGGTCGCGCGCCGCCGACGTCTACGGAGTGCAAGAGCTGACTGTCAACACGATCCACCACCAGGCGATCGCAGACACCGGGTCGCTCGCGGCGTCGGCCGAGGCCTCGGGCGGGCTGATCGAGGCGGTCGAGCCCGACGCCGACCTTCATGCCTGGCCGGCGCTCGGCGTGCAGTGGCACCCGGAGAAGATGCCCGAGCCCGAGCAGCGGCGCGCGTTTGACTGGCTCGTCCGCAGCGCGCGGGAGCGCCGCTCGGCATGAGCCCGTTGCGGGGCTACACGGCGCCGCTCTCGCCCGACGGCCGCGCCGGCATCGTCCCCGCCCCGCCGTGGCACTACGTCGGCGACTTCACCCTCGTCGAGTACCGGGCCGATCCGGACGCCGTCACGGCGCTGCTGCCGCCCGAGCTCGACGCCGACCCCGACGACCCCGGTGCCATGGCGGCGATCTTCGCCGATTGGCAGTCGTGCACCGACGACCGCCACGAGGTCGCCGACCCGGTGCAGTGCCAGTACAAGGAGCTCTTCCTCGTCGTCGCCTGCGCGTATCAGGGGGAGAAGGCCAGCCGCTGCGTCTACATCTGGGTGGACAAGGACTTCGCCATGTACCGCGGGTGGATCCAGGGCTTCCCCAAGAAGCTCGGCGAGATCCACATGACGCGCAGCTACCAGTTCGGCATCCCAGGCGCGCCGCTGCAGCCGGGTACGCGCTTCGGCGCGACCTGCGCGGCCAACGGCCGCCAAATCGCCCGCGCGGTCGTGACGTTGACCGGCGTGAGCGAGAGCGGCCCGACCGTCAACGCCGCGCCGATGTACAACACCCGCCACTTCCCTGCCTATGACGGGTCCAAGCCCGACGTCTGCGAGCTCGTGCGCGGCGGCGGTTACGACCGCCAGGTCTCCGAGGTGTGGGAGGGCGACGCCGAGCTCTGCCTGTATCCGGACACGATCGAGGACCTCCGGGCGATCGCCCCCCGCGAGGTGCGCAAGGGGTTCCGCTACTCGTTCGCGTACTCGGTCCACGGGGGTGACGTCGTCGCCCAGCACGACAAGGAGGCCCTGCGGGCATGAGGCACGTGCTGATCGAGCACGACGGGGCGGCGGCGGCGGGGATCGTCGAGGGCGAGACGATCGTGCTCGAGGACGGCGCGCGGCTACAGGCGGCCGACATCGAGCGCTGGCTGCCACCGGTGGTGCCGACGAAGATCGTCGCGACACATCTCACCTACCGCTCGCGCGCAACCGAGTACGCCATGGCGCAGCTGCCGCGGGCGCCGTCGTACTTCCTCAAGCCGCCGACGTCGCTGTCCGCCCACGGCGCGCCCGTCTATCGCCCGCGCGGCTGCCGCTTCCTCAACTACGAGGGCGAGGTCGCCGTGGTGATCGGCGAGCCCTGCACCGGGGCGCCGCTCGACGATGCGCTCTCGTACGTCCGCGGCTACACGATCGCCAACGACTGGGGCGTGCACGACTTCCGCCACGCCGACCGCGGCTCGATGCTCCGCGTCAAGGGCCAGGACGGGTTTTGCCCGCTCGGGCCGGCGCTGGTCGACGCCGACGACGTCGACCCCGACGACCTGCACCTGCGGACCTACGTCAACGGCGAGCTCGTGCAGGAGGGCCACACCGGCACCGACCTGATGTTCTCGTTCGCCTACCAGGTGGCCGACGTCTCGCGCCTGATCACGCTCCAGCCGGGCGACGTGCTCCTGACCGGCACGCCGGCCAACTCGCGCCCGGTCGAGCCGGGCGACGTGGTGGCGGTCGAAGTCGACGGCATCGGGCGGCTGGAGAACACGGTGCGCGAGCTTGACCGCGACCTCGAGCCGGTCGGCGAGCAGCCGGAGGTCACCGCGAATACCCTGCACGTGGCGCTGGCGATGCCCGAGGAGGAGGCGGAGCGGCAAGCTCCTCCAGACGGGCCTGGACCTCGCGCACCAGCGGCCCGACCTGCTTCGGGTCGTCGGTGAACTGCGAGGGCTTGAAGCAGAACGACTCATAGCCCTGCTCGAGCTGCGGCGGCACCGCCGCGACCGCGGGCTCGAGCTCGGACGGGCGGTCGTCGCCGGTGAACACCCCGCGCATGCCGCCGACGAGCTCGAGCTCGGCGGGGTCGCGGCCGGCTGCCCGCATCGCCTCGGCGATCCGGGCGAGGTCGTCGTCGGTCATGCGGCCCAGCGGGTTGAAGCCGTGGCCGTAGCGGACGAGGCGCTCGACCAGCCGCCGGTGAGCCGAGCTGCCGCCGAACCAGAGCCGCGGGCCGTCGGGGCGCCACGGCTCGGGCTCGAGCCAGACATCGTCGAAGCGGTAGTGCTCGCCTGCAAACGACGCCGGCGACTGGCGCCAAAGCACCGACCACGCCGCCAGGTGCTCGTCGAGCAGCTCGCCGCGCCGGTCGAACGGCACGCCGAGGGCCGCGTACTCGTCGCGGTGCCAGCTCACCGTCGGGAGGACAACGAGCCGCCCGCGGGAGAAGAGGTCGAGCGTCGCCAGCTCCTTGGCCAGCAGGAGCGGGTGGCGCAGCGGCGCGATGATCGCGGCGGCGGCCAGGCGGATGCGCCTCGTGGCCGCCGCCATGGCGCTGAGCAGCACGATGGAGCTCGGCCACGGCATCGCCGGGTCCTGGTTGCCGGGGAGCGCGTAGTCGCGCGGGTTGCCCATGAGGCCCTCGCTCGCCGCGCTGCGCCCGAGAACGACGTGCTCGCTGAGCATGACCGCGTCGGCGCCCGCCGCCTCGACCTCGACCGCCATCGCCACCAGCGCGTCGAGGTCGCGCGGATGGACGAGCGTCCACTGCTCGGAGAGGACGACGACCAGGCGTGGCTTCACGGGGCGCCCGCTTGCGGTCCGGATCCGACGCTGCCGCCCGCGTCCGGTCGGAAAGCAACGTTGCCGGCGTCGATCAGCGCGGTGCCGCCGTCGACGGTCACCGTCGCCCCCGTCACGTAGGACGCCTCGTCCGAGAGCAGCCACGCGGTCACGGCCGCGGCCTCGTCGGGCGAAGCGGCACGGCGCTGGGGGACGAGCTCGGTGGCCATCCCGTATGCCTCGTCCGGCGTGATGCCCCGCTCGGCCGCGATCGCCGCCATCTCCTCGTCTGACATCTCGGTGCGCACCCAGCCCGGGCAGACCGTGTTGACCCGCACCCCGTCGGCCGCGTGGTCGACCGCGAGCGCGTTGGCCAGCGCCACAAGCCCGGCCTTCGAGGCCGCATAGCTCGCCATGGCCGGCCCCGACCGCAGTGCCGCCACCGACGACACGGCCACGATGGCGCCGCCTGAGCGCCGCAGCTCCGGCAGCGCCGCGCGCGCGAGCAGGAACGGGCCGGTGAGGTTGATGCGCAGCGTCTCGGACCACTCGTCGACCGACAGCTCCTCGACGAGTCCCGGGCGGATGACCCCCGCATTCAGCACGAGGCCGTCGAGCCGGCCGAAGGTATCGATGGTCGACGCGACCACCCTCGCCGCGCCTTCCTCGGTGGCCGCGTCCACGGCCACCGCGAGGCCGCCGGTCTCGGCCGCCACCGCCTCCACCGGCGCCGCTCGCCGCCCGCACACCACCACGCGTGCGCCGTCGGTCGCCAGC
>JBKPMS010000029.1:0-7900 GCA_046732275.1 Actinomycetota bacterium | reverse complement strand
CGCGGGCCACGATGTAGCCGACGACGAGGATGATGAGAAAGCCGAGCAGGTTCGGCAGGAAGCCGAAGAAGCTGTCGAACGCCTGCTGCAGGCTGTCGCCGACGTTCACGGCAGCGATGATGTGCATGAGATGAACTCCTGAGGTAGGGACTTACGTGACTGCCGATGAATGGCCGGCCGTTGGCGGCCGGCCATCCACTCGGGCGATGCTCGCCCCGCTGGGCTGAGCGGTGGCGCTCAGTCGCGACCGGTGTCGACGTCGATGCGCTCCTTGCGCACCTCGTCGGAGACTTGCTGCTCGTCGGTCACCGTGTCCTTTGCGAGCCGGATGCGCTCCTTGGGGACGGCGCGCTTCTCGGTGACGACCTCCTCCTCGTGGAGGACCACCTCGTGCTCCTCGTCGGAGATCGCCGGCCCGTCCGTGGCGCGGTCGATGTTGGTGTCGGTGATCGGTTCACGCTCGACGCGCACCTCCTCGCGCTGCACCGGAACCGTCTGGTGGACCTCCTCGGTAACCACGTACTTGCGCAGACGCGCGCGGCCCCGCTCGCGCGAGGCGGTGCCGACGCGCAGCTCCTCCTCGGACCGCGTCATCGCGTCGTCGGTGGTCGGGCCGCTGACGTCCTGGCCGGTGTCACCGGCGGCCCCGGGCCCGGCGTCCCCGGTCGCGGTCACGGTGCCCTGCTGGGTGTAGGGGACGCCGTAGTGCTCGAAGAGCGCGACCTCATCGTGCTCGGAGAGCTCGCCGTCGGGCTCGACGTTCGGGGCGTCCTTGACCTGGTCCTTGGAGACCGGGACCTGGACGTCCTCGCCCTGCGGGCGCGCGCCCGCGAGCGGCACCAACGACCGCTTGGTGCCAAGCAGCCCGGTGTGCACCGAGGCCCACTCCGGCTTGTCGCTGCGATGGTCGAAGTACAGGTCGTCGATCTTGCCGATCTTCTCGCCGTCGCTGCCGACGACGGTCCGACCGCTCCAGTCGTATGCGTGGGTCATCTCGGTCACTTTCGCTCCTCTGCGTTGTCTCTGGTTGCCATCAAGTGGTGCACGTCCCTCGGCGCCCGTATCCGGACTCAGAGGCCGAGCTTGTTGCCGATGCCGCCGAGGACCGACCCGGGGTCGATGCCGAGCTTGTCGAGCAGGGCGCCGTGCTTGTCGGTGTCGACCTGGTCGGGCAGCTCGTCGTTGGCGCGGTCGGCCTTGTCGTTCTCGCCGCGTTCGCGCAACAACTCGATGACCTTGTCCTTCGGGAGCTCCATGGCTTACCTCCGTTGGCGCGTCTGGTCGGTTGACCTCTCCCAGTCGCCGTCCAGGCGTCGGCACAACTCGCCGGCGCGTCCAGCGTCGTCCCAGCTAACCGGGACGTGAATGGCTCGGGTACCCACCCGGCCACGCTCAAAACCGGATTCCACAGCGGACGTGGGACAGAACGGGACAGTGCTGATACACGGCGGGACGTCCGAGCGCGAGAAGCCTGCGGACTGTGTAGAACAAGCCGGCATGGCGCCGCGCGGGGACCGCTACCGTCCGTCGGGCATGGCGGAGTCCACGCGATCACAGAGTCTGGGCGGGGCGTCCTTTACGCGGGCGGACGCTCTGGCCAGCCGTGAGCGGATCCTCGCCGCGGCGGCCACGTCGCGAGGAGATCGTCGGGTCACCATGGCCGACATCGCGGCGGCCGCGGACGTCGGCCGCTCGACGCTCTACCGCCACTTCCCCAACCGCGACGCGCTCGAGCGCGCTCTTGATGCCGACTCGGGCAAACCGGCGGCGGTCGAAGAGATTCGCGGGGCCGGTGAGGTGGCGATGCCCCCGCCCCTCTTTCCGGGTCAACTCGGCCGCGGCCGGCCGCTGACGCTCGAGGTCACGCGGATCCTCGATGAGGTCCCGCCGCATCTGGTCGCCGATCAGCTCGTCGCCGAGGCCCGGCGCGTCGCCGGCGTCGCAGTGGCGCTGTACGTCGTCGACATCGATGGATCGCATCTGCTGCGCCTAGCGGGGTCAGAGGAGTTCCCCGAGCGGCTGGACGCACCGCCGGCGCTGGGGCCGGAGATCGTTCCCGAGCGGCTACCGGAGTTCTACCTGGCGCTGAGCGAGCGACTGCCAGGCTGCGTGGTCGAGCCTCTGGGGCTGAGGGGGCGCGTCACGGGCCTGTTGCTGTGT
The DNA here is from genome assembly GCA_046732275.1 of Actinomycetota bacterium. Lineage (GTDB taxonomy): Bacteria > Actinomycetota > Thermoleophilia > Gaiellales > Gaiellaceae > 3-1-20CM-4-69-9. The sequence goes on along the minus strand of JBKPMS010000029.1, from coordinate 5,740 downwards.
CTGGGCGAACCAACGGCGCCGCTGGCCGACATCGCCAAGCAAGGCGCCGCGGCGCTGGAGCTGGCCAACGACTACACGGATTACATCGAGGCGGCGCGTCGGCGAAAGCCCACCACCGCGGCCGCCGAGATCCAGCAAAACCTGTTCCCGCCTCGTATTGCCCGGATCGCCGGCGCCCAGCTGGCGGGCGCACTGTTGCCCACCTACGAGGTGGGCGGAGACTGGTTTGATTTCGTCGAGAACCGCGACGGCGCCTGGCTCGCCATCGCCGACAACGCCGGAACCGGGCCAACCGCCGCCGGTCTGGGGGCGGCCGCCCTCGGGGCCCTGCGAGCCGCCCGACGCAGCGGCGAGGACCTCGAGCAGGCTCTCTCGAACATGAACGAAACCGTCCGGCGGCTAGGCAATCCCGACTTCTCGGTCACCGCCATCGTGGCCCGGTGGCACGCCCCCACGGCCACATTGACCTGGGTCAACTGCGGCCACCCCAGCGGGTACGTGGTCGACACCCACGGAAACCTCGAAGAGCTCGAGCAACCAAGCCATCCACCGCTGGGCGCCGTGGACTCCGAGCCGGGCTTTCAGCCCGTGGAGCGCCAACTGCACTCCGGCGAACGTCTAATCCTCGTCACCGACGGCGTCACCGACCGGCGGGTTCAGGGCGGCGGAAGCTTCGGCGTCGAGGGCCTAAAACGCGCCCTCTCCGAAGCCGACCATTCCACCGCGGCGTCGACGGCCATGGCGGTCACGCAGGCTCTGACCGACCGTGCGCGCGAGCCACTCGAGGACGACGCCACCGTAGTCGTCATGACGATCGCCTAGCGCCACTGCGGCGTGCGCACTGCTCCCCCGCCCTCCGTGGCGGGGGGCCGCAGCTCGAAGGTGGAGAACCAGCCCGCGCTGGGGGAATTCGTGGCGAGCGCCGAGTTCATGACCACCGACCAGCGTCGGTACCCGGCCGCAAATGGAGCAAACGTCCCGGTTGCGGTTGTTCGCCGTCGGCATGTCCACTTTGCTCCTCGCATGTTGGAGGTACTCATCGTTGCCCAGCCGCCGGAGGTACGGGCGGACGCCTTGACGGATTGCATGAGTACTCCTGCGACACCGCCGACGAGGTATCCCGCCGTCCTTACCGACAAGGCAATCCAGCACCTCCGCTCTCCCGGGCAACGCGATCTGACCCAGCGCTAGCCCAGGCTTCTGTTCTGGGACGACGAACACCGAGCGCGTCGCCCAACGCGCTCTGTGCGGTCGCAACGCCCAAGCGAAGCGAAAGCCTGCCTCCGACGCACGAGACGGGCGGAGCTCGTCCAACGCAGTAAGCTCCAACCGGAGGTTGTGGCTTTGCGTGAAACGCAGCAGTGAGTCAGGCCGGCCGTTACCTGCGCTTCGTTACTGCGGGGGTCGGTAGGCGCTGTCCAGCACAGAGGTGGCGGGGCCGTAGAACCCCATCGTGATTGACCGGGCCGTCGCTCGCGGGCAGCCATTTCGTCTGGGCAGGCTGGTCATCGGGGCGGTCCTGCTGAATGGAGAGCGTCAGCGACCCGTCGGGGTTGCTGACGAGGCCGTCGGTCGTGCTGCCGATGCTGTAACGCCTCGCACCGTTCTCGACAACATCAAGTCTTCGCCGAGCATCGACTGTTCCAGAACAGGGACACGGGCGGAAGCTCGCCGGGCGAGGAGTGAAGCTCGTAGTCGTGGCGCCCGTGCAGCGGGCGCGGCGCTCGCGCGCCGCGCCACGGCTCCACTTCAGGCCGGGCTGCTGTGGTTGACCGGCGTGCCGACGCCGCTGGCGAGCGGGTCGCCGGGGTACTCGTAGAACTTGCCGCGCTGCGAGCTGCTCTCGGTCCCGTACCGGATGCCGAGTTCCTCCAGTGACTGGCGGACCTTGGCGACGGTGGGCCAGTCGAAGTTCTCGAATCCCACGTCGTTGGGGGCGCCGATGTCCTTGGTGCCCAGCTCGCCCTGCGCAAAGCGCACGAGCGCGCGGTGCACGGCCTCGGTCCCCCATCGCCTCGGCGCAGAGACGGGCGCCGTAGTCTTCGCCCACCCGCGCGAAGGCACTCACGCCGATGAGGTAGAGGCTGATCTCGATCGTCTCGATGACCTCGAGGGTCTCGAACAGGCCGATGCCCCCGCCGCCGAAGGCGGAATCGGGGAACTAGTAGCTCGTGGTCAGTGCCTCGCCGCCGACCGCCTCGAGCGCTTCCACGTGGTGGTACTCGGTGGTGACGCCGTTGCGCAGCACCGGAAGGAAGGCCTCCGACGGTGTGCCGGGGGCGTTCTGGATCGCAGCAGTGAGGAGCGTGACACCGAGCTGTTCCTCGGTGACCAGGAAGTCCAGGACATCCTGCTTGCTGTCCATATGGCCAGCGATCTCGTGCTGGGTGAGTGCTTGATCGATCATGGGGTGGCTCCTGTTCGTGTGGTTCTCGTGTACGAACGACGCTAGATCCGCCCGGCTCGGGTTCCTATGGGGCGGTCTTCAAAGCGCGTGTGGGGCTACCTCAAGTAGGAGTAGCGTTGGTTCGTGAGCGATGTGGCGCCCATCCGCGTGCTGGTCGGCGAGGATCAGCCGCTGGTCCGCGAGGGCATCGTGCGGGTGCTCGAGGAGGCGGGGCTCGAGGTTGTGGGCGTGACGGGCGATGCCGAGGATCTCGTCCGCAAGTCCGGCGCCCACCATCCCGACGTCGTCATCACCGATATCCAGATGCCCCCGGACTTCACCGACGACGGCCTGCGGGCCGCGCTGCGGATCCGTTCCTCGCAGCCCGACATCGGCGTTGTGGTGCTCTCTCAGTTCCTGGAGGACCGGTACGTCCTGGAGCTGGTCGGCGACCGTGCCCAGGGCGTCGGCTATCTGCTTAAGGACCGCGTCGGCGACCTCGCGCTCTTCATCGCCGCAATCCGCCGGGTGGCGCGCGGCGGGTCTGCATTGGACCCGGCGGTTGTGCAGCGAATGGTCGGGCGCCATCGCGAGGGTGGTCCGATTGACGAGCTGACGCCGCGCGAGCGGGAGGTCCTCGGATTGATGGCCGAGGGCGCTCGAACCGGGGTATCGCCGAAGCGCTGGTGGTCAGCGTTGCGGGGGTGGAGCGGCACGTGACCTCGATCCTCGGGAAGCTCGATCTGCGCCAGGCCCCCGAGGACCACCGGCGGGTGCTTGCCGTGCTGCAGTACCTTCGGCGCCGATCGACATGACGGACTCGCGGCAACCGAGCTCACCGGCTGGAACGTCGAGGCGCAGCCGTTTTTGAGGTCGATCCTGGAAGGCGTCGCCCAGCCCGTTTGGGTCGTCGACTTCGAGGGCCTGATTCGCTTCGCCAACCCCGCAGCGCTTGCCGCGCTCGGCTACGACGATCTCTCCGAGCTCGAGGGCAGGCCCAGCCACGAGACGATCCACTACAAGCATCCGGACGGCTCTCACTTCCCGGTCGAGGAATGCCCGATGCTGCTACCGCATCAGACCGGAGAGACCGTCCACAGCGACGAAGACTGGTTCGTCCGGCGTGACGGCACCATGGTCCCGGTCAGCTACTGGTCCGCACCGATCGATACTCCACACGGCCGCGGTGCCGTTGTCGCCTTCACGGATATCGAAGAGCAACGGAAGGCCGAGCGGGCGGTGCGCGAGCGCGACATCGCGGAGGCCCGGGCGGTAGAGGCTCGAGCGGCTCAGCGGCGGACGATCGAGGCCGGCTACGAGGCGCGGCGCCAGGTCACCCGGGATCTCCACGATGGGGCGCAACAGGAGTTCGTCAACGTCGTCATCAACCTGCAGCTCGCCCAGCAGAAGTGGGAGTCCGAGCCCGAACGCGCTCGAGAGCTGCTGGATGCCGCGGCCGAGCAGGCAAAGACCGGCATCGAGGACCTCCGCGACCTCGCTGCGGGCATCCATCCAACGCTCCTGACCACGCGCGGACTGCTCGCGGCCGTCGAGTCCCTAGCGGATCGGCTGCCGATCGTGGTCGGTCCACTCGACATTCCCGCGCAACGCTTTTCGCCGACGATCGAAGCCAGCGTCTACTTTCTGATCTCCGAGGCGCTCACCAATGTCGTCAAGCACGCCCGCGCCAGGACCGCAGGCGTTCGCATCGCCGTCGCGGCAGGACAACTCTCGGTAGAGGTCAGCGACAACGGCGTAGGCATCGCCCAGCAAGCGCCACCCGGCCATGGCCTCGCCGGGTTGACCGATCGGGTCGCCGCGCTCGACGGAACGCTCACCATAAATAGCGACCCGTCCACAGGGACCACGCTGCGCGCCCAGATCCCCCTACCTGAGCGTCACCTCAGCCCCTGAGGATGCTGCTCGAGGACGGTCCGGACCCAACCTTCTGGAGGCCACGCAACGACAACGCTACCGGTCCTTGAGGCAGCCCCACACGCGCTTTGAAGACCGCCCCATAGGAACCCGAGCCGGGCGGATCTAGCGTCGTTCGTTCAGCAGGATCAAACGAACGGGAGGCCAACATGAAGCGGCAAGCACTACTGGAGAGCCACAAGCCGACCGGCTCGCGAAACGTGCGATTCACGTCAGGACGGCTTGGCCTCCTGGCCGCGGCGGCAGCTGCCTCGATCACCGCGCTGGCGATAAGCGCCTGCGGGAGCGGCGGCAACGGTCGGACTGCGGCGACGTCGCCGCCGACGAGCTCGAGCGGACAGCCGGCGGCGATCGGCGTCGCGAATACGGCGACCTCGGCCGGATCGTCGACGACTCGCAGCGCCGCACCGTGTACCTGTTGCAGAAGGATCTGGGGACGAAGAGCTCGTGCACGGGCGGTTGCGCTGCCGCCTGGCCGCCGCTCCGGATCGCCGGTAAGCCGGTCATCGGCAGCGGGCTGGCCGCCTCCAAGATCGGAACGACCACCCTCTCGGACGGCAAGCCACAAATCACCTACAACGGGCACCCGCTCTACCTCTACTCGGGCGAATCAGAACCCCGGCGATACGAACGGCCAGGGCCTCACCGCATTCGGTGCTGCCTGGTTCGCTCTGTCTCCGGCCGGAAACATGGTCTCCGGCACTGGCTCGAACAAGAGCGGCAGCTTCGGCTATTAGCGGCCCCGGTAATGACCGTGACCGTCACCGCGCCGCCCGCGTTCAGCGGCGACCACGCCGCCAGCGAGGTGCGGGTACTGATCGCCGATGGCCAGGCCCTGGTGCGCGCCGGCTTTCGAGTGCTACTCGAGGCAGGCCAGCGCATCAAGGTGGTGTGCGATGCCGCCACCGGCGAGGAGGCGGTCGGCCTGGCTGCCCATGTTCGGCCCCACGTGGTGATGATCGACAGCAGGCTGCCGGGGCTTGACGCGGTCGAGGCCACCGACCGAATGTCCTCCCACTTGGGGGTAGCGGTGATGGTCATGACGGCCTCCGTGAGCGACGAGCGCGTCCTCGCCGCCCTGCGGGCCGGCGCCAGCGGCCTGCTGGTGAAGGACACGCAGCCGGTCGAGCTGGTGCGAGCGGTCGAACTCCTGGCCCGGGGAGAGGTTCTGATCTCGCCTGCTTTCACCCGCCGACTCATCACTGAGCTCGCCTCCATGCCCGAGCGCTCCTGTCCGAGCGCCACGTTGGTCGACGAGCTCACCGCCCGAGAGCGCGAGGTGGTGGCACTCGTGGGCAACGGCCTCGGCAACAACGAGATCGCCGAGCGGCTGGTGATCAGCCCCGCCACCGCGAAGACGCACGTCAGTCACGCGATGGTGAAGCTCCACGCCCACGACCGCGCCACGCTCGTCGTGTT
>JBKPMS010000028.1:0-8875 GCA_046732275.1 Actinomycetota bacterium | reverse complement strand
GGGCCGATCTTCGCGAACGTCGTCCTCGTCGACGAGGTCAACCGCGCGATGCCGAAGACGCAGTCCGCGATGCTCGAGGCGATGGCCGAGCATCAGGTGACCGTCGACGGGCAGACACGCGTGTTGCCGGATCCTTTTCTGCTCCTCGCAACGGAGAACCCGATCGAGTACGAGGGCACGTTTCCGCTGCCGGAGGCGCAGCTCGACCGCTTCTTCCTCAAGACGGCGCTCGGTTACCCGTCGGTCGACGAGGAGCTGCAGATCGTCGACGAGCAGCGTCACGGGCATCCACTGCGCCTGCTGCAACCGGTCGTCGACGTCTCTGACGTGCAAGACCTGCGGGACGCCGTCATGCGGGTCTACGTCGACAAGCTTCTGCGCCGCTGGATCGTCGAGCTTGTTCGCACGACGCGCACGCTCGACGAGGTCGCGGTCGGCGCGTCGGTGCGCGGGAGCCTGGCGCTCGAGCGCGCTGCTCGTGCGTGGGCGCTGCTCGATCACCGGCAATACGTCGTGCCCGAGGACGTCGAGCGGCTGTTCGCTCCGGTGCTGCTGCATAGGATCGTGTTCCGGCCGACGTTCCTGGCGGAGGCGCGCCGGATCGGCTGGGACTCCGCGGTCGACGGGATCGTGCAGCGCTGTTTCGCCGCCGCGCCGAAGCCGGAGGCCGAGACGACCCAAGAGCCGACGGCCCCGGAGCCGCTCCCAGTAGCACCGTCTTAAACGGGTGACGGCGACCGACGTCACCTTCCCGCTCGCCCCGCGACGGCGGTTCGTTGGGCTTCCCTTCGGCGGGATGAACAGCCTCCGCCGTGGTTCGGGCTCCGACGTCGCCGGCTCGCGGCCGTACGAGCCGGGCGACGATGCCCATGCGATCGACTGGAACGCCTCCGCCCGTCTGTCCTCTGCTCATGGCGCGGATGAGTTCGTCGTCCGCGAGTACTTCGCCGAGGAGGCTCCGCGCGTCGTCATCGTCGCCGACCGGCGGCCCTCGATGTCGCTCTTCCCGCGGCCGCTGCCATGGCTGGACAAGCCGGCCGCCGCCGTGCAGGCGGCGAGCCTCGTCACGGAAGCGACGCTCGCCGCGCGTGGCTTCCTCGGGTATCTCGACAACGGCGCGGACAACGAGACGTGGGTCGCGCCGCGGACGCATCGCGAGCTGCCGGAACAGGCGGCGCACCGGTCGTTCTCGGCACCGGAGGACAGCATCGCGCGCGCATTCGACTTCCTCGCACGACTGCATCCGCCGCTGCCGGCAGGCACTTTTCTCTTCGTCCTCTCGGATTTCCTCGCTCCGCCGTCGGAAGACGAGTGGGTCGCGGCGCTGGAACGGCGTTGGGACATCGTGCCCGTGGTGATCCAGGACCCGACCTGGGAGCGGAGCTTCCCGGCCGTGGGCGGTGTCGTCCTGCCGCTCTACGACCAGACGACGCGCAAGCTGGTGTCGGTGCGCCTTACGGATCGCGAGGCGGCTCGGCGCCGTGAGGAGAACGAGGCAGCCGCGGAGGAATTGACGATGCGCCTGCGCGCGCTCGACCTCGGGCCCGTCGTCGTGACCACGACCGATCGCGGCGAGATCTTCCAGTCGTTCCTCGAATGGGCCGACGAGCGAATCGTCTCGCGAGGGCGCTGGTGGTGACGACCCGGCGTTTCGTGATCGGGACGGCCGTCGTGCTGGCCGCCCTGACGGCCGTAGTGCTCGTGCTCGTCCTGCGCGGCGGCAACGCGCCGGCGATCCCGCGCCGGGCGATCTCGGGACAGACGTCGCTGTCGCGCTCCGCGGCGATGTTCGCCGACCCGCTGAAGGCCTCGATCTCGCTGCTCATCGACCGCACGCGCGTGGATCCCGAGCGCGTCGGCTTCAACCCGAAGTTCAAGCCCTACGACTTGATCGGCGTGCCGTCGGTGCAGCGGTACGACACCGGCCAGCTGACGCATCTCAAGTACACGGCCGACCTCGTGTGCCTGACCTATGCATGCCTGCCTCCAGGGCCGAACCGCCGCGTGCAGTTCCCGTCGGCCGAGGTCTTCTACTGGCTGCGCAGCGGAGCGGCGCGCAAGAAGCTTCAGCTCGCGTGGTATCCGCTCACGCTTGCGTCGCGGACGACGGAGGCGGATCTCAACAACGCAGATCCCTTCCAGCAGCCGGCGTGGCGGATCACGACCGATCCGACCCGGGTCTCGTACAGCGTCTCGCCCGGCCTACTGCGCGGGCTGGTGTTCGGGCTCAGCGGGATCCTGTTCCTCTGCGCGCTGGGTGGGCTCCTCATGCTCTTCCGAGCAGTGAGGGGACGCATCCGCCGCCCCGCCGCGACGCCGCTCGAGCGTGCCGTCATGCTCGTCGAACAGGCGACGCAGCGCGACGACCAGCCCGCGAAGCGGAAAGCGCTCGAGCTGCTTGCGCGGGAGCTGAGCCACAGCGGCGAGCAGGATCTCGCCGTGGCGGCACGCGAGCTTGCGTGGGCGGAGCCGGTCCCGGTGCCGTCCGCAACACAACCGCTCACGGTCGACGTGCGGCGCGTGATCTCGGAAAGGTCGAACGGTCATGCCCACTAGCTCGTTGCGCGAACGGACGCGTGGCCCGGCGATTCCGCTCGGAACGACCGCTCCTCTGGCCGGCCCTGCACGCCGGACGCTGTTCCTGCGCGTCGCGCTCGCGCTCGTGCTCGTCGGGCTCGTCGCCTCGGCAGCCGCGACCGGCCGGTCCGACGCTGCGGCCGCACGCGGGCTTTTGCCGAAGGGCGGCAGCGGCATGCTCATCCTCGACGTCTCGCGGAGCATCAAGCCGGAGGCCGACCGGACGATCGTGAAAGTGCTCGACCAGCTGATCCAGTCGCGCTCGCGCATTGGGCTCGTCGTCTTCTCCGACATCGCCTACGAGATGTTCCCGCCCGGCTCTCCGACTCGCGAGCTGCGCTCGTTCGTGCGCCTCTTCACGCCTCCCGCGCACCCGAAGCCCGGTCTCGATCCGACCACTCCGACTCCGTGGTCGAGCAACTTCTCGGGCGGGACACAGATCTCGGCGGGCCTGAACACGGCGCATCAAGCTCTCGTGCGCGCGGGAGACGCGAAGGGACCGCTTCTCCTCGTGAGCGATCTGGACACAGCGCCCGACGACGTACCCCGCGTCGCACAGACGTTCAATGCGTTCCGGAATCTCGGTGTGCCCTTCCGGATCGTCGCGCTGACGCCGCGGGCTGACAACCTCGCACTCTTCCGGAACCTCGCCGGAAAGAACGCGTTCACGAAGCCGGTCACGCGCACGGGCAGCGCGGCGGGGACGTCCGAAGGTGCGCTCGAAGGCGCCTTGCCGTGGTCGCTCATCGTCATCGCCGCGCTCGTGCTCGTCGCACTCGCCGTCAACGAGCACTGGTGCGGGCGGCTTCCGATCCCGAGGACGCAGTCGTGAGCTGGCGCTGGCTCGCAGCGACCGTCGTCGCGCTCGCAGCGGCGGTTGTCGCGCTGCTGCTTGCTCTCGACGTCGGCCGGTGGCAGACGACGCTCACCCGCGACGACGTGCGGTTCGAGGCCGCTCCGACGCGTACAGACCTCTGGCAACCGGACGAGCTTGTGCCGTTTCATGCGGCGCGTCGCCTGCTCGGTGTCAGTGACGACCTCGACTATCGCCAAACGCTGCGTAGCTTCTGGCTGGCGCGCCCCGAAGTCAATCCGTTCATGCAGACGAACTCCGACCAGATTCGAAGCCAGGCGCTCGTCTCGCTCGCGGCGTTCATACGGGAATCGCACAACCCCGCACGGCGCGCGCAGGCGGCGAATCTGCTCGGCGTGATGGGCCTCGGGCTCGCGACGACGGACAACCAGGGCCAGAGGTTGCGCTTCCTCCAATACGCATCGCGGGCGTTCCGAGGAGCTCTTACGACCGACCCGACGAACGAGGACGCAAAGTTCAACCTGGAGCTGACCTTGCGCTTGCTCAAGCGGCTGCCGACGGGCACGGGCGGCGGCTCCGCGCAGGGCTTCGGGCGCTCGGGCGGCGCGGCTCTGGCGACGCCCGGCTCCGGGTACTGATGGCCTTCTTGACGCCCACGGCTGCGCTCGTCGCTCTGGCGGTCGTGATCCCACTTGCCGCGCACGCGCTGCTCGAGCGGCGCGCGCGCCGGGTCTCGAGGCACCTGACCCTCACCCCGCCTCCGTTCCGGTCGCGGCTCGGCGTTCCGGTAGCGATCGTCGCTGTCGCCGGGCTCCTCGGCCTCGCCGCGGCTCAGCCGGTTCTTTCCGGCACACGCACGCAGGTCGGGCGGAACGACGCAGAGGTGTATCTCCTCTTCGACACATCACGCTCGATGCTCGCGACGGCCGATCCAGGGGCTCCCGACCGGCTGACCCGTGCGAAGCGGCTTGCCCAGCAGCTCCGCACCCGTCTCGGCGACGTCCCCGTCGGGATCGCGTCGCTGACGGATCGCATGCTGCCGCACCTGTTTCCGACGCTCGATGCCACGCTCTTCGTTTCGACGCTGCGCGACGCAGTCGGAGTCGAACGGCCGCCCCCGGTTGGCCAGGGGCCGCTCGCGACGGACTTCAACGCGCTCGGGAACATCGGCCCCTACAACTACTTCAAGCCGCAGACCCAGAAACGCTTGCTCGTCATTTTCAGCGACGGCGAGAGCAAGCCGTTCGACGACGTCGTCCTGCGTTCTCAGCTCCGCCAGCACCGCGTTGACGTCCTATTCGTGCACATGTGGAATTCGCATGAACGGATCTTTCTGCGGCAGAACCGGCCTGACCCCGCCTATCGGCCGGACAGCGAGAGCAGCCGGGAGGCGGAGCGTGTCGCAGACGCGGGCGGCGGCGAGGTGCTCGGTGAGGACATCGGCGCTCTCACGTCCGCGGCGAAGGACGTGCTCGGCACCGGGCCGGCGACGAAGCTGCGGGAGCAGCGGACGCGTGTCTCGCTCGCCCCGTTCGTCGCACTTGCGGCGCTCCTGCCGCTCGGGTTCGTCCTCCTCCGGCGAAACCTTTAGACCAGCCGGCCCCGCGACATGAGGAGTCGCACCGCAACGAGGGCCATGACGGGGATCGTCCTCTGCATCGTGGCGCTGCTCGGCGTAACGGGCCCCGCCGATGCGGGCACGAGGGAGGACACGCAGTCCTTGCAGTCGAGGCTCGACGCCGGTGGGGACGTCTTCCTGCCGAAGCTGCCGGATGGCCGTTGCTATCAGACGCGCGGGCTCTGGGTCTCACGCGACGGCACGTCGATCACCTCGGACGGCGCATGCCTCGTTGCGCTCGGGCCGGGCGAGGCACGCATCCGAGACGGCGCGGGCCGGCCGATCCGCGCGAACGCCGTGTTCTTCGTGAATCACTCCGACCTTCGCGCGCCGCTGCCGGTCCGCGTGAGCATCAGCGGCCTGCGGATCACCGTTCCGGCGGCAAAGAACATGTACGGCATCGCCGTGTTCGGACACGAGGTGGCGCTGCGAGTTCTTCGGATCGACGGCGCACCGCTCGCGAACGTCCGCATCGGCAGCGGCGTCGTCGGAGCAGGCGGTATGACAGGGCGCGTCTCGGTCACCGACTCGACGTTGACCGGGGGCCGCCGGAACGTGATCTCTGCTTTCGGCCCTGTCGACCTGCGCATCGAGGGCAATACGCTCGCCGGCGCGCGTGAACCAGCGGCGGCCGGCGTGCGGATCGCGGCCGCCGACAGGGGCCAGCCGGTGCTCGACGTGCACGTCGTTCGCAACGCGATCTCGGGCAACGGCGGGCCCGGCGTCCTCCTCGACCTCGATCCGGCAAACGGCGCGCCGGTTCTCGCGTCCGGGATCGAGGTGAGCTCGAACCGGATCTTGCGCAACGCTCGCAAGGCGGCGCCGTCGCGGCGCGCGGCGATCGTCGTGGCCGGCGGCCAGCGGGACGGTCAGGGGCGCGTCGCGCTCGACGGCAACGTCTTCGCCGGCAATCGAGGCCCGGATGTGTTGCGGCGGAGAGCGGCGCACGCGCCGCCGCGGCCGGCAGCCGCCGCGCCGACGACGCCCCCGGCGGGTCTCCGCGACCTCAGCACGTGGTTGCAGGCGCGGCTCGACCGCCGTGGCGGCACCGTGTTCCTGCCGAAGCTGCCTCAGGGCGAGTGCTACACGACGCGGGGGCTCTGGGTCTCGCGCGACGGCACGACGATCACGTCGGACGGCGCGTGCATCGTCTCCGCCGGGCTCGGGCCGGTGCGCCTGCGTTCCATCGACGGTGATCCCATCGCGGCGAGCGCGGTGTTCTACGTCAACCGTTCGAGCAGGACGAGCGCCGCGCCCGTGGACGTGACGATCAGCAACCTGCGCATCGTCGTGCCGGATCCGTCGATCTACGGCGTTGCTGCACTCGGGCACCGGATCACGCTGAAGAACCTCGACATCGGCGGCATGCCGAAAGACGACGTGACCGTCAACGGTCGCGCGAACGGCAACAGTTACGCGGGCGGGATCGCGATCGTCGATTGCAGGCTCGGCGGCGCCGCTCGTAACGCGATCTCGGCAACGGCGGTGATCGGTCTGACGATCGCAGGCAACACCATCGAGGGAGTACGCGACTCACCGCCGGGCCAGCCCGCTGCAGGCATCGACGTCGAGCCCGACGACCGCGGCCAACCCGCGCTCGACGTGCACATCACGGGCAACACGATTCAGGACAACTCCGGCCCCGGCATCCTCCTCGAGCTCGAGCCGAACGAGGGCCCTGCGGTGGTCGCCACGCAGCTCGAAATCAGCGGCAACAGGATCCTGCGCAACGCGCTGAAGCCGTCGCCGCCGAAACGCGCCGGTGTCGTGCTGGCGGGAGGCCAGGACGGCGGCGGCGGGGCGCTCGTCCTCAAGGACAACGTCATCCGTGACAACGGCGGCCCCGGTGTTCTCGCCAGCAGGTTGATCCTCCACGTCGAGTCGAGCGGCAACGACATCGGCGGAAACGAAGTGGAGCGCTAGACCGTGTTGCGCGTTCAGGGCGCGCGGCATCGAAGCGCGTTGCCGACCGCTGCGGCCATGTCCAGCAGCGAACGACGCAGCACCCAGACGGGAGCGTCGCATAACCATGCAGGCGTGGCCTCGCCGGTGGAGAACTCGTTACACCTTCGGCGCGAAGTGCATGGCTAGAACAGCCGCCTGCGCCACGGCCCTTCGGGCCGTGGCGGGGGACAGTCCCCAAACACGGCCGTAACCAACGAGTCCGCCGGGGCCGTGCCTTTCGCACCCACCTCGCACCCGAAGGCCTCCTTGGCCGCGCCGCGATGCTCGTTGGCGCCGGCTTCGGTGGGGCGGCGGCTGCCCCCATCGCGCGGCGGGTCCTGCAGGCCGCGCTCTAGCTCGGCGAGAGGCGCTCCGCGAGGTAGGCAATTCCGCGCGGATAGCGGTAGTCGATCGCCATGTGCGTCGCCTCGAACAGCTCGCACGTCACGTCGGTGACCCCGATCTTGGCGAGCGCGTCGCGGAACGCGAGCGCCCCGAGCTCCAGGTACCACTCGTCCTTCGTGCCGCCGTCGAGGTAGATCGCGCGCAGGCCGCGCAGCTCGTCGGCATAGGTGGGCACCATCCGGACCGGGTCCCACCCGAGCCAGCGCGCCCACACCTCGTCGTCGAGACGGCCGGTCTCGAGGTCGAACGGCAGCCGCACCGTGCCGTCGGGCTCCGCCGAGAACGCCGCCGCGACCCCGTAGGTCATGACGAGGTCGGCGTCGGTCTCCTTGCTCATCGGCGGGCGCGACGCAAAGTCCTCCCAGAACTGCTCGTAGGACCCGTCGTAGTCGCGGAGCGCGCGGACGACCTTGCCGAAGCCCTGGATGTAGCAGAGCTCGTACAGAGCGTCGCCGGCGTGGCTCGCCAGGCCTCCGAACAGGTGCGGCCGCAGCATTGGAGTGATCATCGCCCCGAAGCCGCCGCTCGACTTGCCGGTGATGCCGCGATGCTCCGCGGCATCCAGTGTGCGGTAGCGGGCGTCCACGAACGGGACGACCTCGTCGCACAGGTACGAGTGGTAGCGGCCCGTCCCCGGCGAGTCGACGAACTGGCTCCCGCCGTACGCGGTCCACGCGTCGACGTAGACGAGCACGCATGGCGGCGCGTCACCGCCGGCGAACAGCACGTCGGCCGCCTCGGGGAACGTCGGGCGAAACGGCGCGCGGTTGTGCCACATCTGAACGGTGCCGGTGTAGCCCTGGATCACATAGACGCTCGGATAGCGGCGCTCGGGCTCGTCGTCGTAGCCGGGCGGGACGTAGACCTCGAGCGGGCGCTCGGCCGGATCGCCCAGCGGGTTGTCCGCGAGCAGCTCGCTCGTGATCGTGTGGCGCTCGACGCGCCCTGCGAGCGCTCGCGAGAAGGCGTTCGGATACGCGGACCAGGCGGTCGGAGGCTCGGCCATCGCTCTCACGCTACCGACCGGCGTCAGTGCAGTTCGGCCCGATCGGCCCCCGGTCTCCGCAACATCCGCCGCCGATGCGGGCTCCGCCCGCGTCGGCCGCTACGGCCTCGACTCGAGCGCGACCCCGATCGACATCATCATGGCGCGCGAAGCGCGCCGGATGTCGATCGGTTTTCGAAGACGTTGTCGAGCGCCGAGCGCAGGCCTGTGGCCAGCGCCCCGATCAACACTGCGGCTTCGCCGAGGCTGGAGACCTCGACCCGCGGCGGGTACGGAACCCACTCGGCCAGCAACCGTCGGACCGGCGTGAGCAGCAGGTCGCCGTTCGCCCCGAGACCGCCGCCGAGGACGACGAGCGCCGGGTCGGCGACGGCGGCGATCGGCGCGATGTGCGCCGCGATGCGTCGCGCAACCTCGTCGACGATGTCGCGCGCGACTGCGTCGCCGCTTCGTGCCGCGGCGAAGATGTCCCTCGCGTCGTAAGGAGGACGTAGCCCCTTTCCGTCGGCCG
>JBKPMS010000027.1:0-8597 GCA_046732275.1 Actinomycetota bacterium | reverse complement strand
CGGGCACGAGACGTCGCGACCTTGCGCAAGGTCAGCGACCCAATCTCGAAGCGATACACCCCCGACACGAAGGGAGTAGAACTCGGGCGTCGGCAGTGCGCAGTGGTTCGAACCGCAGGCGAGATACGAGCGGTAGTTCTTCTGGCGTTTCAGGGTCCGCTCCGCCGCGCGTAGACGAGGCTCGAAGCCACCGGGCTTGCCGCCGACCGCCCAATAGAACCTCTCCTGGACCGCGTCCGTTGCGTGGTTGAAGCGCGCGAACGTCACGTTCGGATGGGCTCTCGCGAGCCGAGTGACGAACTCGGCCATCGTCCAGCGACGGTTGGCGATTCGGAAGAACGGCGGGAAGACGCTGTTCGTTCCCCACGCGGCAAGGCTGATCGGGCGGTGGAACACGAACGCGAGGGAGTCCCCGAGTTGCGTGATCTGCGCACGCCGGTAGTGCCGGATGATCCCATCCGCGTGAAACGCGGAGCCGACGCTGCCGGCGCTGCAACCCGTGATGAAGACGACGCTCGCGCTCGGGAACTCGCGATACGTCCGCGCGAGGGCTGCACGCGCATTCAGGTATCCGACCTGGTGCACGCGAATGCGCCCGTACCGGACGATCCGCGTGCCGGTGTGAACATCGCCGGTACACGAAGGCAGATAGGCGATCGACCAGTCACGGAACGGGTTCTGCCCATCGTCGAGATCCAGAATCCCGCCGTTGAAGCGCGGGTCATCGGAAGCATCGACGCGGTCGTCGAACCACGTGCTCCCGATCGCGCACGTCCGCTGGTCGAAGCACCCGCCGCCACCCTGGAAGAAGATCATCAGCTTCTTCGGGTCGCCCCGCCGCAGCCAGAACGCATACGGGCCGCCTCGCGCGCACCGGGTCCTGCCGCCCGGCGAGATCTTCGTCCAGCTGCCGCCGGCCGCCGCGAAGCGGCGCTTCCCGAGCAGCCGTTCTTCGAGCCACGCGTCGAGATCCGCGCGCGCTTCCTCGTCGAGCTCGTGGCCTGAGTCGTACCGCTTCGACTCCTTCGGCGAGCTCGCGGCTCGCACGAGCGCCGCGACGTCTTTCGCCGGCGAGATCGGGTCACGGGAGCCGTTCTGGAACAGCAGCGACACGGGAGCGGCCTTCCCGACGTAGTGAACGGGATCGATGGTCGAGTACGCGCGGCGATACGTTTGCACGGCCTTCGTCCCGAGCCGGGGACGGCAGAACGCTGCGATCGGCGCGCTGAGGTGGGCGCGTCCGGACTGGATCGCCGCGGCGCGCAGGCGTTGGTCCACGCCGGCGAGCGCGGCCGTGACTGCCGCTCCGAAGCTGAACCCGACCGCCGCGACACGCGAGGTGTCGGCGCCGGACAGCTGCGGGAGCAGATCGAGCGCCCGGCGCCGCCCGATCACGTAGCTCGTGAAGGCCCGCACGTCCGCCGCCGCACGGCACCTGATCAGCGGCGCGGGAGGCGCGACCGTCAACGACGCTATGCCCTTGCGCGCGAGCCGCTCGGTGTCCGGAAACTGCGATGTCGCGGTGCCGTCGGAGCCGGGCGAGAACAGGACCACGGGCCACGGCCCCTGGCCGGCGGGATGCGTCCAGTACGCCGCCCTCCGGCCCTTTCCGTCGTCGAAGGTCAATGCCTGGCGGACGCCCGCCGAGCCCGCGTCTCGCTCGACGCCGAGCCGGACGGCGAGCGGACGACTCTTGTCGTAGCCGAACTGAGGATGCCGCGCCGTCGACGCAATCGGCGCCCCGACTCCGAGGACGAGCGCCGCGGCGAGAACGGCCTTCACGTCGACAGCTCCGTGATCGCCTCGTCGAGCCACTCGAGGCGTGCCGGGATCAGCGCGAGCCCGAAACGCAGCGTCAGGTATCCGTACCTCCGGCTCGGATTCCGGGCAATGTTGCGCTCGATCGCACGGTACTCCTCGAGCTGCGCGAGCTGGACCTCGCGCTGCTCCTCGAGCTGTCGCAGCAGGGCCTCGCGCGATACGAGCTTCGCGAAGAAGACCTTGAGCAGCAGCTCGTCCCACGTCCGCGGCGTTGCATGTCCGAGCCAGGTCTCGACACTCCGCCTGCCGGCCGCCGTCAGGCGATAGACGTGCTTATCGGGGCGATCCGACTGGCGCACCGTCTTGCGACGGGCGAGGCCCGCGTCGACGAGTCGTGGGAGCACGGCGTACAGCTGGCTCTTCGCCGGCAACCACATGTGGGCCACGCTCGCTTCGGCCCGCTTGAGCAAGTCATAACCGGAGCGCTCGCCCTCCGCGAGCAGCCCGAGGAGCACGCCCTCCGTCGTGGTCAGCTCCGTTGTCTGACGCGGAATAGTCCGCACCGGACTATCCGACGAGGCTTGCGAGCGGAAGTTAGGCGAGCACGGTGATCGCCCCGCGCTCCGCCTCAAAGACTGCCTCCTCGACGTCTCCGATGTCCTCTCCATCCACCTGCAGCGGCAGCGCGCGGTCGCAGCGGACGCTGATGCGGTCGAGGTTGTGGCCGCGGAGGGCGTTGCGCGCCGGCCGGCCGGTGGCGAGCGCGAAGAGGAGACGTGGCAGTGTGCGCGGCGTGACGGAGACGGGCGCGAGGAAGTCGAGCCCCGCTTCGAAGACCGCCTCCGGAGCGGCGTTGATCGCGAGCGCTTTGAGGAAGCTGTACGGATTGCCTTTAGCGACGAGGAGGAACGCGGCGCGGCCGTAGCCTTCGACCTCGAGGACAGGATCGAAGCGCCCTCGCCGTTCGAAGATCATCCGTCCGAAGGCCATCACGAAGGCGAGGTCGCCCGGCCGCTTTCCCTCGGGGCTCCGGCCCTGTTCGTCGATGCGGCGAACGGCCTCCGCATCGATGCCGAGTCCTGCGTTGAAAGCAAAGCGCCGGCCGTTGACGCGACCGGTCGAGATGCGGCGCGTGCGGTCGCGCTCGAGCGCATCGGCCAACCACTCCGCGGCGTCCACCGGGTCGCGTGGCAGGCCGAGCGCCCGCGGCAGGACGCTCGTCCCGCCGCCCGGCACGAATCCCAGGGGTAGGTCACTGCGCTCGACGCCGTTCAGCGCCTCGTTGAACCCGCCGTCACCCGAGAAGACGACGAGAGCATCTGCCTCGCCGGCCTCACGGGCGAGCTCGACTGCGTGGCGTGGCCGCTCGGTGCGAACCGTCCGCACGAAGGCCGACCGCATGAGGGCGCGCTCAACGGCCGAGACCGTTCGGTCGTCGACCCGGCTTGCGTGGGGGTTGACGATCAGCACGACGCGCTTCATCGTCCGCGAGCATGCCACGCATCGACCATGTCGCCGTCGAGACGGACGACCCCGACGCTACGGCCGCGTTCTACGAACGCGTCTTCGGGGCGCGAATCGTGAAGGCTGAGGGCCATCCCGTCATGGCGTACGTCGGGAACACCAGCTTCGCCTTCCACGAACGGGGCGGCCCGGGCAACCACACGGGCGTCAGGGTGACGGACGAGGAGCGGGCGGCGATCAAGGCGCGCCTCGACGCCGAGGGAATCGCGTCGGAAGAGCGAGACCACGACATCGCGACCGGCCTCTTCTTCGAGGATCCCGACGGACGGCAGCTCGAGGCGATCACCTATAGACGCGGAGACGATCCGCGCCGCCCGGCCGGCTGAGCGTCAGCGTCCGAGGTAGCGCGCGATCGCGATCATCCGGGCACCCGGCGAGCCGAGTTGGACGCCGGTGCCGCCTGCAGCGACGACGTCACCGTTCGGTTCGAGCGTCATCGCCCACGGGGTGTCGACTCCACCGAAGTCCGTCGTCACAACTCCGTCACCACCGAAGCTCGGGTCTGGGCGTCCGTTCGCGTTCAGGCGTGCGACGAGAAAGTCGCCGAGCGACGCGCCGCCCCGTCCGACGAGGATGATGCGCCCTGCACGATCGAGGCCCAGAGCCGTCGCGAGGCCGCCGTCGTCGCCAATGACCTCCTTGCCGCGGGTCCCGAAACTCGGATCGAGCATTCCGTTCTTCCGGAAGCGCCAGACGGCGGGACCGCCGGCTGTGCCTCCCCCGAGATGACCATGACCGGCAACGAGGATTCGCCCGTCC
Source organism: Actinomycetota bacterium (assembly GCA_046732275.1). Taxonomy (GTDB): domain Bacteria; phylum Actinomycetota; class Thermoleophilia; order Gaiellales; family Gaiellaceae; genus 3-1-20CM-4-69-9. The sequence goes on along the minus strand of JBKPMS010000027.1, from coordinate 4,553 downwards.
CGCAGAACGACGGTATCTCGGATGCTGGAGTCGTGGGGCCTCAGGTCGACCGTGGCGATGCCGCGTCGCCCGAAGCTTCGATCGAGCCTTCCGTCGGGGCGATAGCGCGTGACGATCATGGAGAACGGGAGATCGTCGGCGGACGACCGCTTGTCCGGATGCATCCGCGAACCGGCAACCACGATTTTCCCGTCCGGCGCAAGCGCAGCAGCGGTCGCAGTCACCGGAAAGTGCGCCGGTCCACCGACGGGCGTCACAACCCTGCCGCGGCGACCAAACGACCGATCGAGCGAGCCGCGTGAGTCGTAACGTGCGAGAGCGAACCCTTCGTGGCCGGAGGTCCCGGCGACGACGACCTTGCCGTTCGGTCTAGTAAGCACCGCGGACACGCGGACGGCGTCGACATTCACCTCTCCGTCGCCGCCGAACGCCGGATCGAGGCTTCCGTCCGCTCGGTAGCGCAGCAGGACACTCACCCCCGTATCGAAGTTGACCCCCGCTACCGCGATCTTCGCGTCGCGCTGCATCGCAACGTCGGCCACCCCATCGGTGCCGCCCAGATCCGTGACGACGCTCCCTCCATGGCCGAAAGCCGCGTCGAGCGTCCCGCTCGCGCTGTAGCGCGCGAGGATCAAGTCACCGCCAAGGGACGAGGCGCCGAGGACGATCCTGCCGCCGGCGCCGAGGGCGATCGCGCCAGCCTCGGCGTTCGCGCCGAGATCGGTGACCACGCGACCGCCACGCCCGAAGGAGGTGTCGAGCTCTCCGCCCGCGGCTGCAGCAAGTGGTGTCGCGATCACGATGACCGCGACCGCAGCAATCAGGCCGGTGGGCCCTCGAAGCACGCCCTAATGATTACGCGAACTTCCCCAGGTGGCTAGGCGGGCGTCGCGTAGCCGCGCATGCCGTCGAGCAGCACTGCAAAGAACCGGTCGGCGAGCTCGTCGGTATCGGCGTCCGGGCGCAACCAGGTGTACGCCCAGTTCGCGGCGGAGAGCGCGAGCAGCGTCGCGGTCGCGTCGTCGAGATCCGTGCGGAGCTCACCGAGCTCCCGTCCTTCACGGAAGAACGCGCGGAACCGTTCCTCGTATCGACGGCGCTCGGCGACAAACTCCTCGCGGCGCTCGCCGTCGAGATACCGCCACTCTCGGATGAAGACCGTGGCAACGTCGAGCTGCTCGGCGACGACGCGCAGGTGCGCACGGAGCGCGGCGCGGATCTTCTCCGTCGCGGTGAGGTCGTCGGGGACGGCGTCGAGGGCCGCGTGGAATGCCGCCGCCCCGTCCCGCGCAACTTCCCAAAGCAGATCGGCCTTGGACTCGATGTGGGCGTAGAGCGAGCCCTTCTGGACCCCCATCGCTTCGGCGAGATCACCGATCGACGTCCCGTGGTAGCCCTTTTCGGCGAAGAGGCGCGCAGCCTGGCGCCTGAGCTCGTTTCGGCGTGTCCCCACGTAGAGTAGTACCCTAACGATCGTTAGGGTCGGAAAGGAGCGTGATGACAGAGCGCGAGCAGGAGTTCCTCGAGTACGTCCAGTCAGGCGGCCAGGTCGAGACGACCGACTGGATGCCCGACGACTACCGGGCGAAGCTCATCAAGTTCATCGAGATGCACGGCAACTCCGAGCTCATGGGCGTCCTCCCCGAGCGCGAGTGGATCCTGCGCGCGCCGACGCTGCAGCGGAAGCTGGCGCTGACCGCGAAGGTGCAGGACGAGGTCGGGCACTCGCAGCTGATCTACCGCGTCGTCGAGGACCTCGGCAAGCCCCGAGAGCAATGTCTCGACGACCTCATCTCCGGCAACGCGAAGTTCCACAACGTCTTCCATTACCCGACGAAGACGTGGGGCGACGTGGGCGTCATCGCCTGGCTCGTCGACGCGGCGGCGATCATCTCCCAGAAGGCGCTGCTCAAGTGCTCGTACGCGCCCTACGCGCGCATCATGAAGAAGATCTGCTGGGAGGAGTCGTTCCACATCCTCCACGGCCGCGACGTGATCCTGACGCTGATGAACGGCACCGACGATCAGCGCGAGCTCGTGCAGGAGGCGCTGAACCGCTGGTGGGGACCGCTGATGCAATTCCACGGGAACCCGATCCCGCGCGAGGAAGACCCGATGTACATCTGGCGGATCAAGTCGCAGGGAAACGAAGAGGCGCGCCAGCAGTTCCTCGACGGTTACGTCCCGCAGATCTGGGAGCTGGGGCTGACAGTTCCCGACCCGAAGCTGCGGAAGACGGACGACGAGGTGTGGGAGTACACCGAACCGGACTGGGACGAGCTTCGCAGAGTCGTCACCGGCCATGGCCCGAAGTCGCAGGACCGGCTCGACCTGCGACGCCGAGCACGCGAGAACTCGGCGTGGGTGCGCAGCGTCGTCCTCGCTGAAGCGGCGTGATCTACGAGGTCTTCCGGCAGGAGCGGAAGGGTCAACCCTTCCAGCACGCGGGCTCGCTCGAAGCGGCGAACCAGGAGTTTGCCGAGACGTATGCGAAGGAGTTCTACGGCCGGCGCGGCGAGTCGGAGGCCCTGTGGGTCATTCCGCGCGAGGCGATCCTCGAGGTCGAGGACTTCGTCGACGAGCTGAACCGCAACTACCACCGCGTGGACGGGTATTCGCTAAAGACGAAGCTCAAGGAGGCCCGTGCGAGAGTCTCCGCGAAAAGTGCTGACGCACTTTCCGCGGGTGAGAGTTAGGACTTCGCTTCGCTCGTAGCAATGAATGAGGAGGTACAAAACATCCTTTTAGAGATCGCTGACGACGAGCTGATCCTCGGCTGGCGCGACTCGGAATGGACAGGCATCGCACCGTTGCTCGAGGAGGATGTCGCCTTCTCGTCGATCGCTCAGAACGAGATCGGCCACGCGCGCGCCCTGTACGAGCTCGTCGCGCGCGAGCGCGGGGCGACAGCGGACGAGCTCGCGTTCGACCGTTCGCCGGAGGAGTACCGCTGCGCGAGGATCGTCGAGCTGCGGCTGCTGGACTGGGAGAAGACCATCGCGAGACACGTCCTGTACGAGGAAGCCGACGCAGACCGACTCGAACGGTTGAAGCAGTCCCACAACGCCGAGATCGCTGGCCTCGCGGCCAAGATCGACCGCGAGGAGGCGTACCACCGCATGCACGCACAGATGTGGCACGAGCGCCTGCGGGGTGAGCCGCGCTATGTCGCGGCCCTCGAGGAGCTGCGGCCTCTCCTCGAGGAGCGTGGCCCGCACGGCCCGGAGCTCACAGAGCTATGGGAGGAGATGACGATGGTGCGACGCTCGCAACCGGCGGGAACGGCATGGTGACCGAGGCCGAGGTCTGGGACGCGCTCGCGGAGATCCCCGACCCCGAGATCCCGGTCATCTCGCTCGTGGACCTGGGAGTCGTACGTGAGGTCGCCGTGGACGACACCCATGTCCGTGTGGATTTCACGCCGACGTTTCTCGGCTGTCCCGCACTGGAGGTGATGCGCGACGCGATGGCCGAGCGGATCCGTGACCTCGGGGCTGAGCCGGAAATCAACGTCTGCCTCGACGACTCGTGGTCGACGGACCGCATCACGCCCGGCGGGCGAGAGAAACTGCGCACGTCCGGCTTCGCGCCGCCGGCACCACGTGAGGCCGGCGGGCCAACGCTGATCCAGCTGCAGTCGAACGTCCACCGCTGTCCCTACTGCGGTTCGACGGAGACGCGGCTGGAGAACATCTTCGGCCCGACGCCATGCAGATCGCTGCGCTACTGCACGAGCTGCCAGCAGCCGTTCGAGCAGTTCAAGACGATCTAGCTGCGCGCGGGCATCGCTTTAGTTTGTATAGTCACGGCGTCATGCCCGGTCCAGTGAAGGAGGCACCGATGACCGTGACCGACGAGCTCCTGCAGAACGCGCAGAAGTACGCGGCCGACTTCGACCGAGGCGCGCTGCCGCTCCCGCCGGCGAAACGGGTCGCGATCGTCGCCTGCATGGACGCCCGCCTCAACCCGTATGGGCTCCTCGGCCTGAGCGAGGGCGACGCGCACGTGATCAGAAACGCGGGCGGCGTCATCACCGACGACGAGATCCGGTCGCTCTCGATCTCGCAGCGCCTCCTCGGGACCGAGGAGATCATTCTCATCCACCACACCGACTGCGGGATGCTGACCTTCTCCGACGACGATTTCCGCAACGACCTTCAGAAGGAGATCGGGATCAAGCCGGAGTGGGCGGCGGAGGCCTTCCAGGATCTCGAGGAGGACGTCCGCCAGTCGATCGCCCGGATCAAGGCGAGCCCGTTCATCCCACGCAAAGATGCGGTCCGCGGATTCGTCTACGACGTCGCCACAGGGAGTCTCGACGAGGTTCGCTGAACCTATGCTCTGACGCGTGGCTCGACTGATCGTCTTGCTGCGCGGCGTCAACATCGGGCCTCGCAACCGCGTCGCGATGCCGAAGCTCCGGAACATGCTCGAAGAGGCGGGCTTCGACGACGTTCGGACGTACGTGCAGAGTGGCAACGTCGTCCTCTCGAGCACTTCGTCGGCCGCACAGGTCGCACGAGAGGTCGAACGGCAGATCGCCAAGGCCTTCG
>JBKPMS010000026.1:0-6438 GCA_046732275.1 Actinomycetota bacterium | reverse complement strand
CCCTTGGCACTTCGCGCGGGCCGAGCACGCATCGTTGACGCACCTCGAGGTGCTGGTGCTCCTCGTTCTGGCGCTCGTGGCCGTGGCACGCCGGCCGACGTGGCTTCGGTTCGCGTTCGTGGGCGCCGCAACCCTCGCCTGCTGGCTGACCTCCGGCTACTTCGGGGGCATGGCTGTTGTCACTGTCATCGCGTTCGCTATCGGGGCGGCGCTAACGACTTCTTTCCGTCGCGGCCTCGTTCTCTCCGGCGGAGCGATCGGCGCCGCGGTGCTCGCGAGCGGGTTCGTCGCGATCGCGACGTACGCGTCCGGCGCGAGCGCGAGTGCAGGCGGCCACCGCGAACCGTCGGCGCTCACGGCGTACGGCCTACGCCCGCTCGAGCTCGTCGTCCCCGCGGCGAACCATCTCTTCTTCGGTCTCGACGCGTTCTGGGCACGGCACGCTCACGGCTCGAATGTGACGGAGATCAGCAACTACCTGGGTCTGCTCACGTTCGCGCTTGCGCTCGGCTGGATCGTCTTTGCGTTCCGGCGAAAGGAACAGCTGGCGTCGACAGCAGGGCTCTTCTCCGCGTTCGTCGTCGGCTTCTTGTTCGCACTCCCGAGCCCCGTCGCAGGTTTCGCGATGCCCTCCAAGCTCCTGTGGCACGTTCTCGACGGGTTCCGCGTCCCCTCACGCTGGGACCCGCTGCTGATGACGGCGCTGCTCCCGCTCGCAGCGCTCGGCCTGAACGCCATCTGGCGGAGGGTCGCCGCGCGACAACTGGCAGCCGCCGTAGCGCTCGTGGGGATCGCGATGGTGGTCTCCTTCGTGGAGCTCTCGACGCATCGCGTGCACCACTTCCGCACCGTTCCGGTACCACCGGAGTACACGGCGCTCGAGGACTCCACGTCGAACGGCATCCTCGCCGAATATCCGCTCGGCTACTCCGACATCTATCGCTTGTGGCAACGCGTCCACGGGCGGCCGCTCGTGAACGGCGCTCCCGATGGATCCCTCCCCGACGAGGCTCGGATGATGCTGCTGGATCCGTCGCAACCAGGGACGCCAGAACAGCTGTCGCTGCTGGGGGTGACGGCGATCGCGATCCACCCCGGCGGGCCCGCCGACGTACCGGTGCAGCCGCGCGAGCCGACGAACGTCGCCGGCTACCACCTGGTCGGCCGGTATCCGGGCGGCGCCTCGGTGTGGGACGTGACGGCACGCCCAGCACCGGCGTTTGCCATGCTCGCGGGCGGGTTTGCACTCCCGCGAGCGCTCGCAGACGGGACGATCGGCTATCCGGTCGTCGCGACGTCCGGAGTCGCGGCGATCGAGCTCCGCGCGAAGGCGGCCGGCACCATCCGTCTCGTTTTCAACGCAATCCCGCCGAACGACAGCAAGCGACAGCTCCGGATCCAGGGAAGCGACGACGAGAGCACCTATCCCCTCAGCGGCCCCACGCCGCTCTCGCTTCATGTCGCTGTGCCGCAGGGCGTCTCGCAGCTGCTGGTGAAGATCGACCCTGCCGCGACGTCGGAGGCGGACGCCGTCGTGCTGACGCAGCCGCGCGTCGAGGCGTCGCCCGCTGCGCCGGGCCTCCACGCGCAGCAGGTCTCACCCGACGCGGGCTTCTGAGCCGTAGCCGCGCCGCTCGAGGTCGGCGACAATCACGTCGGAGGGGGACGCGGCGGGAAGCTCGGTCCGCCGCCGGTAACGTCCGGGGTGGCGCAGGAAGCGGCGCAGGACGGCCGCGTCCAGTCCGGAGAGGACCGCGTTCTCCCCGAGCCCCTCGCGGCGCTCGGTCTTCACCCGGTGCACCAGGCACGGAAGGTCGAGGTAGTAGGACTCCTCCTGACTTCCGCCGCTGTCGGTGACCACGAACGCACAGCGGCGCTCGACGTGTACGAAGTCGAAGAACCGCAGCCGCGGAACGCGCACGAACGACGCGCCAAAGCGATCGCCGAGCCCGAACCGTCCCAGCGCAGCGCTCGTGACCGGGTGGTCAACGAACACCAGCGGCGTCCGTGCTGACGCCTCCCGCAGCACGTCGACCGTTTGAGTGAGCAACCGCCGGTTGTTGAGCAGCTCGAAACGGTGCAGTGAGACGATCCCGAACGGCCGCGACGGAAGCGGGAACGGCGGCTCGCCGTGGCCGACGAGCTCGAGGCTGTCGCGGATCGTATTCGAGCCGGTGTCGACGATCTCGCCGCGGCGAAGATTCGACGCCGCCCATGGCCCCGGCGCGTAGTGGATGCGGCTGAGCCCCGTCGCGAGCTTGCGGTTGAGCTCCTCGGGAAAGGGGTGGCGCAGGTCGTAGCTTCGTAGGCCCCCCTCGATGTGAGCGACGGTCGTGCGAATGGAGCGTCCGAGGATGCTCCCGAGCACCGTCGTCATCGTGTCGCCGTGCACGAGCACGAGCGGGCTGCCCGGACCGTGCGCGAGCATCCGCCGCACGGAGCATCGCTCACGCGCCCACGAACGCAGCACGGTCGCGGCCCAACCCGGGATGTCGGAGTTCACACGCAGGTCGCGGCCGGCCGCGCCGCGCGCGAGCCACATGTCCGGCCGCCGGAGCCCGAATTGGTCGAGGAACGACGGGATCTGCTGGACCTGCTGCCCCGTCGTGGCGAGCACGTACGGGTGTCCTCGCGATTCAAGGCGAAGTAGCACGGGCGCCAGCTTGATCAGCTCCCCGGTCGTGCCGAACACGACGAGGATCACGATCGCAGGCGGTTCCGAACGAGCTCGGACACTCCGCGCCACATTCCCGCACCATGCGCGGCCGCGTAGAGAGGCGTAACGAGCGCGAGCGTGCCGATGTCCCGGCGCGGCCGCCCCGCCCGCGCACCGTACGCGCCGGCTGCGAGACCGCAGGCGGCGACGGCCAGCGGTGCGAGGAGCGGGCGCCTCAGCACGGCGTAGGCAAGTGCTGCGCTGACTGGGAAGAAGCAGACAACGAGCGGGAAGAACCGCGACTCGGGCGTGCCGTGCCCGTCGAGAAACACAATGCCGCGCCGGAACGAGTGCCGCAAGAAGCTGTCGAGCGTCGTGCGCGGCACGTAGACGCACGCGAAGAAAGGCGAGATCGAGATTCGCTCGTCCGTGGCAAGCGCTCGGAGAATCGGCGTGTCGTCGTTCGCCAGCCGCGTGTCGGCATACCTCGGCTGGAAGTGTGTGAAGGCCGACTCGAGCGCCTCGCGCGGAGCGAGGAAACACGTCGTCCCCTTCGGAAAGCGGTCGAAGTCTGCGAGCCCGAAGCTCGTCGTCCGTGGGTAGTCGAAGTAGTCGCGCCACGCGAGCTCTGCGAGCAGGCGCCAGAACTCCCCGAGGCGGCTCTGCGTTTCGATCGCGATGTGACCGTTCCAAACGCGGTCCGTGTCGAGGCGCTCGCGGACGAAGCGAAGTGCGTCCGGCGCAAGCCGCACGCGCGCGTCGAGGAAGAGGACGAAGTCGCCGCTCGCGGCCGCGAGACCCACTCGGCGCGCTTCGAAGCGGCCACGGTTCGGCTGGCTCAGGATCCTGACCGGGACACGTCCGTCGACACTCGTGCGCGCGACCTCGGCGCTGCGGTCGGTCGAGCCATCGTCGACGAGCACGAGCTCCGCATCGAACCCGCTCCGGTCGAGCGCAGCGACGAGCCCTTCGATCGTGCCCGGGAGATGCGACGCCTCGTTGAAGACGGGCATCACGACACTGAGCGAAACGTCACTCACGAAGGGCGAACGCTAATCGGCGAGCCCGCGCAGGAAGCCCGCCAGGTAGGCCGCCTGGCTCGCGACCACCGCCGGTGGCTCGAGGGCGCCGACGACGAGCGAGCGGAAGCGGACGGCGGCATGGATCCCGCTCGCGACGAGCGCAGCCGCATATACGAGCACGAGGACAAGCCCGGCCGTCCGTACGGCTCCACCCGCGATCAGGAGTGCCACCCCGACGATCGCTGCCGCCGTGGGCGCCAGCGAGACCGCCGTTGCCGCGCTGAGGCTCCTCCCACGCATACGGCGGGCGGCGCGGCCACGCACACGGCCGTGCAGGAACACCCCGGCGAGATGCGGCCGCACGAGCGGAGGCGGTAGAGCGGCAAGCGACGCGTCGGGCGTGTAGACCGTCCGTCTGCCGCGCTCGGCGAGCCAGGCTACGAGCTCTTCGCCGTCGACTCTGCTCTCGAGGGCGGCGAGGTAATCCTCGCGCCGGACGACCAGACTGTCGCCGGGGTAGTCGATGACCGTCCGAACGTTTCCGGGGAAGAAGCTCGAGCGACGCGAGCCGCCGCCGAGGCGCGACTCGAGCACAGCGGCGGCAACGCGCTCGCGCACTCGGGCGCGGAGCGGTGCCACGGTCGGCGTGACGACCGCGGCAACGTCGGCGTCTGCGAACAGCGGCATCGCGGCGCTCACCCAGTTCCCGGCCGGCCGCGCGCCCGAGCGAAGGACGGCGAGAAACTCGCCGCGCGCCTCCTGGGGGGAGGTCGCGGGCTCGAGCCGTGGATAGTCGAGTGCCTGCGCGGCCGAGCCGTCGCCGATAACGCTCACCAGCGGCCACTTCTCGCGAGTCTGTGAGGAGCGGCCGAAGAGACGGCGCTTGCGCTGGTACGTCCGCAGGATGCGCAAGCGGTAGAAGATTGCGGCCGTGTCGAGCAGCGCGCGCACGACCGTCGACGACCGCAACGCCGAGCCCGTGAAGCGGTAATCGAGCCGTACCGGCAGCTCCTTGACGCGACCGAGCCCGAGCGCCGTTGCGACCGCGAGCAGCTCGACGTCGAACGCGAACTGCTTGACAAGCAGCAGGGGCATCACCTCGTCGACGACCCGTCGGCTGAGCACCTTCAGGCCGACCTGTGTGTCGCGCACGTCGAGCCCGAAAAGCCATCGGTTCAGCTGCTGGTAGCACCAGCTCGCGAGTCGACGCGAGCGCGGATACTGGACAACCGATTCCGGATGCCGCTTCGACCCGATCGCGAAGTCGAGCTGCTCCCGCCGAGCAGCCTCGAGGTAGTGCGGAATGGAGGCTGGATCGAGATCGAGATCTGAGTCGACGAGTGCGACCCACTCACCGTGCGACGCGAGCGCGCCGGCCTTGACCGCATAACCCTTGCCGAGGTTGCGGTCGTAGTGGATCACGCGAATGCCCGCGCCGGCACGCGCCGCGAGCAGGCGCTCACCCGTGTCGTCGAGCGAGCCGTCGGAGACCACGATCACCTCGATCTCCTCTCCCGGAAGTCGGCCCGCGATCGTTTGCTGGATCACGCCCACATTCCCGACGATCTCGTCGCCGCCGTTGTAGACGGGCACGACGACCGTCAGTAGTAGACGCGACACGGAGCTATCAAATCGCGGGGGCGCGGCCCGCGCGGTGCTACCGCACTCAGCGCGGGCTGACAGACCTCCTGGACGCCTTCCGATCCCGCTCGGTACGGTCCTCGGCATGAGCGAGCCCGCACTCTGGGGAAGCAAGCGAACCGTCCTCGACGCATTCGACCGCGTGCGGTTGGCACGACCGGCGGTCCGACTGTACGAGCTAGCGCTTGCGGCACGCTCGGGCCTGCGAGGGCGTATGCCGAGTGCCGCCGACGGATTGCCGTTGCCGCCCGCCCGACTGCGGACGTCCGTCGGTCCGCTCCACGCCGATCCCGACTTCTTCCTCGCGAGCGGCCGACACAATGCGGAGCTTCTCGACGAGTTGTTGCACGAACAAGGAACGTCCATCGAGGAGTGCGAGGCGCTCCTCGACTGGGGCTGCGGCTGCGGTCGGGTGCTCCGCCATTGGGCGAACGTCTCAACGCACGTCTACGGATGCGACATCGACTCGAAGATGGTCGCGTGGTGTGAAGAGCATCTCCCCTTCGCGCGCGTCACAGTGAACGCGCTCGCGCCGCCGCTGCCGTACGACGAAGCCAGCTTTGACTTCGTCTACGCGTTCTCGGTGATAACCCATCTCTCCGAGGAACTGCAGCGCGATTGGTTGCGCGAGGTTCGGCGCGTACTGAAGCCGGGCGGTTTCTTCCTGTTCTCGACGCTCGGCGGGTACTACGCCTCCCGCAATCGCCTCACGCCGCAGGAGCGCGCCTCCTTCGACGCCGGCCACCTCGTCGTGCTGTACGAACGCTCCGCGGGAACGAGCCTCTGCAGCGCGTATCACCCGCCCGAGTATGTTCGACGAGAGCTCGGCCAGCAGCTCGAGCACGTTTCGTTCCGCGCCGCCGCCGACGACGGCCGCCACGACGTCCACCTCTTCCGCAAGCCCTGAACATCCTGCGCTCGCTCGAGCGGCTTGCCGGCCGCCCTCTTGGAGCGGTCGTCCTCTTCGTGCTCGGGCTCGGGGTGTATGCGTTCCGCGCAATTGCCTGGCCGCTCATCGTCGGACGCGATCTCGACGAGTACCTCTATGGCTACATCCAGTTTCTCGACTGGCATCCGTTGCTGCCGTGGCCGATGCTCTTCCGAACGCCGGTTCCGGGG
>JBKPMS010000025.1:0-7118 GCA_046732275.1 Actinomycetota bacterium | reverse complement strand
CGGCGCATGCCGACGAGTCGACTGGCCTCGCATCCAGTTGGGTGCGCGAGGAGAAGCTGGAGTCCGCGCTTCCGAATGCGCCGAAGATCACCTTCGGCGAGGTGATCGCGCAGCGCAAGACGAACGGCGCCGTCCGGGCCTAACGCCCGCGGCTCGACGGGGCAGGGAAGGCCCGCAACTCGCGGGCCTTCCCTCCGGCGCGAAAAGGCAATCTGATGAAAGCGATCACAACGAACACGTCCCTCCCCAAGGCGGATTCCTGCTTTGACGCGACGCTCAATCCAGTGGCGCTCCGCTCCGGGGAGATCGTCTCCTGGGGCGTAGCGTTTCCGAGACCCCGACAGGTCACGCGTCGCCGCTCGACCGCAGGGGCCTGGATGTCGAACTCTGCTCTTCCATCGGGTCCTGCTAAACGCACACGGTAGGTCGGCTCGTGTGCGGAATCGCCGGATACAGCTTCGCTCTCGAGAGCACCGTCGATCGGACGGTGGCCGCCCGCGCTCTGCTCGCAGGCATCGCCGAGCGCGGAGCCGACTCAGTGGGCTTCGCCTACCGCGGCGACGACTCGACGGTCACGGTGCACAAGCAGCGCACAGGCGCAAGCGAGCTACTCGACCGCATCGAGGTGCCCCAAACCGCCGCACAGCTCCTCGTGCACGTCCGGGACTACACGAAGGGTCACCCGCGGGTCCTCGCCAACAACCATCCGATCCGCCACGGAGCGGTCGTCGGGATCCACAACGGCACCATCACCAACGACGACGAGCTGTTCGCAGCCGATGGCATCGCACGCGCCGAGCCCAGCATGACCGTCGACTCCGAGCTGATCCTCGCGCTCGCCGAGCAATCTCGGGGACATACCGCCCCCGCGCTCGAGCGGCTGGTCGGCTCGATGGCGACGGCATGGCTCGACGAAGGCCGGCAGGAGCTCCTGCTAGCCCGCGGGATGGGCCGGCCACTGTGGATCGGCACCTCGACTCAGGAGCTCTTCTTCGCGTCGACCCGCGCCGCGCTGGACCTGGTCGACGAATATTCGTCCCTCAAGCTCCGCAAGCGTGAGGTCCGTGAGGGATCCGTGCTCGCGGTGAACGACGGACGGATCGTCGGGCGAGACTCGTTCCGTCCGGACATGTCGTTCGAGGAACAACCTCTGCCGGCAGTGCGCACGCCGACCGAGGCTCGCGCGACACTCGCACGACTCGCCGCACTGCACGCCATCTAGCTTCATCATGCGGTGGGTCGTGCGCGCTACAGGGTTTGCGGGGGTCCGGGGCTCCCTATTGGTCGACACGCCAGGTGTGTAGTGCTCTGCAAGCTCCGGGTGCTCAGCAGGATTTCGCGTTAGAACAACCTTTAGCGCAGGCAATCCGGTTGGAACGGAGCGGCACAGGAGTCGAACCTGCCTAGCGTCGGGCTACGACGCCGTACCGGTTTTGAAGACCGGTTGGGGCACCGGCCCCAGCCGCTCCAGTAGCCGAGTCTAGGGCCGCCTGTGGCGTTTCGTGCCGGAGTTGATGCCGAAGTTGTGCGCCATGTCGCCGCGATGAAGCGAGGCTTGAGGAAGCTTCTGCTCGCGCTGACGCTCGCGTCAGCTGCGCCGCGGTCGAGGGCGCGCAGGCGACCAGTGACTACGCCACCCGCATCGACGGCGTGACCGATGCCGCCGGCGAGGAGGCCGCCCAGCCCGGCGACCTGCCGAACGCGCCGGCGAGCGACACGGATTCGCTGTCCGCGCTGCAGTGGGACATGCGGCAGATGCATACGCCCGAAGCCCACGCGATCACCGGTGGCAGCCCGGCCGTCGTCGTAGGGGACATCGACACCGGACTGGACTACGGGCACCCTGACCTGCGGCAGAACGTCTCGGACGCCGACAGCGCCAACTGCACCAGCGGGGCTCCGGTGCCGGGTGCGGCGGCCGCCGACGACGACAACGGCCACGGTACGCATACCGCGGGCACGATCGCCGCGGCGGCGAACGGCGCCGGCATGGTCGGCGTCGCGCCGCGCGTGCGAGTCGCCGGGATCAAGGCCGCCACCGCCGGGGGCTTCTTCTTCCCCGAGGCGGTCGTGTGCGCCTTCGTCTGGGCCGGTGACCGGCACCTCGACGTCACCAACAACAGTTACTTCGCCGACCCGTTCCTGTTCAACTGCCGGAACGACGCTGCGCAGCGGGTCATCTGGAAGGCGGAGCAGCGTGCCATCCGGTACGCGATGAACCAGGGCGTGACCGTCGTCGCGTCCGAGGGGAACAACAGCGAGGATCTCTCGCACCCGACGATGGACGCGACCAGCCCGGACTTCCCGCCGGGCAGCGAGCAGACGCGCGAGGTCACCAACGCCTGCGTCGTGATCCCAGGGGAGATCTCCGGGGTCATCGGGGTCACCTCGACCGGCAGCTTCGACCAGGGCACGAATGCGGGCGACTACCCGGACCACCTGAAGGCGTACTACTCGTCCTACGGGATGAACACCGCCGACGTGGCGGCGGCCCGGCGGCGACTTCTACTTCCGCAATGTCGCCGACCCTGCCGCCGCGATCAACGGGTTGATCCTGTCGACGTGGCCGGCGACCCTGCCGTGCGCCCGGAGTGTGCAGGAGCCAACCGGGGAGGTCACCTACCCGACGGCGGTCTACTGCTATCTGCAGGGCACGTCGATGGCCGGCCCGCACGTCGCCGGTCTCGCTGCGCTGGTGATCAGCCGGTACGGCGACCTGAGCACCCCGCAGAACGGCAAGATGCGCTCGACCCAGGTGGAGCAGATCGTCACCCAGACCGCCGATCCGCAGTTCTGCCCGGAGACTCTGCCGAACGCCACCTCCGGCTCGCTCGCCGGTCGGCCGTACTCGCGGTTCGTCGGTTCGGAGAGCGGCGCGGTGCAGCAGTGCCAGGGATCAGGCATCGGCCACACCTCGTGGTACGGCACCGGGGAGGCCGACGCGCTGGCCGCAGTGACCAAGGACAGGTCGAACGGCTAACCCGAGCCATCAAGAACGGGGCCGGTCGCGCGTGGCGCGGCCGGCCCCGGCCGCTCCGCCGCAGGAGGAGAACTACGCTGACACTCGCGCGCGACCGCGCTGCGTTGCCGTCCGAGCACGGAGTCGAGGAGACCCGGAAAGCGAGCCTCGAGGTCAGCGCGCCGAAGCGACACCAGCCGGGAGGTTCCCTTGATCCGGGTCGCCGTGACGCCGGCTTTGCGGAGGACTCGAAGGTGATGCGACCGGGTCGACTCGGCTACGGGTAGGGGAAAGCTGCCGCAGGCGCGCTCTCCGTTCGCGAGGGCGCGGACGATCTCCAGTCGAACCGGGTCTCCGAGTGCCTGAAGCACCTCGCTGAGCTCGATTTCGCTCCTTCCCGGCATCTCGAGATACGGCGCGTTCATTCGATTTCCGTCGAAATAAACGGTGGTCGCCGGTCGTTCATTCCTTCCATGGCCTTCGAAGTATCGACGAAGAGCGGAGGCATGAACACCGCCGTTGCGGGTGCAGCGCTTGCAACGACAACGGGCCTAGCGTGGGGCGGCCAGTTCGTGATCGGCAAGTCCGCGCTCGGCAGGGTGGATGCGTTTCCCCTGACGACAATCCGCTACGGCATCGCGGCTCTCGCGCTCGTCCTCATACTGCTCGCGGTCGAACGGCGAAGCTCGTTGCGACTCGGCGGGCGCGGGGCTCGTCTCGCCTGGCTCGGCACGCTCGGGTTCGCGGGGTTCAACCTCCTTGCGTACACCGGGCTCGCTCACGCTCAGCCGCAGAGCGCCGCCCTCATCGTTGCGCTGGGACCGCTGCTCACAGCTCTCGTGCTCTGGTTGCGTTCCCGCATCCGTCCGGCACGCTCGACCATCGTCGCTTTGGCTGTCGCCCTCTTCGGTGTGGCGCTAGTCATCAGCCGGGGTGACCTGGCCTCCATCGCGAGCGGCGCGATCGGCTGGGGAGACGTGCTGGTTCTCGGTGGTGTCATGAGCTTCGTGCTCTACACGCTGGGCGCGGCCGAGTTCGACGACTTCTCCCCGTTGCGATTCACCGCGCTCACGGCCACGTTCGGATTTGTTGCGATCACGGTCGCGACGGGTGCGGGTACTGCAATGGGTCTCGTGCACGAACCGACGGCGGGCGACGTTTGGGCGATCGGGCCACAGCTCTTGTACATCACGTTCATCGGCGCAGTCCTCGCAGTGGTGACGTGGAACGCAGCCGTCGGGACGATCGGTCCCCAGAACACCGCGCTGTTCGGAAATCTCATCCCGATCACGACGTTCGCGATCGAGATCGCCCGCGGCTACCGGCCGCATGTCCTCGAGCTCGTCGGCGCTGCGCTGACGATCGGAGCGCTCGTCGCGAGCAACCTGTTACTGCGGCGACGCGTTCGCCTGCAAGCTGTGCGGCAACCGCCTTTCGAATCGTTCGAAGAGGAAGCGCAAGCAGCCTGACGCTGGCGTCCGGCGCTGATCCCGTCAGACAGGCAGTCCCTCGTCGACCCAGCTGCGGGTCAGATAGAGCCAGAACGCGAGACCGGCCCATTCGCCGTAACGCCTGTAGCGGCGTTCGATGGTCGCGTCCTTCAGCGCGCGCCGGGCGCCCGACAGCTTTGTGTACGTCGGTCGCGTCCAGGAGTCCAGGACGAGACGCGAATACCGGCCGAGCGACGTCAGCATCACGTGGGCGGCCGCGTACGGCCCTACACCGGGCAGTGCGAGCAGCCTCTCGGCCGCCTCGTCGTCGGGCAGCTCCGGGTCGTTGAGCTCCTCGAGGTCGATCGTGCCTTCTGCGACGTCCGTTGCCAGCTGCTTCAAGTACGGGCCGCGATAGCCGGCTCGGATGATCTCGCGATAGAACGCTTCGTCCGCGGCGGCCATCGCCTCGGCCGACGGAAACGTGCGGCGGCCGCCCGGCGCCTCGATGCCGAGGTTGCCGACGAGCGCCTTCGTCATCTTGCGTGTGCCGGACCAGGCGGTGTTCGTCGTACAGATCGTTTTCACGACATCCTCGAAGACCGTCGGCGCGCGCAGCATCCGGCCGGCGCCGAGCGCGCACCAGTCGAGCTCCGGATCCTCACGGACGATCGCGTAGAAGCCGGAAAGGTCTTCGTCCAGCCGGAACATGTGCGCGACCGTTGCGCGCAGCTCGTCGTCGGCTCGCGCCGAGAGACGGCCCGCCACGACCTCGATCTGGAGGTTCCCGCCCGCCCCCGTGATGCGCACCGTGCGCGCGCCGCGCGGAACAGGCACTGTCGTCGTGAGCGCCGGCGGCGAGAGCGAGACCTCGTTGGGAGGAAGCTCGGCCACGCCGTGCGAGACGATCGTGCGTGCGAAGTCGACCGGCTCTCCGCCGGCGCCGACGAGCCGCAGTTCGGTGACCGTGCTCAGAAGCGCGCGAGGAGGTCGGACAGTGAGATGTCCTCGAGCGAGTCGAGGACGAGATCGGCGTCGTCGAGCGCGAGCGTCTGCGTCGCCGGGTTCGGGATCGCGACGCAGAAGAGCCCCGCGGCTTTCGCCGCGCGGACGCCGTTCGGCGAGTCCTCGAACGCAATCGCCTCATCGGCCTCGACAGCAATCGCTTCGAGCGCCTCGAGGTACAGGGTCGGCCGTGGCTTGGCCCGCTCTGGATCGCCGTCGGCGGTGACAATCGCCTGCCAGCCGTTCGAGCATGCGAGGCGCCCGAGATGCCGGTCGATCCACGGACGCGAGCTGCTCGACACGATTGCCCGGATGAGACCGCGCCGGTCGGCTTCCGCCAGGTACGCGTCGATGCCCGGGCGGAGCTCCTCGAGGTCGCAGAGCTCGTCCTCACGTGCACGGCGTCGCTCGTCGAGCTGTTGGCGGTCGAGCTTTGCGCCGACCAGCTCCTCCAGATGCGTGTACGGCTCGAACTCCGCGCCGAGTGTCCCGATCACCGTCGCCCACTGGTCGTGTGGCAGCTCGTGCCCATGATCTCGATACAGATCCTCAAACGCACGCCGCGACGGCGTCTCGGTATCGAGCAGCAGTCCGTCGAAGTCGAAGAGGAGCCCGCGCACCCGCACGCTGTCAGTCTTCCTGAATGGCTGTTCTCGGCGTCGACGTCGGCGGCACGTTCACGGATGCAGTCGTGGTCGACGACGGCACCGTCCGGACCGCGAAGGTACTGACGAGCGAGCGCCAGGAAGAGTCGGTCGTCGCTGCCGCTGCGTCGGCCGGCGCCCACGACGTCGAGCGCTTTGCACACGGGACCACGGTTGCGACGAACGCGTTGCTCGAGCGCAAAGGCGCCCGGGTCGCATTCGTCACTACGGCCGGCTTCGAGCATCTGCTGCACCTCCGACGGCAGACGCGTCCGCATCTCTACCGGCCGTGCGAGGCATGGCCGGAGCCGCTCGTTCCGCTCGAGCGCTGCTACGGAGTGCGCGGCAGGATGGGGACCGACGGCGAGCTCGAGCCGTTGCAGCTCGACACACTCCCCGGGGTGGATGCCGAAGCGGTTGCGGTGTGCCTGTTGCACGCGTACCGCGACGACTCCCACGAGCGCGCCGTTGCGGAGGAGATCCGGCGGAGGCTGCCGACAGCACATGTCGTTGCCTCCCACGAAGTCGCGCCGGAATTCCGTGAGTACGAGCGGGCTTCGACGACCGCCGCCGACGCGTACCTCGGACCCACGGTCTCGCGTTACCTGCGGGCGCTCACCGGAGCATCGAGAGCCGCGGGCCTGCCGGAGCCGCTCGTGATGCGCTCGTCCGGAGGCGTCGCGTCGCCGGGCGAAGCCGCGGCTCATCCGGCGACGATCCTCGTCTCGGGCCCGGCTGCGGGCGTCGTCGGCGCCGCCCATGTCGCTGCGCTCGCGGGAATCGAGAACGTCATTGCCTTCGACATGGGCGGCACGTCGACGGACGTGTGCCTGATCGCCGCCGGCCGCGCCGAGCGTGCAAGCGAGCGCTCCATCAGCGGGCTGCCGATCCGCCTGCCGACGGTCGACCTTCACACCGTCGGCGCGGGTGGCGGCTCGATCGTCTCGCGAGACGCCGGCGGCGCGCTTCGCGTCGGTCCGCAGAGCGCGGGTGCGAATCCCGGCCCGGCATGTTACGGGCGCGGCGGCAGCGACGGAACCGTGACCGATGCCAATCTCCTGTTGGGGCGCCTTCCAGAGG
>JBKPMS010000024.1:0-10929 GCA_046732275.1 Actinomycetota bacterium | reverse complement strand
GCTCATAGAGCTCAAAGCAGCGCTCGGCGAGCGCGTCGGGGTCGGCCTCGCCACCACCCGACTGGATCAACAGGTCCAGAGCGACGCGGGCGGCGTAGATGCCGTCGGCGGCAAGCGCCTGGTGCAGCGTGAGCGCGTAGTTGCGCAGTCCCGCGCCGGGCCCCGCGTTGCCCATCATCGCCACCGGCTGGACGGACGAGGCGCCGGTGGTGAACAGCAGCACGCGGTTGGGCGATAGACAGGCCAAGGCCGGGCTTGGCGCCGACTACGGCGAGGTCTCGATGGCAGACGTCATGGGTGGGGGTTCCGGGTCATCGAGTAGAAAAGATGGTATAGCGTACTCAATGATCTGTATCGCTACATTGTAGCTATGACCTCAGAGGCGCTTTCCCCGCCAGTCGGCGTCATCGAGGAGCGCCGGTCGAGCCCCGGGCTCCTGCTGGCGCTCCTCGGGCAGGACGCGATGCGGCGCCTGCGCGACGCCCACACCGCCCACGACCTGATGCCGCGGCAGTTCCAGCTGCTCGGCCTGCTGGCCGATCACGGGCCCATGGGTCAGCGGGATCTCGGCCAGGCGATGGCCACCGACCCCAGCATCCTCGTGACCTTCCTCAACCCGCTCGAAACCGACGGGTTGGTGACCCGCAACCGCGACTCTGCCGACCGCCGCCGGCACGTCGTCACCCTTACCGCCAAGGGCAAGCGCAAGCTCGAGCGCGCCGCCGAGGCACAAAGACGGGCCGAGGACATGATGTTCGCCGGCCTCAGCAGCGAGCAGCGCGCGCAGCTGCGCCAGCTGCTCATCGCGCTGCGGGACAGTCGCGATGCCACATCAGCCGACGAAACGTGTTCCTGATCACATGAGCGAGCAGCTCGCAGGCATCCGAGGCGCGACGCAAGTGCCGCTTCTGCCTTGAGGCAGATCCCTTAGCGCACTCGAGTGGGCGCCGGCAATCGCAATGCGCGCAAAGCACAACTCGAGGCCGGAGTGCTCCCGCGCATGGAAGGCAGCAGCGACGAGGGCGTGTTCGACTCCGCTCCGTGGGTCGCCGCAGTGCGTTTCACGCGAAGTCGCCAAAGACGAGGTGATTGCCGGCGTTAGAGGTAGCCGAGAAAGACGGCGTAGTCGGTGTCGTTGGTGCAGTGGAGCTGTAGCTGGTACGAGTTCGTGCCGGTTTCCCAGCTCGTCGCACTCGAGTTGGGAAAGCCAGTGTCGGTCCCGATCAAGTAAATACTCGTGACCCCCTCCGAGGTCGTAACGTCCTTCGTCTTGATCCCCGTGATGGACATGCCGATCGGCCCCAACCCCAGGACACCGACGCCCTGCGGCAGCGAGGTGCCCGCCGGCGCATAGCGTTGGTCGTACAGATAGGGGTGAGACGGAGGGCGTTGGTAGGCGGGCACGTACTCGTTGGCCCACAATCCGGACAAGCTGCGCGCCGCGAACAAGGGCGTGGTGCAGACGACATCCTGCGGCGCGGTGCACTCCGCGACGTAGGGGTTGCCGCTGCTGCCGTCGCCGCTGATTGCCTGGGCGGCGTGAGCCGCCGGGGCCTTGGCCGGTGGCGCACCGCTCGGCGGCCGCCGGTAGAGCACCGTCGAGGCCGCCCGGCTTCGGCAGCGGGGGTGGAGCCGATCGCCCCGGTCGACGACGATGCGGTTGATCGAACCGGCCGCGCACAGCACGCGGTCGCCGCTGCCGTCGACGACGTCGATGTGGTTTCTTCCGGCCCGGCAACCACGACCGTGGGTCCCTGCCGGTCGACGATCCGGTTGTGGCCGGGGCCGCCCTCGAGCCGATCGCGGCCGGCGCCGCCGTCGATCCGGTCGTCGCCGTGGCCGCCGCGGATGTGGTCGTCGCCGGGGCCGCCGTGGATCACGTCGTGGCCGTGGCCGCCGTGGATGACGTCGTGGCCGTGGCCGCCATCGATCATGTGGTGGCCGTGGCTGCCCTGGATACGGTCATGGCCACGGCCGCCGTTGATGCGGTCGTCGCCATGGCCGCCGTGGAGGACGTCGTGGCCGTCGCCACCGTGGATGAGGTCGTGGCCGTGCCCGCCAAGGATGCGGGCCCCGCCGGCGCCGCGGGCGCCGAGCTGGTCGTGGGCCGGCACCACCCACGATCCGCTGACGGGGAGCCAGCCCAATGATGAAGTTCACCCGACCGCGCACACCCGCCAGGCGCGCCCCCACGGCCGTGGCCACCTGCGTGTTAGCACCAAGCCGCGCGCCGGGGCTCAGGCCTGTGGATCGGGCGAGGTCACGATCGTGATGGACAATTCGTGGACCTCGTGCTCGCGCCCGCCGAGGACATAGGCACAACCGTCAGCTTCTGACAGATCCGCGGGGGGCGACCGTCGCTCGCGACGACGGATGAGAACCACGCGGCTCGGTTTGACCGACGGCGGCCAGCAGACGCGCGCATCGGACGAGCTGCTCGTGTGTCCTGGGGCCTTTCCCTTCTCGCCGGCGGTTCGGGCGGCTCAGCCGCCTCCCATCGGCGTCGTCATGACCACCCGCTCGGCATCGACGGGCAGGCTGCGCAGGGGCCCGCTGGAGTGCACGCCGTCGTCCTCTACGACCGCCACATAGCCGCCTTCGACCTCACGGCGAAAGATCTTCTCGGCCGCCTCCACCGTTGCCGGGTCAGACGGCGACCACTCGATCAGCGTTACGTAGCCGTCAAGCACTCGGCGGACGATCTTGCCCATATGGACGCTCCATCTACGAAAGGACCGGCTTGGCTGCCATTGTCCTACCGCGACGGGCCGATGGCGAACCACGTTTGGACGAGACTGAGCGTTGCGGTCGCCGCCGCGCGCTGGACGGGCGGGTCTGGCGAGTGTCGCGCCTACGCAAGCGAGTACGCGAGCCGCGCGCGGCACTCGTGCTGCGAGGCGGAGCACAAGCCGCGGCGTCCTCCGCCGTCCTATCGGGGCAGGCGCGGGGCAATGATGCGGTAGGCCTTCAGGCCGAGGCCCAGCCGCTCGCGGTCCTCGGACCGCACCGGGTCCAGGCCCGTCAGCTCGCACATGCGGTCCAGGCGATAGGCGACGGTGTGGCGGTGGGCGTAGATCGTCGCCGCCGTTGCGTTCATGTTGCAGTTGTTGTCGAGGTAGGCGTCCAGCGTCCCGACCAGGTCGGTCCCGTACTGATCGTCGTGGCGGACGATCGGCGCGACGGTGTCCTCGTAGAACGACCGCACCTCCTCGGGATGGGATGCGAGCACCCGGAACAGCAGCCGGTACGTGCCCGTGCCGACGTCCCCGGTGATCTCGCCGTCGGACTGCTCGAGCACGTCGACCACGAGCTCGGCCTCTTGCAGGCCACGCGGGAGATCGTCGACGTCGGAGTAGAAGCTCGAGAGCCCAACCGGTCCGTAGCGCTGCAGCCGCGCGGCCAGGCGGCGGGCAGCGTCCTGGGTCTCCTCCGGCGACCCCTCCTCCACCGCAGGCAGGAGGGCATACACGCGGCCGTCCATGTGCTGGGCCAGCGCGCCCCGGTACTCGCCGGTGATCAGCGCCACCACGTGGCGCGGCCGGTCGGTCGTGAGCTTCGCGCACAGCGCCACCACCCCCGACGACAGGTCGCACCCGAGCCGGCCCGCCCGTCGCGCGATCTCGCGGGCGTCGAGCGACTCGGGTCGTGAGCGCAGCGCCTCGAGCAGCGACCCCCGCAGGTTCTGCTCTACCTCGTCGCGCGCCTCGGCGATCGCCACCTCGGTCAGGCACGCCACGGCCGCCAGGTGCAGGAACTCGGGCGCCGCCTCGTCGGCCGCGACGCCGAGCAGCACCACCGCCCCGATGACCTCTTCGCCCGAGGCGATCGGCACCTCAGCGGCGATGCCGTCCGGCACCCGGACCGGTCGCTCGCGGGCCTTGTCGGCGACGTAGCGGCGCAGCTCCTCCAGGCGCGTGGCCGGGACAAGCGCCGCCACCGCCTCGTCCAGGCGGGGAACGACGATGGCCACCGGCCCGCGGGCCGCGGACGCAGTCAGCTCGGCCACGCGGCCTAGCCCCTCGCCGCCGAGGACGGCGTCCAGCATCTCCAGGTGGACCGACCGCAGGCGCTCGACGAGGGGGGCGGCGGAGCCCAACGGCCCCGCCGCCTTCTTCCCCGGTTCGGTCACCCTCAGGCCACGCTCGCCGCCGCGCCCGGATGAGCCTGCAGCGTGTCCTCACCGGACTCCCCGGTGCGGATGCGGTAGGCCTCCTCGACCGGCATGACGAAGATCTTCCCGTCGCCGATCGAGCCCGAGCGGGCGTGCTTGAGAACCGTGTCGACGATGGTCTGGACGTCCTTGTCCGCCACCACGCACTCGACCTTGATCTTGGGCCGCAGGTAGTTCGTCACCTCCGCACCCCGGTACTTCTCGGTGATGCCCTTCTGCCGCCCGGACCCCTTGACCTCGGTGATCGAGAGGGAGGGGAACCCGAGGTCGAGCAGCTCGGTGCGGATCGGCTCGAACGCCTCGTGCCGGATGTATGCCACGACCATCTTCATGATGCGGGCACCTCCGTCGACGTCGCCCCCACCGCAGCGGGTGAGGGAGCCGGCTGAGCCGCGGGCTTGTAGCCCACGAGCTCCGGGGCGGGGATGAACTGCTCCGGGTAGCCGTACATGCCGTGCTCGGTGATGTCGAGGCCGGCGTCCTCCTCGGCTTCGCTGACACGCAAGCCGTAGGTCTTCTTGATCAACCAGAACACCGACAGCGACACGCTGAGGACGAACGTGAACACGATCGCGACGCCGATCGCCTGGGCGGCGAGCTGCGTCAGGTTGCCGGAGTAGAACAGGCCGCCCTGCGGGTCGCCGAAGCCGTTGTACTGGGCCAGCCGCGGCGCAGTGAACAGTCCGCACGCGAGCGTGCCCCAGACGCCGGCCAGGCCGTGCGCCGACAGCGCGCCGACCGGGTCGTCGATCCTCTTGTCGATCGCGTAGACGCCGAGCACCACGATCACGCCGGCGACGGCGCCGATGATCGGCGCGGCCCACAGCTCCACGTAGCCCGAGGGCGCCGTGATGGCGACGAGCGCGGCGATCGCGCCGTTGCCGGCCATGCCGATGTCGATGGCCTTGGTCTTCAGCCAGGCCGTCAGGACGGCGAACAGCACGCCGGCCGCGGCGGCCATGTTCGTGATGATCAGGATCTCGGGGAACCGGCCGTCGAGCGCGTTGAGCGTCGAGCCCGGGTTGAACCCGAACCAGCCGAGCCAGAGGATCAGCACGCCGAGCCCGAACAACGGCATCGAGTGCCCGGGGATGGCCCGTGGCTTGCCGTCAGGTCCGTACTTGCCCTTGCGCGGGCCGAGCAGCAGCAGGGCCGCCAGGGCGCCGGTGGCTCC
The DNA here is from genome assembly GCA_046732275.1 of Actinomycetota bacterium. Lineage (GTDB taxonomy): Bacteria > Actinomycetota > Thermoleophilia > Gaiellales > Gaiellaceae > 3-1-20CM-4-69-9. The sequence goes on along the minus strand of JBKPMS010000024.1, from coordinate 5,584 downwards.
GATCAGGTGGACGGCGGTCGAGCCGGCGAAGTCCTGCATGCCGGCGATCGACGTGCCCAGCCAGTGGCCCTCCTGCAGGAAACCGCCGCCGAACACCGCGCCGGCGGCCATCGGGTAGATGAGCGCCGAGAAGACGCACGCGTAGATGATGTAGACGCCGAATTTGATGCGCTCGAGCGTCGTCCCCCACACGATCGCCAGCGACACGGCGCAGAAGACGAACTGGAAGAAGAACTTCGCCTCGATCGTCGCGTCGGACGTGCCCATCACCGGGAACGACTTGAGCGGGTCGCCGTAGTCGCTCAGGAAGAAGCCCGTGTGCCCGAAGAAGCCCAGCCACTTGGGCCCGCTGAACGCGATCGCGAAGCCGACCGCCCACCACATGAGCGCGGCGATGGAGAAGTTCGTGAGGATCTTCGCCACCACGGTCCCCGCGTTCTTGCCGCGCGAGAACCCGATCTCGAGGAAGGCGAACCCCGCCTGCATGAACATGACGAGGCACCCCGCCACGATCACCCAGGTCGAGTTGATGCCGACGGAATCCTTCAGCTTGCCGTCGATCGCCGCCTTCAGGTCATTCGCATCCGCCAGCGACGTGGCCGGCAGAAGCAGCAAGAGCAGCAAGCCGATGCCCAGCGGCACCCACACCTTCTTGCGCATGCGTCCTCCTCGGTTGGATACGTGCCGCCAGTGTGGAACAGGCCCCCGGGCATTCCATTGTCCGGGTGTCGAAAGATCCACCGGCCGCTTTCGCCCCGGTGTCGATGGTCGCCCTACGCGCGCGCGGCTAGGCTGCCGCCCTCCGAAACCACGGTCGCCGCGCCAGCCGCCTCCGGCGGCCGCCGGCTCGACCGCTCTAGAGAAAGGAGGTCGGCGCATGGCTTCGGACGCCCCCGAGGTCCTGAAGCGCGTAAAGGACGAGGACGTCGAGTTCGTCCGGTTCTGGTTCACCGACATCTTCGGCCAGCTCAAGTCGTTCGCGATCGGCAAGGACGAGCTGGAGCACGCGTTCGCCGACGGCATGGGCTTCGACGGGTCCTCGATCACGGGCTTCAACCGCATCGAGGAGTCCGACATGATCGCCATGCCCGACCCCGACACCTTCCGCATCCTCCCCTGGCGCGGCACCGAGTACCCGGTCGGCCGCGTCTTCTGCGACGTGCTCAAGCCCGGCGGCGAGCCCTACGAGGGCGACTCCCGCTACGTCATGCGCCGCGCCCTCGATCGTGCGAAGGAGATGGGCTTCGACCACTACTACCTCGGTCCGGAGCTCGAGTTCTTTCTCTTCCGCGACGACCAGGGGACCGAGGTCCTGGACAAGGGGGGGTACTTCGACCTGACGACCCTGGACGTCGCCTCCGACTTCCGCCGCGACGTGGTCTTCACCCTGCGCGACCTGGGCATCCCGGTGGAGTACACGCACCACGAGGTCGGCCCCTCGCAGCACGAGATCGACATGCGCTTCGCCGACGGCCTGACGATGGCCGACAACACCATGACCTACCGCATCGCGGTCAAGGAAGTGGCGATGGCTCACGGCTACTACGCGACCTTCATGCCCAAGCCGCTGTTCGGCGAGAACGGCTCGGGGATGCACACCCACCAGTCGCTCTTCCGCGGCGAGAGCAATGCGTTCTTCGACTCGGGCGACGAGTACTTCCTCTCGGCCGACGCCAAGGCGTTCATCGCCGGCCAGCTGCGCCACGCGCGCGAGCTGTCCGCCCTCTTCGCGCCGTCGGTCAACTCGTACAAGCGGCTCGTGCCCGGCTTCGAGGCCCCCGTGTACATCGCCTGGTCGCGCCGCAATCGCTCCGCGCTGGTGCGGGTGCCCGTTTACCACCCCGGCAAGGAGCGCGCGACGCGCGCCGAGCTGCGCTGTCCCGACCCGTCGTGCAACCCGTATCTGACCTTCGCGGCGCTGCTGCACGCGGGGCTCGAGGGGATCGAGAAGGGCTACGAGCTGCCGCCGCCAATCGAGCGCAACCTCTACGACCTCACCGAGGCCGAGCGTCAGGACATGGGCGTCGACCACCTGCCTGAGACGCTCGGCGAGGCGGTCGAGGAGATGGCCCGCTCCGAGGTCGTCCAGAAGGCGCTGGGCGACCACATCTTCTCTCGCTACGTCGAGCTCAAGCGCGAGGAGTGGCTCGACTACCGGGTGCAGGTCACCCCGTGGGAGCTGGAGCAGTATCTCGCCGTCACCTAGTCATCTGAACGGGAGCCCCTTCATGTACAGAACACGAACGACCAACGTAAATGCCGCCCAGTGGAGCCCCAACGGTGGCGCCCTCGGCACGCTCGACCTCACCGAGCCCGCCAACCAGGTCTTCGGCGCCAACGTCTTCGGCCCCGCCGCCCAGCGCGAGCGGCTGCCCAAGACGGTCTACAAGGCGCTGCAGGACACGCTCGAGGGCGGCTACGCGCTCGAGCCCACGCTGGCCGACGCGATCGCCACGGCGATGAAGGACTGGGCACTCGAGAAGGGCGCCACGCACTTCACGCACTGGTTCCAGCCGCTGACCGGCTCGACGGCCGAGAAGCACGATTCGTTCTACGGCCCCGCGGGCGACGGCCGCGCACTGGCCGAGTTCTCCGGCAAGGAGCTGATCCAGGGCGAGCCGGACGCGTCGTCCTTCCCGACCGGTGGCATCCGCGCGACCTTCGAGGCGCGCGGGTACACCGCTTGGGACCCGACCTCGCCGGCGTTCATCCTCGAGAACCCGAACGGCGCAGTGCTGTGCATCCCCACCGCGTTCGCGTCGTGGACGGGCGAGGCGCTGGACACGAAGATCCCGCTCCTGCGGTCGATGGACGCCCTCTCGAAGGCGGCGATCGCGGCCCTGCGCTTGTTCGGCGACCACACGTCGAGCAGGGTGTTCACCACCGTCGGGCCCGAGCAGGAATACTTCCTGATCGACGAGCAGTACTACTTCGAGCGGCCCGACCTCGTCCACACCGGGCGCACGCTGTTCGGGGCCAAGCCGCCCAAGGGCCACGAGCTCGACGACCACTACTTCGGGTCGATCCCCGAGCGCGTGCTCGCCTGCATGCTCGAGGTCGAGCGTGAGCTGGCCAAGCTCGGCGTACCGATCAAGACCCGCCACAACGAGGTCGCGCCGGCGCAGTACGAGGTGGCGCCGGTGTTCGAGAACTCGAACGTCGGCTCCGACCACCAGCAGCTGACCATGCAGGTCATGCAGAAGGTGGCGCGGCGCTACGGGCTGGTCTGCCTGCTGCACGAGAAGCCGTTTGCAGGCGTCAACGGCTCAGGCAAGCACAACAACTGGTCGATGGGCACCGACACCGGGGCCAACCTGCTCGAGCCGGGCGACACCCCGCACGACAACCTGCAGTTCCTGTTCTTCTGCGGGGCCGTCATCCAGGCGGTCAACCGGCATCAGGGCCTGCTGCGGGCCTCGGTGGCGTCGATCGGGCAGGACCACCGGCTGGGCGCCAACGAGGCGCCGCCCGCGATCATCTCGATCTTCCTCGGCGCCGAGCTGCTGAAGGTGTTCGAGGCGATCGAGCGCGGCCAGGCGGGCGAGACGACCGAGGGCTCGTTCCTCGGCCTCGGCACGCCTGTGCTGCCGCGGCTGCCGATGCACGGGGGCGACCGCAACCGCACGTCACCGTTCGCCTTCACCGGCAACAAGTTCGAGTTCCGCGCGCTGGGCTCGAGCCAGTCGCTGTCCCTGCCCAACACCGTGCTCAACACGATCACGGCACAGGCGATCGACGAGCTTTCCGCGGCGCTCGAGGCACGGCTGGCGGCGGGCGCCGAGCTCGAGGAGGCGGTGCGCGAAGTTCTGCAGGCCTCCTACGCCAACAACAAGCGGATCGTCTTCGAAGGCGACAACTACGCGGACGAGTGGCATGCCGAGGCCGCCGAGCGCGGGCTCCTCAACGACCGCACGACGCCCGACGCGCTCCCCCACATGATCTCGGAGGACACGGTGGAGGCGTTCGACACCTACGAGGTGCTCTCCCAGCGCGAGCTCCACTCGCGGTACGAGGTCATGGTCGAGCAGTACGTCATCCGCGCGAACATCGAGGCCGAGACGGCGGCGGTGATCGCGCGCACGATGATCCTGCCGGCGGCGGTGCGGTATCTGGAGACCCTGCGCACGGCCGGCGTGGACTCACTCTCGACCGAGCTCTCGGACCTGGTCGACTCGTTGGTGGAGGCGCTCGGCGAGCTGGAAGCGGCCAACGCCCGCCATGAGGGCGAGGAGGGCTCGCTCGACCACGCGGTCTACATGCGCGACACCGTGGTGCCCGCGATGGCCGGGGTGCGCGAGGTGGCCGACCGGCTGGAGGGGATCGTCGCCGACGACCTCTGGCCGCTGCCCAAGTACGCGGAGATCCTGTTCATCAAGTAGCGCGGTAGCTGGGAATGCGCTGCTCCGGGCGGCCGGGTGCCGCCCGGAGCAGTTCGTCCACCGCATCTGCGGGCACGTAGCGGCGGCTGCGGTCGTCCTCGCGCGCGGAAAGAACCCCCTCGCGCACGAGCGCCCAAACCTCCTCGGCGCCGACGCCCAGGCGAAGCGCGGCCTGCTCGAGAGTCAGCTCGTCGTCGGCGCCCACGTACATACCGGTACCCCACCCGGCGAGGCCTTACCGTCCCCCAGGTGCCACGCGCGTCGTCGGTCGCCGCCGTCCTGGGAGTCGTGATCCTCGCGTTGCCGGCAGGCGCCCACGCGGCCCTTCCGGCCGACACCTTCGACGCCGACGGGCAGGTCCATGCCAACCGGTGCGTGCGCGCCGCGGCGCCCTCGATCCCCCTGCGCTACCTGGGGGCGACGTCGACCGGCTTCGCAATGACCGACGCCCTGGAGCGGTTCGACGATGCAAGCTGCCCCGACGGGACCGTGCGGCTGGACCTGCACGAGGTGGTCGAATCGCCCGCCGGACCGCTCGTCTTCGAACGCGGCGGCAACGGCTACGTCGATGACCAGAACGCGAAGTACGGGCAGGTGGCGCTGGCGGATCTCGCCGACCCGGTCGGCGACCCGATGCCGTCGGGAGGGGGCCGCGGGGACCCCTGCCCGTTGGTGGAGGGATCCCGCTACGCAGCCAAGATCGCCTCCATCCCCACCGCCATGCACTACAAGCGCCCCCAGGACGTCCCGAGCGGGAACAATGGCGGGGCGACCTTCATGCACTACGGCGATCCGGCCGCTGACCAGGGCGACCGCCACGACATCCACTACTCCTACCTCCTCTGGAGCTTCCTCGACGCGCGCGGCGGCGGCCACGTTCGGGCGCTCCTGCACGAGGCCCAGGTGGTGGAGCTCTGCGACGTCGAGCCGATCCTGATGGACGCGTTCGACACTGCCGGCAACGTCGACGGCAGCGTGCTCGCGCGCTATGTGCGCACCGACGAGGGCGGCACGCCGCTGTACGGCTGGATGGTCTGGGAGCACGACGCGTACGACGGCGCGGGCACGATTCCGCACGCGCGCTGGCTCGACGGGCCGCAGGTCAGCACCGATCCGGCCCTGGCCGTCTCGCCTCCGGTGTCGCGACCGCCGCCCCCACCGCCGCCGCCGGCCGCGCCGCCGCCCGTCGCCACCGAGGCGGCCGC
>JBKPMS010000023.1:0-18407 GCA_046732275.1 Actinomycetota bacterium | reverse complement strand
GGCAGATTGGGCTGCGTGCAGGCCGACGCACGGCTCGACCGCGTCCGGGCGTTCGTCAAGATCCAGGACGGCTGCAGCTTCTCGTGCAACTTCTGCGTGATCCCGCTCGTGCGCGGCGCCTCCCGCAGCAGGAGCGCTGTGGCTGTGCTGGCGGAGGTGCACCGACGCGTCGCGCAGGGACACCGCGAGATCGTCCTCACAGGCATCAACCTCGGCTGCTACCGCGACCGCGCGGGCGGCTACAAGCTGCCGCGGCTCGTTCGTGAGGTCGGCGCGGTGCCCGGGCTCGCGCGCTTGCGGCTCTCCTCGATCGAGGTCAACCACGTCGACTCGGAGCTCGTCTCGGCGCTGCGCGAGACACCGACCGTGGGACGTCACCTGCACGTGCCGCTGCAGTCTGGCGATGACGCCGTCCTCCGGGACATGGCCCGGCGGTATACCGCCGCGACCTACCTGCGCAAGGTCGAGCACCTCGAAGACTTCAACGTCACGACCGACGTGATCGTCGGGTTTCCGAGCGAAACCGACGTGGCGTTCCAGCGCACGGTCGACGTGATCGAGACCGCCGGCATCACCAAGGTTCACGTCTTTCCCTATTCGCCGCGGCCGGGCACGGTCACAGCTGCGCACGACACGGTGCCGCCGCAGGTGAAGAAGGAGCGGAGCGCACGGCTGCGGGGGCTTTCGGACGCTGCATGCCTGACGCGCTGGCGCCAGAAGATCGGCGCGCGCGACATCGTCCTCGTCGACCGCCCCGGCCGCGGCTACGGAGAAGACTACTCGCCGTGGCTCGTCGACGCCCCCATCGGCGACCTCGTCGACGTCCGTGGAGCGGCGGTCACGGAGGAGGGAATCCGCGCTGCCTGAGGACTGCCTTTTCTGCCAACTCTTCCGCGAAGGTGACCATGTCGCGAAAACCGACGGCTTCGTCGCGATCCGCGACATCAACCCCCGCGCCGAGACGCATCTGCTCGTCATCCCGGAGCGTCACGTGCCGAGCTTTCGCGAGATCGGCGAGTTTTCGCCGGACGAGGCGAAGCGGATGCTCGAATTCGTCGCCGACACCGCGCGCGGGGTCGGGCTGCAGGACTACCGCGTCGTCGTCAACGTCGGCGAGGGCGCAGGACAGACGATCTTCCACCTGCACTGGCACATCCTCGGCGGCCACGCGGCGGGGTTGCCGTGAGTCTCATCGCCAGGATGGAGTCCGAGGTGAAGGAAGCCACGCTCGCGCGTGACGCCGAGCGCCGTGATGCGCTCCGTCTGATCCTCTCGAGCCTGCGCTCGGCCGAGAAGGAGCTACAGCGGCCGCTGTCCGACCAGGAGGAGCTCCAGGTGCTCCAGCGGGAGCGGAAGCGCAGGCTCGAGGCGGCCGAGGCATTTCGGGGCGGCGGCCGCGAGGAGCAGGCCGAGGCCGAGGAACGCGAGCTCGCGGTGCTCCAGGAGTTCATGCCCGAGCCGCTGTCCGACGACGACCTCGAGGAGATCGTGGACGACGCCATCGCCGAGAACGGCGCCACGAGCATGCGGGACTTCGGCCGCGTGATGGCCGACGTGATGCCCCAGGTCTCCGGCCGCGCCGACGGCTCCGTTGTAAGCCAGCTCGTGAAGGAGAAGCTGGCCTGAAGCCCTCCGCAGTTTTTGCGCCGCGAACGGCGGCTCTGCCGGCGTTCGCCGGATCCGCTCTCCGACAGGACGAGAGTCCCGCCGAAGTCATCATGGCCGCAAAGCGGCCGGACTTCGGCGAAAGGAACGCGGCTTTGCCGGCGTTCATCGGATCCCCTCTCCGATAGGACGAGAGCCGCCCGACCGAAGTCATCATGGCTCGCCGCAGGCGAGCCGGACTTCGGTCGGAGCCTAAACTGAGGCGCGTGCAGAAAGTACACGAGACACTCGATGTCTCGAACGACGTGGCAGCAGAGCTGGCCTCGATCGGCGACGGCATCCTCGACGCGCTCCGCGACAGGCTGGACTGCACGATCCTCCTGCGCGGGAACCGCCTGACGATCGAGGGCGATGACACTCATGTGGCGGAGGCGAGGGCGGTCGTCGACGAGCTGGTCGAGCTCGTCGAGACGGGCCAGGAAATCGGCCCGGCGACCGTCGACGCGGTCCTGAACGCGATCGATCAGGCCGAGAACGTCCAGGACGTGTTCGGCGACGTCGTGTGGCGTCACCGGGGCAAGCAGATCACGCCGAAGACCGTGACGCAGAAGCGTTACGTCGACGCGATTCGCGGCTGCACCGTCACCTTCGGGATCGGCCCGGCTGGGACTGGCAAGACGTACCTCGCGATGGCGCTCGCCGTATCGGCGCTGCAGGAGCGCCAGGTCGCACGCGTGATCCTGACTCGGCCGGCGGTCGAGGCAGGCGAGCGGCTCGGCTTCCTGCCCGGCGACATCCTGGCGAAGGTGGATCCGTACCTCCGCCCGCTCTTCGACGCGCTCTACGACATGCTCGATGCCGAGCGCCTCAACACGTACATGGAGCGGGGGACGATCGAGGTAGCACCGCTGGCTTTCATGCGCGGGCGCACGCTCAACGACTCGTTCATCATCCTCGACGAGGCGCAGAACACGAGCCCCGAGCAGATGCAGATGTTCCTGACACGGCTCGGCTTCGGCTCGAAGGTCGTCGTCACGGGCGACGTCACACAGGTCGACCTGCCGCGCGAGCAGGCATCCGGCCTCATCCACGTCCAGGACATCCTCGGCTCGATCGACGGCATCGCCTTCATCCAATTCGGGCATGAAGACGTCGTGCGCCACAAGCTCGTCCAGCGGATCGTCGAGGCGTACAAGCTGCATGCGGAGGAGACGGGCACGCAGCGTCGGAAGTAGCGGGGCATGGTCGAAATAGAGGTAGCGAATCGGTCGGGAACGCAACTCGACGTCCGGGCCGCGTCCGACCTGATTCGCGACGTGCTGAGCGCCGAGGGCGTCGTCGACGGAGAGCTCGGGCTCTCCCTCGTCGGCCCAGAGGAAATCCGCGCGCTGAAGCGGGAACATCTGGGCATCGCCGAGGAAACAGATGCACTGGCTTTCCCGATCGACGCGCTCGAGCTCGTGCCCGACGGCCTTCCACGCCAGCTCGGAGACGTCGTCCTCTGTCCGCAGGTCGTCGGGGATGCGTGGCGCGCGCCGCTCGTGCATGCGGTGCTGCATCTGGTCGGCTACGACCATGGTCTAGAGATGCAGGCTCGGGAACGAGATCACCGGTGACGCGGCGACCGTCGATCATCGAGAGCTTCAACTACGCGATCGAGGGCGTAATCCACGTCCTGCGGACTCAGCGCAACATGCGGATCCACTTCGCGGTCGCCGTCGTGGTGCTCGTGATCGCAGCCGCGGTCGGCGTGTCGAAGATCGAGCTGATCGCACTGCTGATCTCGATCGCGTTCGTCCTCGTCGCCGAGATGATCAACACCGCGGTCGAGGGTGCGATCGACGCTGCGACGACGTCCTTCGATCCCATGGCGAAGCTCGCCAAGGACATCGCTGCGGGTGCCGTGCTGATCGCGGCCGTCAACGCCGTCGCCGTCGGCTACCTCGTCTTCGCTGGGAAGGCGGCCGACAAATCGGCCCGCGTGCTCGACAAGCTGAAGAACGCGCCGGCAGAGATCACGCTGATCGCTCTCGTCCTGACGGTGATCATCGTCATCGCGACGAAGGCATGGACGGGCCGCGGCACGCCGCTCCGCGGCGGCCTTCCCTCGGGACATGCGGCGGTGGCGTTCGCCGGCTGGATGGCGGCGACCTACATCGTCGGCGACTCCCATCGCTTCGTCGTCAGCGCCCTGACCTTCATCATGGCGTTGCTCGTGGCGCAGACCCGTGTCGAATCCGGCGTCCACTCCGCTCTCGAGGTCGCGTATGGCGGCGCGCTCGGGGCGCTCGTGACGTTGTCGGTGTTCCAGCTCCTGTGAGTCGCGACCTCTACGACCGTGCCGTCGCGATCTCGGAGCGCGCATATGCCCCGTATTCGAACTACCTCGTGGGTGCAGCGGTGCGAACGCGGGACGGCATGATCTTCGAGGGCGTCAACGTCGAGAATGCCGCTTATCCACTCGGCGTCTGTGCGGAGAAATCCGCGCTCGTCAAGGCTGTCAGCGAGGGCTACCGCCCCGGCGACATCGAGGCGATCGGGATCACGGCGTCGCCGTGCGGCGGCTGTCGGCAGTGGCTCTACGAGTTCAAGATCGACGAGATCACGTTCATGAGCTCGGCGGGCGAGCTCGCCACGTACTCGGCTCCGGAGCTGCTGCCGGACACCTGGGATCTTCCGGCTTGAGGTCCGGAGTCGTCGCCGTCGCCGGACGGCCGAACGTCGGGAAGTCAACTCTCGTGAACGCGCTCTGCGGCGGCAAGGTTGCGATCGTGTCGGACAAGCCGCAGACAACCCGCCGGCGCATCTTTGGCATCGCGAACGGCCCGGATTACCAGCTCGTGCTCGCCGATCTGCCCGGGTTCCAGCGCCCGCTCGATCCGCTGACCGAGCATATGCAGCGGACGGTCGATTCCGCGTTCGAGGACGCGGACGCGGCGCTCTTCGTCCTCTCGGCTCGCGAGAGGATCGGCGCCGGCGACCGGTTCATCGCGAACCGGCTCTTCCCGCTCGAGCTTCCCGTAGTGATCGTCTTGAACAAGGTCGATCGGCTGAAGCCGGGACACATCGCGACGCAGATGGAGACGGCTTCGAGGCTCGGCGACTTCCACTCGCTGCATCCCGTCAGTGCGAAGACGCGGGACGGCGTCGACGAATTACGGGACGAACTGGTGAGGTTGTTGCCGCAGGGGCCGGCCTACTTTCCGGAGGAGCAGCGGACCGATCTGCCCCTCGACGTCCAGGTCGCCGAGCTCGTTCGCGAGCAAGCGCTGCGCCTGACGAAGGAGGAGGTGCCCCATGCAATCACGGTCGAGGTCGAGGAGATCGGCGAGCGAGTCGTGCGTGCGGACGTGCTCGTGGAGACGGAATCGCAGAAGCAGATCGTGATCGGCAAGGGCGGCTCGATGGTGCGCGAGATCGGCCGTCGCGCCCGGCCCGAGCTGGAACTTCTGCTCGGCCATCCGGTCTTTCTGGAGCTGCGGGTCAAGGTCAAGCCGCGCTGGCGGCGGGACGAGGCGTTGCTCGAGCGTCTGGGCATCTAGCGCCCGCCGAGCCGACGCAGATTCGATGCTGTTCGTGCACTGACACGTGACTGGTCGACGCGTAGCCTGACGGCTGGTGGGGCGGGGTCAGGGGCTCCCGGGTGACGCGCGTGTACCTAGAGGGGCGGTCACGAAACGCTCGACCGGCGGGGTGCGAGGACGAGACCGAGGAGGATGCCGGCCGCGAGGAGCTGCGCCGAGGCCGAGAGGCCGCCGCTGCGATGCCAGCCGCGGATCCGGTGGCTGGGGAACAGTTTTCGGCCGCCCGGGCGCGGTAGGCGCACGACGTGCTCGATGTCGGGTGCCGAGCCGGCGGCGGCGCCGATGGTCGCAGGGTCGAGCGGCCCGCGGCGAACCGCGACGGCGGCGAGCGCGGCCGCTCCGGACCAGATCTCGAAGCTCCGGTCGCCGATGTCGTAGTGAGGCACGCGGTCACCGAGAAAGTGCGCGAGCGCGCCTAGCACGACGGCAGCTCCTCGCGAGGGAGCAGTCAGGCCGACGGCAGCGCCCGTAGCCACGTGCAGCGAGACGATCATCTTCTCGGCGCGTAGTACCTGGCTACCCAGCGCGAGAGGCCGTCGAGACCGGGGAACAGCACGCGCTCGGTGATGTTCGCCTGGTCGAGCTTGTCGCGGATCTCCCACTTCAGCTCGGCGGGAATCACGAGCCGCCGGCCCACGTGCGAGCGGTCTGCCAGCCACGCGTCGAGGGACCCTTTGGCTCGAGACATCAGTGAGAAGAGCGCATACTGGTTGACGATTCGCTCGTCGAACGACGGCGGCTCGACGAAGACGACGAAGTCACCGCCGAGCCTGTCGAGCTCGCGGAGATCCGTCGCGGCCCGGCCCAGCATCTCCGTCGTGAAGACGTCGGCGCCTTCGTCCTCGAGGCATTCTCGCAGCGCCCGCGGGGCCTCCTCGTGTGCGGCGCCGTAGTCGATCATCCACACGGCGCCGTCGATGTCGTAACGCTCGCGCTTCGCCGTCGCGAAGTGCAGGGCCACGTAGGGCGAATACGTCCAGTCGAGCAGCCGGGTCGGCAGGCCGTGATGCTGTCCGAGCGCGAGCCAGTTCCAGAGTGAGTCGACTGGAACCGCGCCGTGCGCCGCGTATTTGCGGAATGCCCGGAGCAGATGGCCTTCGAGCGTGGCCGAGTCGCCGCCCAGCCGGATCAGGCTCGTGCCGAGGTCATCGTCGGCGTTCCACCTGCCGCGGAACGCGAACCTCGAGCGGTGCAACCCGAGCTCGTCGTCCCACGAGTCGGCGAAGAGCTGCTCGTGGAGCTCGAGCCACGAACCGATCCGAATCTCGTCCACCGCCTGGGAGTTCCGCAGATAGGCGGGAGCTACACTCACCGCATGGCGCAGGCGCCGGTCCTTCCACGCGGTTTCGAGCTTCCGCTCGAGCCTCGGCTACCACGGATCGGCTCCGTCGACGCGGTGGCACTCGAGGAACGAGCCGCATCCCTCGCGCGCAGGTCGATCAAGCGCGAGGCGAAGGTGTTCGCCCTCGACCTCGCGGTGCGAATGATGGATCTCACCACGCTCGAGGGCCAGGACACGCCCGGAAAGGTCGCGGCGCTCGCGTCCAAGGCGATCCGGCCGGACCCGAGCGACCTCGACGTCCCTTCCGTCGCCGCCATCTGTATTTATCCCAACCTCGTCCCGGCGGCGGTGTCGCGCGTCGAGGGATCGACCGTGAAGGTCGCGTCGGTCGCGACCGCGTTCCCGTCCGGACAGAGCCCGCTCGAGGCGAAGCTGGAAGAGGTTCGGTGGGTCGTCGAGCAGGGAGCCGATGAAGTCGACATGGTGATCGACCGCGGCGCGTTCCTCTCGGGGCGCTATGCGAAGGTGTACGACGAGATCGTGCGCGTGAAGGAAGCTTGCGGCGACGCGCATCTCAAGGTGATCCTGGAAGTCGCCGAGCTCGGGACGTATGACAACGTCCGCCGCGCGTCGCTGCTTGCCATGGCGGCGGGCGGCGACTTCATCAAGACGTCGACCGGAAAGCTCCCCGGCGCCGCGACGCTGCCGGTGACGCTCTGCATGCTCGAGGCGATTCGCGACGTGTACGAAGAGACCGGTCGCATGGTCGGCATGAAGCCGGCCGGCGGCATCCGGCAGGCGAAGCAGGCGGTGCAGTATCTCGTGCAGCTGCACGAGACCCTCGGCCCCGAGTGGCTGACGCCGGACCTCTACCGTCTCGGCGCGTCGTCGCTTCTCAACGACGTGCTCATGCAGCTCCGGAAGGAGAAGACCGGCGCGTACCAAAGCCCGGACTACTTCACCGTTGACTGAGCTCGAGCGAAAGCAGGAACGCTCCCCCGTTCCGAAGGACTGGACCTACGCGCCGGCGCCCGAGGCGCGGGACATCGTCTCGCTGCGCGAGCGCTATGGGCACTTCATCGGTGGCGAGTGGATCGAGCCGGCCGAGACGTACACGACCATCTCGCCCGCCGACGAAGAGCCCCTGGCCCAGGTGGGACAGGCGACGGCGGAGGAGGTCGCTGCCGCGGCCACCGCCGCTCGCGACGCGTTCGAGAACGGGTGGTCGGAGATCTCGCCGGCCGAGCGGGCGAAGTACCTCTTCCGCATCGCGCGCATCCTGCAGGAGCGATCGCGCGAGTTCGCGGTGCTCGAGTCGCTCAACGGGGGCAAGCCGATCAAGGAGTCGCGGGATGTCGACCTGCCGCTGTCCGCCGCGCACTTCTTCTACTACGCCGGCTGGGCCGACAAGCTCGAGTACGCATTCCCGAACCGCCGGCCGCGTCCGCTCGGGGTCGCCGGGCAGATCATCCCCTGGAACTTTCCGTTGCTCATGCTCGCGTGGAAAATCGCACCTGCGCTTGCCGCAGGGAACACGGTCGTGCTCAAGCCGGCGGAGACGACGCCGTTGTCGGCGCTTCTGTTCTGCGACGTGGTTCGCCAGGCCGAGCTGCCGCCGGGCGTCGTCAACATCGTCACGGGCGACGGCCGCACCGGTGTGGAGATCGTCAAGTCCGAAGACGTCGACAAGATCGCGTTCACGGGGTCGACCGAGGTCGGGAAGGCGATTCAGCGCGAGCTCGCCGGCTCCGGTAAGAAGCTCACGCTCGAGCTCGGCGGCAAGGCGGCGAACATCATCTTCGACGACGCCGCGCTCGACCAGGCGGTCGAGGGGATCATCAACGGCATCTACTTCAACCAGGGCCACGTGTGCTGTGCGGGTTCGCGCCTGCTGGTGCAGGAATCGATCTACGAGCCCGTCGTCGAGAAGCTGAAGCGCAGGCTGACGACCCTGCGTGTCGGCGATCCGCTCGACAAGAACACGGACGTCGGCGCGATCAACTCGAAGCAACAGCTGGAAAAGATCCAGGAGCTCGTCTCGTCCGGCGCAGACGAAGGCGCGGAGATCTACCAGCCGCCGTGCAGGCTCCCGGAGAAGGGCTATTGGTTCGCGCCGACCGTCTTCACGAACGTCGCACAGAGCTATCGCATCGCGCAGGAGGAGATCTTCGGCCCGGTGCTCTCGATCCTGACCTTCCGGACTCCCGAGGAAGCCGTCGAAAAGGCGAACAACACGCCGTATGGACTGAGCGCAGGCGTGTGGACGGAAAAGGGCTCGCGAATCCTGTGGATGGCGGAACGGCTGCGTGCGGGCGTCGTCTGGGCGAACACCTACAACCGCTTCGATCCGAGCTCGCCCTTCGGCGGGTACAAGGAGTCCGGCTTCGGCCGCGAGGGCGGCCGCCACGGTCTCGAGCCGTACCTGCAGTTCGACGGAAGCGAGCCCTTCGGCGGATGAGCCGCCTCCCGGTCAAGAAGACGTACAAGCTCTTCATCGGAGGAGCATTCCCGCGGTCGGAATCAGGTCGTACCTACGAAGCGGAAGGACAGAATGTCGCGCGGGCATCCCGTAAGGACGCGCGCGACGCCGTACGCGCAGCACGAAGCGCGCTGCCGAAGTGGGCGGGGATGACCCCCTACAACCGCGGCCAGGTCCTCTACCGCATCGCCGAGATGATCGAGTCGCGCACGACCGAGTTCGCAGAGCTCTCGAGCGGGCGCGACGAGGTCGAGCGCGCGGTCGACCGCATCGTCTGGTACGCCGGCTGGGCCGACAAGCTCGCGCAAGTATTGGGCTCCTCCAATCCCGTTGCCGGCCCGTACTTCAACTTCACCGTGCCCGAGCCGACCGGCGTCGTCGCGCTCCTCGCCCCCGAGGAGCCGCCGCTGCTAGGGCTCGTCTCGCGTGTGATGCCTGTTCTGACTGGCGGAAACACCGTCGTCGCAGTGGCGTCCGAAACCCATCCCCTCGCCGCGATCGAGCTAGCCGAAGCGCTCGCGACGTCGGACGTCCCCGGCGGCGCGGTCAACCTCCTCACCGGCCGGCGCTCGGAGCTGGCTCCCTGGCTCGCAGCGCACATGGACGTGAACGCGATCGACCTCACCGGTGCCGACGGCGACTCACCCGACCTCGAACGCGCGGCAGCGGACAACGTCAAACGGGTCGTCCGCGGCGAGGCCGACGCCCAGAGCCCGTGGGAGATCGCCTCCTTCCTAGAGCTCAAGACCGTCTGGCATCCGGTCGGCCAGTAACTCCGCTTTGAAAGGCCGCCCCTAACGCAATGAAGCACGGGCTGCCGGGCCGCGCTCAGCGGCGCGATGCCGCGTCCTCAGTCGCGCCAATAGCGCTGCTATTGCCGCTCCCTGCGTCCTTGCCTCGCACTCGCCGATCACGCCCGGGCAGCGCGTGGTCATCGCGTTAGGGGCTCTAAGCTTCCGCCGATGTCGCGCCGGTTCAGCCACGCTATCTCCGAGGGTGACGGCATCTCGGTCATCGTCGACGTGACCGACGCGGACGGGGCGCGGGCAGCCGCCGAGCAGGGCGCCGAGGCGTTGGCGGTTCACGCAGCCGTCGGAGACCTGCGGTCGGTGACGGAGCTGCCTGTGCTCTGGCGTGCTCCGGGGCCGCCTTCGGAGGCTGCGCGCGCCGGTGCGGACGCCTGGACCGTCGCCGTCTCGGCGGCAGGCGAAGACGACGATTGGCTCGCGCGGCAGCATGCGGAGGCGCTGGAACTCGGGCTCGACTGCGTCGTCGAGGTGCGGAACGAAGACGAGCTCGAGCTTGCGCTCGATCGGGTCGACCCCGAGATCTTCCTGCTCACTGCGGAGGACGACGACGGCGACACGCTCGCCGGCGCACTTGAGCTGTTGCCCGACATCCCGGCCGGCAAGCTCGCAGTGGCGGCGGTGACGGTCTCGAGCAGAGAGCAGGTCGACGAGCTCGAGCGAGCGGGAGTCGACGCCGTCATCGTCGGAGCACAGAACGTCACAGAGCTCGTCAGCGACGTCCCCCCGCCCGTCTAGTCGCCTCGGCGACGCGCTCGACCGCTGGTCGAGGACGAAGTGGGGTGGTGCCGGGACAGCGCTCGTCGTCATTCTCGCCGGGGCGGCCGTGCTGCGCGCGGTCGGGATCCAGTACGGCCTGCCTTTCGGCAACCTTCTCAACCCGGACGAGCAGTCGATCGTGCCGCGCGCGTGGAAGATGGTTCACGGCGGGGGCGGCGACCCGCACTGGTTCGACTACCCGTCGCTGCTCATGTACGTCAATGCGCCGTTCCAGGCCTGGCAGGACGCGCCTTCGTTCCTGACGGCGCGCATCGTCCAGCTCGTGCTCGCGCTGGCATCGATCGCCGCATCGTGGTGGCTCGGGCGGCGCGCCTACGGACCGATTGCCGGGATCGTCGCCGCCGTCGCGGTCGCGGTTTGCACCGTGCACGTCGCGTACTCGCGCCCTGCCGTCACGGACGTGCCGCTCACGCTCGGCGTCGCCGTCGCGCTCACCCTGATGATCGCCGGCCGGCTCGAGCTCGCCGGCGTCGCGGTCGGGCTTGCGACCGGGTTTAAGTATCCCGGCGTCTTCCTGCTCGTACCGCTAGTGGTCGCAGGGTGGCAGAGGTGGGGCCGCCTGGCAGCATCGGGCGGGCTCGCCGCGCTGGCGTTTCTCGTCTCGAGCCCGTTCGTCCTGGTCCATCCCGGCCAAGCCTGGGACGAGGCGTTACGGGTGCAGCGGCGCGCGCGCGAAGGTTGGCTGGGCTTCGAGGACGACCACGCCGCTCCGATCGCGTTCGCCGACAGGCTGTGGCATGCCATGGGGCCGGCGCTGATCGTCGGCTTGCTCGGTCTCGTCGTGGCTTTCATCCTCCGGACCCGGGTCGACCTCATTCTCTCGCTGTTCGTCGTCGTCTACTTCGCCGACCTGCTGACGCTGGATGCGCACTTCGACCGTTACGTGCTCCCCCTCGTTCCTCCGCTCGGAGCGCTGGCCGGACGCTTCCGAGGATTGGCGCCGGTGACGTTGCTGCTGCTCGTCGTCCCGCTCGCATGGTCGATCCGGGACACACGGGAGTTGACGCGAACCGACACGCGGGTGGTCGCGGCGCGATGGATCGAGCGACACATCCCGCCGGGGACGCACGTCGCCGCCGACCCCTCGACGCCACGCATCGACTCCCTGCGGACGCTTCGACTCGCTCTGCCCGGCCCGAAGCGCCCCTTCGACCCGAACCGTTCCATTCTGCGCTTGCGCAACATCGGCGTGAAAGACGTCGTCGTCACCGGGTCGGTCACCGACCGGGTTCTCGCCGCACGCTCCCACTATCCCCGTGAAGCGCACTTCTACGACACGCTCGCGACCCTTACCGAACGGATCTACCACGTCGAGCCGAGCGACGGCCGCGCCGGTCCATGGGTCGCCGTCTATCGCCTGGCGGGCTAGCCGCGCAGCAACGGCCGCGTCAGGCAGGTCGGCCCACCGTCACCTTTGCGCGAGATCTCGTCTCCGCGGTAGACGCTGACGTCGACGCCGGCGCGCTCGAGGCGGCGGCGGGTCTCGTCGTTGCCCTCGAGGGCGAGCGAGACGCGCGGTGCGAGTGCGAGGACGTTCGGCCCCATCGACTCGAATTCGACGTCGGGAACCTCGACGATCTCCACGTCCCGTTCGCGGAGCAGCTGCACAAGGCGCACGGGGAGCAGCGGCGTGTAGGCGACGACGAGGTTCTCGTCGAGCGGGCTGAGGAGCGACAGCAGGTGGAGGACGGCGTCCGCGCCGTGAAGGTGCGGCAGGTCGAAGGACAGGACGTTCACGTCGTCGAGCGCGTGCTGCAGCGCCCGGATACCCTCGTCGTTCGTGCGGTAGCCGCGACCGACGAGCAGTGTGTCGTCGTCGAGCCAGATCGTGTCGCCTCCGTCGGCAAGCTGCGGAGCGTTGAGGCGGCCAGCAACAGGGACCCCGGCGCGTTCGAAGTCCGCTGCGATCAGATCCGCCTCTCCGAGTCGGCCTTCCTTGCCCGGCCTCAGCACGACGGCGCCGCGGTCGGAAACGATTGCCGGGTCGAAGACGTAGATCGCATCCGGATCGTCGGGTACCGGGGTCTCCGCGAAAACGACTTCAGCGCCGCCCGCTGCCAGCGCCGAGCAGAAGTCCTCGTGCTCTTGCGCCAGCTTGGCGGCATCCGGCTCGGCGCGCCAGCCGTACTCGCGCCACGCGCCGAACCCGACGACGCGCGGCGAGCGCACGAGGACGCGGCGCAACGCGCGGGTCATCGTCTGTCCGCCGAAGAGTTGCGTAGAGGATGTCGTCATCTCGAGGGCTAGCCGAAGAACGCGCGCGCGACTTCCCACCAGTCGCTCGGCACGGTCTTCAGCGCGGCCGTCGCCTCGGCCAGAGGGACGTCCACGATGTCGTCACCGTGCAGAGCAGCCATCTGCCCGAACTTCTGCTCTTCGACGAGGTCTCCGGCCTTGAGCCCGTACCTCGTCGCGAGGACGCGGTCGCGCGGAGTGGGGGACCCTCCGCGCTGCGTGTGGCCGAGCACGGTCACCCGCGTCTCGTAGCCGGTTCGGCTCTCGATCTCGCGCGCAAGCATCGCGCCGACGCCGCGTTCGGACAGCCGAACGTGCCCGAATTGATCGACGTCGGCGGCGTCGTTCAGCCCCTCGAGCTCGTACCCCTCCGACACGACGACGATCGAGAAGTCCTTGCCGCGCTCGTGCCGGTGCTGCAGCTCCTTGCAGGCGTCCTCGATCGAGACCGGCGCCTCGGGGATGAGGATCATGTCGGCGCCGCCGGCGATACCGCTCACGACGGCGATCCAACCCGTGTGCCGTCCCATCACCTCGACGACCATGACGCGGTTGTGGGATTCCGCGGTCGTGTGCAACCGGTCGATCGCCTCAGTCGCAACCCACACCGCCGTGTCGAAGCCGAACGTGTAGTCGGTGGCGGACAGGTCGTTGTCGATCGTCTTCGGGACGCCGACCACAGGAAAGTCGTGCTCTGCGTGCAACCGCGAGGCAACGCCCAGCGTGTCCTCGCCTCCGATCGCAACGAGCGCGTCGAAGCCGCCGCTCTGGAAGTTCGCCAGCACCCGTTCGACGCCCCCGTCGACCTTGAAGGGATTCGTGCGCGTCGTCCCGAGGATCGTGCCGCCGCGCGGCAGAAGCCCTGAGATCTCGCGCGGTCCGAGCGGCTCGTACAGGCCTTCCACGAGACCCTTCCAGCCTTCGCGGACGCCTACGACCTCGCCGCCGCGGGTCATCACGCGGCGCCCGACGGCCCGGATGACCGCATTCAGGCCCGGGCAGTCGCCGCCGCCCGTGAGAATTCCAACGCGCATCGGCCGATCCTAGAGAACTCGATGTACGGGGCTACCATGTCGCGGCGCCGAAGTGGCGGAACTGGCAGACGCGCCGGACTCAAAATCCGGTGGGCCGCGAGGCCCGTGTGGGTTCGACCCCCACCTTCGGCATCCGGGGCTGCCCGTCCGGCGATTCCGAGTTGCCCGCCCGGTCGATTCCCCTGATACTTCCCGCCTTGGCGGGAATCACCCGATCGCCCACGGAGGTGTTCACCTTGAGGAGATATGCAGTGCTCGGCGTGCTCGCCGGCCTTGTCGGCGTGCTCGCGCTCGTCGCTGCTGGCTGCGGCGGAAGCAAGGAATCGAGCGGTGGAGGCGGCGACGTGACCGCGCTCCCGGCGGGATCATGCACGCCCTTGGAGTACAAGGGCGAGGGGAAGCCGGATTATCTGATTGCAACGGACTTCCCGATGCAGGGCAGCTCACGGACGCAGACGCTCCAGATCGTCGGGGCAACCAGGTACTTGTTGGAGCAGCAGAACTGGAAGGCCGGCGACCACAAGATCGCGTTGCAGGTGTGCGACGACTCGACGGCGCAGGCCGCGAAGTGGGATCCGGACAAGTGCAGTCGCAACGCGCACGCCTATGCACAGAACAGCAGCCTCATCGGCGTTGTCGGGACGTTCAACTCGGGGTGCGCCGCGATCGAGATCCCGGTGCTCAACCAGGCTCCCGGCGGTGGGTTGCTGCTGCTCTCACCCGCGAACACTTACGGCTGCCTCACCGAGCCGTGTGCCGGCAACGAGCCGGAGAAGTACTACCCGAACGGGAAGCGCACCTACGCGCGCGTCGCGCCGAGCGACCCGAACCAGGGTGCGGTGGACGCCGAGTTCCTGCAGAAGCAGGGCGTCAAGAGCGTCTACATCCTCAACGACAAAGAGGCTTACGGCCTCGGCATCGCGAAAAACTTCCAGGGCGCCGCGCAGGCACTCGGCATGAAGATCCTCGGCTTCTCGGCCTACGATCCGAAGCAGCCGAACTTCCAGGCCCTCTTCACGCGGATCAAAGGCACGAATCCGGACGCGGTCTTCATCGGCGGCCTGGTCGATGAGAACTCGGGCCAGCTGATCAACGACAAGGTCGCCGTTCTGGGGCCGAACAACGGCAAGGTCAAGCTGATGCTGCCCGACGGCTTCACGACCGACGCGATCTTCCAGCGCTCGGAAGGCGGTACGCCGAACGCAAAGGACGCGTTCTTCAGCGTGGCCGGGGTCGGGATCGACAAGTACACGGGGGCCGCTGAGAAATTCATCACCGGCTTCAAGCAGACCCTCAACGGGAAGGCCGTGGACCCGTACGCGATCCTCGGCGCGCAGGCCGGTCGCGTCTTGCTCGATGCGATCGCGAAGTCCGACGGAAGCCGCGAGGACGTGATCAAGAACGTCTTCGAGACCAAGGTGAACAACGGGCTGATCGGCTCCTTCGAGATCAACGAGAACGGAGACATCACCGGCGCGAAGGGCGCCGCGCTCCTCTTCACGATCTACAAGGGGACGAACAAGCTGAACACGCTGCTGACCACGGGGCCGAAGGCGAATCTCGTGTCCGCAGCGCGTAAGGCGGCAGCGGGCTAGGCCCGCACACAATCGTCCGGGGGAGGGCATCGGCCCTCCCCCGTCCACATCAGGGGACCGCGATCGCTACCCAGGCACGCACGGAATCCGAGTCGGCGCTCGCCGGGCTCTTCGGTGCGCGGCGGCCGTCGCTCATGTCGGTGCTCGGGATCGTGTTCGTCGTGCTCCTCGTGGCGTGGCTCATCGTCAACCTCATCAAGACGCCCGCGGACTTCTTCACCGTCTTGCTGATCGGGCTCACCACGGGATCGGTGTATGCGCTGGTTGCGCTCGGCTACACGCTCGTCTACGGGATCCTGCAGCTGATCAACTTCGCGCACGGGGACGTCTTCGCCCTGTGCGGGCTGGTGTCGAGCTGGCTTATCGTCACCGTGCTCGGGCTCGACGAGACCACGAGCACGCTGGGGATCATCGGCGGACTGTTGCTCGCGCTGGTGATCGTCGTCGCGTTCGGCGCAACGGTCAACTCGACGATCGAGTTCCTCGCTTACAGACGCCTGCGCCAGGCGCCGAGGCTCGCGGTGCTCATCACCGCCGTCGGGATGTCGTTCATCATCCAGAACATCTCGCTGGCGGTCTTCGGCGTGAACTTCCGCAGCGTGCCGCCGCTCATCTCCGAGGGGAACGTCTTCACGATCGGCTCGGTCTCCTATCAGTGGAACAAGCTCTTCGCGGTGCTGGCAACCATCCCCATCCTGATCCTGCTCACCTGGCTCGTTCGGTCCACCCGGCATGGGAAGGCGATGCGGGCAACGTCACAGGATCCGGACGCCGCAGCGATCATGGGCGTCAACGTCAACCGGACGATCTCGTTCACCTTCGCGCTCGCGGGCGGCCTGGCGGGCGTCGGCGGGCTCCTCTACCTCATCGAGTTCAACATCCGCTACGACACGGGCTTCGAGCTCGGGCTGATCGCTTTCACAGCGGCCGTTCTGGGGGGTATCGGGAACCTGCCCGGAGCGGTGCTCGGCGGGATCATCATCGGGCTGATTCAGGCCTTCAACGAGGGGTTGACCTGGGCAGCGCCGGGAAGCGACTGGACGCGGTCGATCGTCTTCGGACTGCTGATCGCCATCCTCGTCTTCCGCCCCGAAGGCCTGCTCGGTGAGCGTACGCCGGAAGGCGCTTGACGATGCACGAGCGCCTGCGCGGCATCTCCCGCCTCGAGCCCGTCGATCGGCTCTTTGCCTGGTGGCGCCGTATCCCAGGGCGGTGGCGGGCGGCGCTTCCCGTCGTCGTGCTGATCGTCCTCGCCGCGACCTATCCGTCGTACGTCTCGAGCCTTCCCACCGACGTCCCGATCATTCTCTCCTTCCCCGACGTCGGTGCTGCGGTGACGATTCTCGTGTTCGTGATCATGGCCGTCGGCCTGAACGTCGTCGTCGGCTACGCGGGACTGCTCGACCTCGGCTACGTGGCGTTCTACGCGATCGGCGCGTACACGGCCGGCTGGCTCGCGTCCGGACAGTTCGAGCAGGTGCGCCTCCACTTCGGCTCCGTCGGGATCTCACGAGACCAGCAGGGGATCCACATCTCGGTCTGGCTTGTCCTGCTCTGTGCCGCGATCGTCACCGCGGTGGGCGGGATCCTGATCGGGCTGCCGACGCTCCGTTTGCGTGGCGACTACCTGGCGATCGTCACGCTCGGGTTCGGGGAGATCATCCCGCAGTTCGTCCGCAACGCCGACAGTCTTCACGGCTTCGACCTGACGCACGGGACGTTCGGGATCAGCCCGATCGACTCACCGGGCTTCGGCGACACGCTCAATCGGGCCGTCGGCTTACCCACGTCATACGCGTCGTCGTTCGACCGCGCGAACCTCTTCTACTGGACCGCGCTCGTGCTGCTGCTGATCACCGTCTTCTGCTCGGTCCGGCTGCGGGATTCTCGGCTGGGGAGGGCGTGGATCGCAATCCGCGAGGACGAGACCGCCGCCGGCGCCATGGGTATTCCGCTGATGCGGACGAAGACGTGGGCGTACGCGATCGGCGCCTTCTTCGGCGGGATGGCCGGCGCGTATGTCGCGAGCTTCAACTCCGGGGCGTTTCCGAGCCAGTTCCACTTCAACATCTCCATCTTCCTGCTCTGCATGGTCATCCTCGGCGGCATGGGCAGCGTCTGGGGCGTGATCGTCGGCGGCGCGATCCTCGCCTGGCTGAATGTCGAAGGCTTGGCGAACATCGGTACCTGGCTGAATGCACACACGCCGCTCGACGTCGAGGTGGCGAAGTACGAGTTCGGGATCTACGGCGTGATCATCGTGCTGATGATGCTGTTCCGGCCCGTCGGCCTCATCCCCGAGCGCCGGCGCAAGCGGGAGCTCGAAGAGGGCCCCGGCATCGGCGCGCGGGAGGCCGGCGCGTACACGACACTCGACGCCGAGGACGCGGGAGGTGGGACGCGGTGAGCGCGCAGAACATCCTCGAGGCGCGGAACGTCCGCAAGGAGTTCGGCGGACTCGTGGCGGTATCCGAGCTCGACTTCGCCATTCCCACGGGCTCGATCGTGAGCCTGATCGGGCCGAACGGCGCCGGGAAAACGACGTTCTTCAACATGCTCACCGGCGTCTACACGCCGACAGGTGGCCGCATCGTCTTCGACGGCACCGATGTCACCGGCAAGGCGCCGCACACGATCACGAAGCTCGGGATCGGCCGAACGTTCCAGAACATCCGGCTCTTCCCGCAGATGACGGCGCTCGAGAACGTGCTCGTCGGAATGCATGCGCGACTGCGCGGCGGCATCCTCGGCTCGATCTTCGGCACTCCGCGGGTGCGGCGGGAGGAGCGCATCGCCCGCGAGAAAGGGCGCGAGCTCTTGCGCTACTCGGGTCTCGGCCGCGTGGACGACGAGCTCGCGGAGAATCTCTCGTACGGTGACCAGCGCCGCCTCGAGCTGGCGCGCGCGCTGGCCACTGAGCCGAAGCTGCTCCTCCTCGACGAGCCGACGGCCGGAATGAACCCGCAGGAGACGGCGACGTTCACGGGTTTCCTCGGGCAGCTTCGAA
>JBKPMS010000022.1:0-32309 GCA_046732275.1 Actinomycetota bacterium | reverse complement strand
ACGACGAGGCGCACGAGCCACGGGCAGAGGTTGAGCGCGGCGAGGGCCGAGAAGCGTTGCAGGCCCTGCAGCACTCCGAGGGCAACCGGGAAGGGGAGTGCGGTCGACAGCGTCGCGAGGCCGAGCGCAACGAGGCCGGCGGAATGGATGTGGAGAAGGCTCGACAGCGGCGCCGCCAACGCAAACGAAACGACCAGGAGCGGCACGGTGGCGAAAAGCGACAGGCGCAGCGTCGCACGCGAGATCCCCCCGGCCCCGGCTGCGTCGTCCAGAGCGACCCGTCGCGAAATCTCGCGTGCCACGGCCATCTGCAGGGCACCGGCGGGAATCACGACGACCGTGATCAGGCCCAGCAGGGCGGCGAGCGAGCCGTAGTCCTCGCTTCCGAGGATCCGTCCCGCGGCCAGCAGAAAGACATACGCGAGCACGATGGAAGCGCCCGTCGCAGCGGCGAGCAGCGCGCTGCTGCGGACGCCGCTCTGCGCGGCCGGCTGCTCGGAAGGCTGTGGTTGCGCGGCGGGACGGGTCAGGACCACTCGTCCCATTCTGGGTCAACGACCGGCCGCGGGCTCCTGGGAAGTGTGTCGTAGCTCCGCTTCGAGCGCGCGTTAGCCTGCCGCGGTGGTCTCACACGGTCCCATGCGTCTCGTCGACGATCTGATCGGAGGCGCTCGGCTGCGGGACCTCCTCCGAAGCCCACAGCGGGGCCCGCAGTCGTGAAGAGCGTGCTGATCGTCTCGGATGACGAGGTCGGCACGCGGATGGCCGGCCCGGGAATCCGGTACTACCAGTTCGCGCGGGAGCTCTCGAAGCGCTACACCGTCGCGCTCGTCGTTCCGCGACTGCCCGATTCGTCGCAGGGCGACTTCGAGATTCTCCAGGCCTCGGACTGGCTCGGGCGACGGTTCAGATCCCTCGTGCGCCGCTACGACGTCGTCGTCGCAAAGACGCTGCGGGCCTGGACGATGAACAGGCTTGCTCGTGACGACGTGCGCGTTGTCTACGACCTACACGACCCCCTCCTCCTCGGAAATCTGGACTTCCACGCGGGCGAGAAGCTCTCGGAGCGCCGCCGGCGTTTCGAGTCCCGCGGCCCTGCGCTGTTGCAGGAGCTCGCACTGCTCACGGGAAACGCTTTCGTCTGTGCGAGCGAGCGCCAGCGGGATTTCTGGATCGGAATGCTTGGCGCACTCGGTCGCATCGATCCGAAATCTGCGGCTCGAGATCCGAGCCTGCGCGACCTGATCGACGTCGTTCCGTTCGGGCTTGAGAGCGAGCCTCCCGTAGCGACGAAGCCCGTGCTGAAGGGAGTCGTCCCAGGAATCCGTGAGCAGGACAAGGTGCTGCTCTGGGGTGGGGGGATCTGGAACTGGCTCGACCCGCTGACTCCCATCCGGGCGATCCATGCGCTCGCGCAGACGCGGGACGACGTCAAGCTCTTCTTCCTCGGCGTGAAGCACCCCAATCCCTCCGTGCACCAGCTGGCGATGACCGAACGCGCGGTGCAACTGGCGGAGGAACTCGGCTTGTACGACCGCTTCGTGTTCTTCAACTTCGGCTGGGTGCCCTACGGCGAGCGCGCGAACTACCTGCTCGAGTCGGATCTCGGGATCTCGGGTCACCTCGACACGGTCGAGGCGAGGTTTTCGTTTCGCACACGCGTCCTCGACTACTTCTGGGCCGGCCTGCCGATAGTTGCGACGCGCGGCGACGTTCTCGCCGACCTCGTCGAGGAAGCCGATCTCGGACGCGCAGTGGACGTCGGCAGCGTCGACGAGTGGACGCGCGCGATCGAGGAGCTCCTCGATGATCAGGCCGAGACGGTTCGCGTACGACGAAACCTCGAGCAGGTTCGCGAGGAGTTTGCCTGGCCTCGAGTGATCCAGCCGCTCGTGCGACTCGCGGCGCTGCCGGGCCGCACCGTGGAATCGCCGTATCGCGCGGCCGCGCTGACCGTCCGCTACGGGTCGACCGCACTCGGAGCGGTGCTGCTCCGCGGCGGCGTTCGCGACGGCGCTCGCGAGGTCTATCGCGTTCTCCGGCGACCGCCGGTGCCGTGAAGTGACGCCCTCAGTCGACGTTGTCGTCCCGGTCCACAACCGCTGGGACCTCACCGAGAGCTGCCTCACGCATCTCCGCATGCAGACGGTGCCTCACACCGTGATCGTCTGCGACAACGCGTCGACCGACGGAACGTCCGAACTGGTCCGGGCTTCGTTTCCGGAAGTTCGCGTCGTCGAGCTCGAAGCGAATCTTGGTTTTCCCAGAGCTTGCAATCAAGGGGTGCGGGCAGGTACCGGCGACACGGTCGTCCTGCTGAACAACGACGTCGATTGTCGCCCCGACTTCCTCGAACGTCTCGTGGAGCCGCTCCGGAGCGATGACCGCGTCGGCTCCGTTGCGTCATTACTGCTGAAGCCCGGCGAGCTGAGGATCGACAGCTTTGGCCTAGCCGCAGACCGCACCTTCGCCGGATTTCCACGGCTGCGCGGCTTGCCGATATCCGCGGCACAAGCCACCCAGCCCGTTCTCGCCGGGCCCCTCGGTGCCGGCGGCGCGTACCGACGCCAAGCCTGGGAGAGCGTTGGGGGGCTCGACGAAGGAGTCTTTTCGTACGGGGAGGACGTCGACCTCGCATTACGACTGCGTGCCGCCGGCTGGTCGACGGCCGCAGCCCCCGATGCGATCGCCGTCCACATCGGATCGGCCAGCGCGGCCCACCGCTCCGCGTGGCAGCGGTATCAGGGAGGCTTCGCGCGCGGCTACTTCCTGCGGCGATACGGCGTCTTCCGCAGTCGGGCCGCCACGCGGGCCCTCGCGACCGAAGCTGTCGCGGTGCTCGGCGACACCGTCGTCTTCTCGCACGACCTCGCCGCCTTACGCGGTCGAGCGGCAGGGTGGCGCGCTGCGCGCGGGCTCCCTCCGGCCCCGCGACCGCCCCGCGAGGCAATCGACTACGGCATCACGTTTATCGGGAGCCTCCTACTCCGCGTCGACGTCTACACCGAGCGCGAGCGCCCCGCTCCGGCGTTTCGCTCCGCGAGCACGTCGTCATAGACCGCACGCGTCCCCGCGATCATGTCGGCGGCGGCGAACAGCTCGGCCGCCCGTCGTCGTGCGCGTTCGGCGAGTGCGAGCCGGTCCTCGGCCTTCTCGGCGAGTCTGCGCATGGCGATCGCGACCGCCGCCTGATCTCCGTACGGAACTACGATGCCGGAATCGCCGACTGCTTCGAGGTTCTCTGGGACGTCGGCCACGACCGCCGGAAGTCCGTGCGCCATCGCCTCGACGAGCGCGAACGACAAGCCCTCCCGATGGGACATGAGGACGAAGAAATCCGCTGTGTCGAGCAGGAGAGGGACGTCCTTCCGGTGGCCGAGGATCCGAACGTGTGAGTCCGCCGCTCCCTCGACCTGCGCACGCAACGGCCCGTCCCCTGCGACGAGCAACGGCGTCGCTGTCTGCTCCGCTGCGCGGACAACGGCGAGCGGGTCTCGTCGCTCGTCGAGCGAGCCGACCCAGATCCCAACGACGTCCCCCTCTGACAGCCCGAGCTGCTCTCGAACGCGCGCGCGCTCGAGCGCGGAGGTCGGAGCCGGAATGCGAGCGCCGTTGTGAACCACCACCGTCCGCTGCGCGGCGCTGGGCCCGATCACCGCCGTCAAGGCATAGCGCTCGGCGCTCGAAACGCAGATCGTGCGATCCGCGGCGCGAACGACAGCGCGTAGGTTGATCGCCGCTGCATGTCGGCGCACACCCGCCACGCGCCGTAGGAGATGGAGGCCGTGGAGCGTGACGACCGATGGCTGCGCGGCGAGGAGCGGCAGAAACAAGGCGCTCGCAACTTCACCGTGCACATGCAGGACGTCGTGCCCCCGAACGCGTCGCACCGCTTCGGCGATGCCGCGCGCGAGGGTCGTAAGCCCGGGATTCCGCGTCGGCGCCAGGTATGACCGCGTAAAGCGATAGCCGGTCATCGCCGTGAGCAGGTCCACGTAGGTGTCGCCTCCGCCGCCCGCGTGCGGCAACACGTGCAGAACCGTGCGCTCAGGCTTCTGCATACGTCTCCTGTATGCGCTCGAACGATCGGTCGAAGGAGAGACGCTGGGCGTTCCTGCGAAACCAGTCGGCAGCCGAGTCGCGCAGGTCGGCGCCGCCGTCGTAGATCCGTACGATCGCTGCGGCAAGCTCGAGAGGGTCGGCCGACGTGGCGATTGCTCCGTTCGTGCCCTCCTCCACGAGCTCGACCGCAGCGTTCTCCGTGCCCTCGACCACGACGACGGGAACCCCGCGCGCGGCTGCTTCGACGACAACGAGCCC
This sequence comes from Actinomycetota bacterium, assembly GCA_046732275.1. Lineage (GTDB taxonomy): Bacteria > Actinomycetota > Thermoleophilia > Gaiellales > Gaiellaceae > 3-1-20CM-4-69-9. Next base: position 27,989 of record JBKPMS010000022.1, on the reverse strand, counting down.
ATAGCCCTCGCGCCGCGACGGAAGGACGAGACACAGAGCGCCCGCCATCGCCTCCGACAGCACAGCCGCATCCACGAAGCCCGGCGCGACCACCTGGCCGTCGAGCCCGGCGGCCGCGATGGCATGCAGCACCTTCGTCCTTTCCGGGCCATCTCCATAGATCTCACCCCGCAGAGGCGGAACTCGTCGGCGCGCCTCTGCCAGCGCCGGAACGAGTGCCGGCACGCGCTTCTCAGGAATGTGACGGCCCGCGAAGACGGCGACGAGCCGCGCCGGCCGCGGCTCCTTCGCTTCGATGGGACCGGCGTACTGCCCTTCGAGCCGCGTCAGTCCGCCGCGGAGAGCCAGCTCCCGTAGACGGCGTTCGTGGAGTCGCGAAAAGCAGAAGGCGCGCTGAGGGACGCCCAGGCACGCGCGCTGTACACGCCAGCCGATCTCGCCGCCGAACCGGCCGGCGTACTCGTGCCAGTACTCGCGTGTCCAGACCTCGTGCCAGTCGACGAACAGGCGGAATCCGCCACGATTGCGCATCGCGCCGGCAGCGAGGAGAGAAAAGTATGGAAAGGACGCCGTGTGGACGACGTCGTAGCGCTTTCCGTGTCGCAAGAGATGTGCCAGGACGCCGAGCCCGAAGACGATGGGTGGGAGGATCCGTCGCCTCCCGCCGGCGTAGAGCTCCATGCGCGGGGAGACAGCGACGACGCGGACCCCGGCCACCGCGGGACGGCCACCTCGGCCCCACTGTCGGCGGGTGAGGAAGGTAACCTCGTGGCCGGTGGAGGCCAGCCGCTCGGCGAGGTTGCGGTACCACCGCTCGGCCCCGCCGATCGTGAAGGGGTAGAGGCAGTCGTAGACGATGCAGACGCGCACTAGGCAGATCCTCGCAGCCCGAGAAGGCAACGGCGCCCAGCGCGGTACGGCCGTCAAGCACCGCGTTTCGGTTGTCATTCCGTGTCTCGACGAGGCCGAGACGATCGCGGAATGTGTCACGAGCGCTCGCACCGTGCTCGACGAGGCGGGGCTCGACGGAGAGGTGATCGTCGTCGACAACGGCTCGACCGACGGCAGCGGTGACCTGGCGCGTGCCGTTGGAGCCCTCGTCGTCGAGGAACCGCGCCGCGGTTATGGCAGCGCCTACCTTGCGGGCCTGGGCGCCGCAGGCGGGGACTACATCGTCATGCTCGACGCCGACCTGACCTACGACTTCCGCGAGATCCCGCGGTTCGTGGATGAGCTCGAGGACGGCGCGCAACTGGTGGTCGGCAACCGGATGAGCAGCATCGCGCCGGGCGCGATGCCGTGGCTGAGCAGGGTCGGCAACCCGCTTCTCTCGGGCTTCCTCAACGTTCTGCACCGAACGAACATTCGTGACGCCCACTGTGGGATGCGTGCAGTGCGCCGGGACGTGTTGCCGGCGCTCAACCTCCGGACGGTGGGAATGGAGTTCGCCTCCGAGATGGTGATCCGCGCGACGCGCGAGAGGCTCGACGTGCGAGAGCTTCCGATTGCGCTCCATCCGCGCGTCGGTACGTCGAAGCTGTCGCCCTTCCGCGACGGCTGGAGACACCTGCGCGTCATCGTCGTCTACAACCCGACCTTCCTCTTCCTGCTTCCAGGTGCGTTCATGCTGTTCGTCGGGTCGCTCGTCACGTTGCTCGTGTTCGCGGAGGTTCCGATCTTCGGGCGGGAGCTTCAAGTGCATTCGTTGATCCTCGCCTGCCTGCTCATCCTGCTCGGCGTACAGGCCATCGGCCTTGGGTTGTCCGCGCGGATGTTCGGCGTCTACTTCATCAGCGAGCGGGACGAGCTCTTCCAGAAGCTCCGATCGCGGGTGCGGCTCGAGCACGGGCTCGCGCTTGCCGTGTTCGTCGGAAGCATCGGTCTCGCACTCTTCGGCGTCGTGATCGCAAGATGGGTCTCGCACGGCTTCGGGACCTTGAGAGAGGAACGGCTGGCGATCTTCGCTGCGACGGTCATCGCAGTCGCTGCTCAGATCTTCTTCACGTCGTTTCTCCTCTCGATCATCGGACTGCGTCGCCGGCGCGACGAGCCGTAAGGCCTGGGCGCCGATGGCCGTCGTGATGGCACGTCGTCCGCGCTTTGCGTCGACCTGGCGGTCCTTCGAGGCTTGGGTCGGGACTCGGAGCTCGGCCGCGGCCTTGTTCGTGCTCGCGCTGGCGGTGTATGTGATCGAGAGTGCCTTCCTCCCGGCCTTTCCCGGGCGCGACATGCCGCGCTACCTCCAGGCGTTCGTGCAGCTCCCGTACGACGTGCCGGTGTATCCGGCCGTGCTCAACACGCGGGGGCCGCTCTCGGCGCTGGGCGTCGGCCTGCCGCTCGAGGTCGGCGGTTGGGCGGCGGAGCTGTGGCTCGCGCTCCTCTACGCGCTTTCGATCGTCGCCTGGGGACGCGTCGCGCTGACGTTCGGATCGCGTGCCGCGATCGCTACGAGCGCACTGCTCCTCGTATACCCCGGCTACGGCATCCTGTTCCACCAGCTGGCGAGCGACTCCCTCTTCGCCGCCGCGTTCGCCGGCTGGTCGGTGCTCCTCGCCCGGGCGATTCAGCGGCCGTCGATCAAGGCGTTTCTCCTCGTCGGCGCCGGGATGGGTGCGCTGGTGCTCGTCCGGCCCGCGAATCAGGTGCTGATCGTGATGTCGTTGCTCCCACTCGTTCTCCGCGCACCGTGGCGCGAACGGCTCGCATGGCTTGCTGCCTTCATCGTTCCAGCGGTCATTGTCGGGCAGTCGTGGAAGGTCTTCGCGTACCTCCGCTACGGCGATGCGGTCACCCTCAAACCGAGCACCGGCCTTCTCGCGCTCGCGCTACTTCTCGTGCCTCTGCTGCTGCCCTCGACCTGGCGCGCGCGTGCCGGTGTCGTCGTGGGCGTGCTTGTCGTTGCCGCGGTTGCCGTCCGGGGCCTCCCGGGGCAGACGCCGGGCGAGTACGTCCGCTCCGTCAAGCAGAACGAGTCGAACCAGTTTCTGTACAGGTCGTTCGAGCTCGACCGGATCATGGCGCCGGCGAATGGACCGGCCTCGGGGCGCGTCGCGGCGGTCGTCAAGCGCAAGCTGCTGACGAGAGAGCCGTATCGCTCGTACGGCGTCGACGTCGACGAGTTCTTCGCGTCCGGCAGCGACCGCGTGTTCGGAGACCTCACGGGTGTCGCGAGCGCCGCCGATCTTGCTGGGGCGACTCGGGAGGCGATCGAAGAACACCCCGGCACGTTCGCGTCGAGCATCACGCGCACGTTCTGGCAGCAGCTCGCCACCCGCTCGGTCTACGCGCCTCAGGCGGTCGCGCCGGCTTACGTCAATACGGAGGGCAGTGCGCAGAGCAACAGGACGACGGAGTTCATCGTTGTGAACGGACGGCGCCTCCCGAAGCCGAGCGAAGGCCAGCCGATTCCCGCCTCCGCGATCGGCCCGAAGCTCTGGACAGAGGGAGGGCCCGCCCGGGAGGTGTGGACATCGCCGACGGAGCACAGGTTCGTCTTCACCGACGCGCGCGATGAGCGCCGGTACGAAAGGCTCGGCAACGACGTCGAGCGTTTGGCAACGCGTCTTCCGACGCGCAGCGGCAATCAGAGCGTGACCCACCGCCTCAACCAGGCTTCGCATCGCTTTCCGCCGCTCATCGCGTGGCTCCTCATCGGGATCGCGGGACTGGTGTTGCGCCGCCCCCGAAACGCACTCGTCGCGCTCGCGCCCTGTGTCGCCGGGCTCGTCGTGATCGCCGCGTCTGCGCTGGTCGCGCCGTCCGTCCCTGAGTACGCCGCGCCTGTCGGCCCGGCCTTCCTCATGCTCGCTGCCGTGGGCCTCTTCGGCGTGCCCCTGCGGCGAGAGCGTCCCGCCGTTGCGGACTCTTGGCGTCCCGTCATCGCGCTCGCGGTCGGCGTCGCCGCCGCGGTCTGGGCCGCGAAGATCTACTACGACGCGATCAAGGCCTATGCCCAGGGCATAGCCGGGGCTCAGCACGACCTCGCCGTCTTCTTGGGCGGCGCGGGAGACGTCCTCGATGGGATATCGCCGTACGCGTACCACGGCGACAGCACGTTCGCCTATCCGCCGCTCCTCGCCTGGATCGTCGCGCCGTTGCACCCGCTGAGCAGCTCGGCGGCCGCGCTCGTCTGGCTGTTGCTGTCGCTGGCGGCTGTCGCACTCGCTCTCTGGCTCCTCGAGCTTCGCGACTGGCGCTGCTACGCCCTTGCGTTCGTGTTCGAGTTCACGCGCAGCTCGATAGACCTCGGCACGGTCGAGCCGCTGCTCCTGCTCGCCGTCGCCGCTGCGTGGCGGTGGCGCGAGAGTCTGTTCGGGGCGGCGAGCGGCGTCGGGGTGGCGATCGTGCTCAAGCTCTTCCTCTGGCCGCTCGCGATCTGGCTCGCGCTCATGCGCCGGCTTCGCGCTGCCGTTCTCGCCGTCGTGGTGGCGGTGGCGGCTGCGTTCATCAGTTGGAGCGCAATCGGCTTCGCCGGGCTCGGCGACTACCCCGGGGTCTTGAGGCGGCTGGCCGATGACGAGTCGACGTCGTCGTACTCGGTCGTCGCGCTCGGAGTTCGCGCGCACCTGCCGCTGCTTGCAGCGAGGATCATCTCCGTGATCGTCGCGCTCGCGCTTCTCGCTGCGGCCGCATGGGTAGCGCGCGATGAGCGCCGCATGCCGCGCGACCGTGACATCGCGACGTTGATACTCTGCCTCGCCGCTGCCCTCGCCGCATCGCCGATCGTCTGGATCCACTACTTCCTGCTGTTGCTCGTGCCGCTCGCACTGACGCAGCCGCGGTTGTCGGTCCTCTGGCTCGTCCCGTTCGCGTATCAGTGGCTCGGCGAGGCCGATTGGCCGTCCGGCGACGCGCGGAAGCTCGCAACGGGGCTCGTGGCGACGCTGGTCATTCTCGGGGCCGCACTCTTCCGGGTGCTCAGCCCGCGTTGGCGGCCGACGCTCGAGCGGAGCGTGCCCGCTAGGTTCCGTGTCCGGAGCAGCTGAGCGTCGCGGCGTCCTTCGCGGTGCGCGACAGGCGTGGTCAGAGGGTGGTTCGTTCCTGTTCGCGGCGCGGGGACTGCGACGAGTTGCCGAGGGGCTTCAGCATGCGGCGGATACCTTCGCGGCCGCCGGGGCGGCGAGCGCCGTCCGCGATGCGCGCCCGCTGACGCTCGACGAGGCGCTGTCGTTCGCGTCGAGCTTCGAGTACGCCGGTGTGTCGATTCGGCCGATGCAGGTGCCGAGCGAGTTGCAGTCGTTGCTGGAGTTGCTCGCGAGGGAACCACCGCGTGCTCTGGTCGAGATCGGAACCGGCCGCGGCGGCACGTTGTTCCTGTTTGCGAGCGTCGCGCGACCGGACGCCGTTCTCGTCTCCATCGACGCCGCGAATGCGGAGGGTGTCTTCGGCGGCCGGCGCGCATATAAACGGCGCGCGCGGCTGTATCGCGCGCTCGGCCGCCCCGGCCAGCGCGTGGTCTTCATCGCCGCCGATTCGCATCGAGACGAGACGCGCCGCGCGGTGGAGGACGCGCTAGGCGGTCAAGGTGTGGACTTTCTCTTCATCGACGGAGATCACACAAGAGAAGGCGTCGAAGTGGATTTCCGGATGTATTCGCCGCTCGTGCGGAAGGGCGGTGTCGTCGCGTTTCATGACATCGTCCCCGGGCCCGCAGAGCACGTCGGCGGCGTTCCAGAGTACTGGCAGGAGATCCGGAACGGTAACGCCCTCGAGTTGGTCGACGACTGGAGCCAGCGTGGCTGCGGAATCGGAGTGCTGCGACTCTGAGGTAACGTCGGCCGGCCCGATGCCTGACGATCGACTCCGGGATCTCGTTCGCCGTCCGTGGCGGGATGTGGTCCTGCCGCGGGACGCTGTCGGCATCCCGACGATGCTGTCGAAGGCGGAGCGGAGGCTCCTCTACTCGCTCGCCCGGGACTACGCGAGCGGCGACGCCGCAGTCGTCGATGCCGGCTGCTTCCTCGGCGGCTCGACCGCGGCACTCCTCAGCGGCGTCCGCGACCGCGAGAAGCCATGGACTGGCCCGCCGGTCGAGACCTATGACCTCTTCAGAGTCGAGGCGTTCACGATGCCGAAGTTCTTCGCCAACGACCGGAGCGTCCGTGTCGGTGACTCGTTCCGTTCCCGCTTCGACGCCCACGTAAGTCGCTTCGACGTTCCGCACGTCGTACACGAGGGGGATATCACGATGATCGGCTGGTCTGGTGGCCCCATCGACGTCTTGTTCCTCGACGTTCTCAAGTCGTGGGAGATCAACGACGCCGTGCTGCGGGACTTCTTCCCGTCACTCGTTCCCGGCCGAAGTGTGATCGTGCATCAGGACTACGGCTGGGGCGACGCGCCCTGGATCCCCGTCACGGTCGAGCTCCTGCGAGATTCGCTGGTTCTGCTCGACTGGATGGAGTGGGGGTCACACGTCTTCTTCGTCGAGCGTGAGCTTCCCGTTGAGCTCCTGCAAAACGGCGTGGAGGGACTCGACATCGAAACGAAGGTCGAGCTGATCGACAGAGCGGTGGCGCAGGCGGAGGGCTGGGTGCAGGGGATGCTCGAGATCTCCCGCAGCATCCTTGTCGTGGAACGGGACGGGGAGGAAGCCGGGCTCGCGGAGCTACGAGCGGTCGAGGAACGTCAGGTCGGCCGCGGGCTCGTGCTCTCGTGCCTCGGCGAAATACGGCAGGCAATCGCAACGAATGCAGCTGCAACGGTCAGATGAAGCTCGTCATGACGTTGCTCGCACGCGACGAGGCGGATGTCATCGACGCGCAGCTCGACTTCCACCTGAACGCGGGCGTCGACTTCGTGATCGCAATAGACAACCTCTCGCAGGACGGTACGACGGAGATCCTCGAGTCGTACGCCCGCGATGGGCATCTCCACCTGATCCGCGAGGACAGCGAGTACCTCCGGCAGGCTGAGTGGACGACACGTATGGGCCGGCTCGCGGCGTCGGATTTCGGCGCTGACTGGGTCATCCACAGCGACGCAGACGAGTTCTGGTGGCCGCGCGGCGAGTCGTTGAAGGACGTCCTCACGTCCATTCCTGCGCGGTACGGAATCGTGCGCGCGCTGCTCAGGCACTTCGTGCCACGTCCGGACGGCGAGTCGTCCTTCGCAGAGCGCATGACAGTGCGCATGTCGGCGCAGGCGCCGATCAACGATCCGAGGAGCCTTTTCCGGCCCAACTTGAAGGTCGTGCACCGTGCTGATCCGAATGTCGCCGTTTCGATCGGCACGCAGCGACTGGTCGACTCACCGCTTGCCCCGCTTCGCGGGTGGTATCCGATCGAGTTCTTCCACTTCCCCGTTCGCAGCCTCGAGCAGTGCAAGCGCAAGTACGAGCACCAGGAGATCGCACCAGGCGAGACGCCCAGCCCCTATTACGACCGCGTGCGCACTTTCCTCGAGGAGGGGCGGATCGACGAGTTCTACGCGTCGCTCGTCGTCGACGGCGACGCGCTCGAGCGCGGGCTCGAGGACGGCTCCCTCGTCATGGACACGCGCCTGCGTGATGCGTTGCGTGCGTTGAAGGAAGGAAGAGAGCTGACGTTTCCAAGACCCACGGTCGTGGACGAGGCGGCCTACGCTGTCGACGTGGCGACGCTCGGCGAGGCAGACGTCGTTCGTCTGCAGCGGCGGCTCGACACGCTCGAACAGCGGTTGCTCAAGCTCGAGCGCAGGCCGCTCGTACGCGTGGACCGCAAGCTGCGGCGAGCGGGAAGGAAGCTGTTCCGCCAGAGATGAACCTCATCGTCACCGTGCTCGCGCGCGACGAAGCCGATGTGATCGACGCCCAGGTCGCCTTCCATCTGAACGCCGGTGCGGATTTCGTAATCGCCACGGACAACAACTCGCGCGACGGCACGACGGAAATCCTCGGGCGATACGAGCGCGACGGTGTTCTCCGGCTCATTCACGAGCCTGCGGAGGGACTGCGGCAGGGCGAGTGGGTTACACGAATGGCGCGCCTCGCCGCGACCGACTACCGCGCCGACTGGGTCATCAACACGGACGCGGACGAGTTCTGGTGGCCGCGCGGCGGGTCTCTGAAGGAGGTCCTTGCCGCCGTGCCGGCGGAATACGGCATCGTGGAGGGCTTCTGGCGGTCCTTCGTACCGCGCCCCGACGACGGTGGCATCTTCGCCGAGCGGATGACGGCTCGGCTCTCGCAGCACGCGCCAATCAATGACCCGACGAGCTTCTATCGGCCGGTGATCAAGGTTGCCCATCGCGCCGATCCGAACGTCAAGGTGGGTCGCGGGAACCATGCACTTGCGGGTAGCGGCCTTCGTCCGCTGACGACATGGCACCCGCTCGAAGTGCTGCATTTTCCGCTTCGCTCCAGGACGCAGTGGGCTCGCAAGATCGAGCTCCAGGGCGACGCTTTCACGAAACACATCGAGCGGTCCGGCACCGGTTACCACATGAAGGGATACGGCGCGTTACGGGCGGGACGCATCGAGGAGCAGTACGAGTCGTTGGTCGTCGGCGACGCCGCGCTCGAGCGCGGGCTCGCGGATGGAACGCTTGCAATCGACACGCGGCTCCGAGATGCGCTGCGGGCCGTTCGCAGCGGCGGACGGCCGACATTCGAGCGGCCGCCCGCTGCGGACGAGGTCGCGTACGCCGTCGAGGCAGCGGTGCTCGACGAGGCCTACGTGGTTCGGGCGCAGCGCGACCTCGACGCGCTCGAGCAGCGGTTGGAATCGCTCGAATCCGAATGACGCACATCGTCGGCAGTGTCCTTGTCCGCAACGAGGACCTCTTCGTCGAGCGCGCGATCCGCAACGTCGCAGACTTCTGCGATCGGATTCACGCCGTCGACCACGTCTCGACCGACCGCACCTGGGACATCCTCCGTGCTCTCGCACGTGAGCTCGACCATCTCGACATCCACCGCTCTAGGAACTCCGCCGATGCACACCGACTCCTCGCGTCGTATGCGGGGACGAAGACGTGGGTCATCGGCGTCGACGGCGACGAGCTCTACGACGCAGGCGGGCTCGCGAGCTTCCGGGCGCAGCTTCTCGCCGGCGCGCATGCCGATGTGTTCCGCATGAAGGCTCACGTACTCAACGCCGACCAGCTGGATGAGGTCGAGGGGGCGGCTTGGGGCTGGCTGGCGCCGCCGTCGCGCCCGATCACGAAGCTCTTCAACTTCGGCGCCGTCGAGAGCTGGCCCGAGAGCCCCGAGCCGCTCCAGACCGGCGATGTCATCTTCAGGGAGGGCTACCAGTGGGAGTCACGGCGCGATCTGACGGAGGAAACGACGTGGGAGAGCGATCCGCTCCGCTGCCTTCACGTCTGCTTCCTGCGGCGGTCGAGCCTCGACACCGCCGACGCGTCGCGCCAGAACCTCGACGAATCGCGGGAATTCGACCGGGGCGCAATTGGCCGGCTCAAGCGCCTCGTCCGCAAGCCGCCGAGGGCCGCGAATATCGTCGAGCTCGAGCGCCAGGGGAAGGATTGGAAGCGCGAGTGGTACGCGCGGGGCGAACGGGTGACTGTAGACGCGAGGCCGTTCTTGACGGCTAGCTAAGGTTGGCGGCCGTGCACCGAAGCCGCACACGGTTTGCAGCGCGGGTCAACCGAGTCGCCACCGGCCTCGAACGCCGGGGTGTCGTCGCGACGTACGAGCTACACGACCGTCTCCTCGCGAATCGCGCGAGCCGGAGCCGTTATGCGGAGCAGCCTCCGGTGCTCGACGCGACCCAGCGACGGCTAGTTGAGCGGCTGCGCGAGGAGGGTTACGTCACCCTGCCCTTTTCCGAGCTCGTCCCGGACCCGTCGGTTTGGAACGAGCTCCGGGCGGACGCTGCGTCGTTCGTCGCCGACACGGAGGCGGAGCTCGCCCGGGAGCGGGAGGGAGGTGAGTCGGCACTGCGCCGGAGAGCGGGGAAGGAGTTCGTCGTCCGCAAGTACTCCTGGGGAGCCCAGCTGGGTCAGGACGATCCGTGGCTGCGGGCCGGAATCAATTCGCGTCTGCTCGACGTCGCCAACGCCTATCTCGAGCTGTGGTCGAAGCTCGAGTACGTCGACGTCTGGTACACGCTCCCTGCAGGCGGCGATGAGCGGCGCTCGTCGCAGCGCTGGCACCGCGACTTCAACGACCGACACCTGCTGAAGGCATTCCTCTACCTCGTCGACGTCGACGAGGCGACGGGTCCGTTCGAGTACGTCCCCCGCAGCGCGCCTGGAGGAGAGCTCGATCGGCTGTGGCCCTGGCGTCCCCTCGGGGAGAACTACCCGCCTGACGACGAGCTAGCGCAGCACATCGACGGGCGGGCGGTGACGTTCACGGCGCCCACGGCGACGCTCATCTTCTGCAACACGGCGGGTTTCCATCGCGGCGGCTTCGCGACGGCGAAGCCTCGCGTGCTCGCGACCTGGACGTGGGATTCGCCGGCGTCGCTCAAGGCGCTGTCGGAGCGGAACTACACCTTCGTGTCGGCGAACGGGTCCGCGCTGAACGACGCTCAGCGCTACGCGCTGACCTGAGCCGCGAGCTCGCGTAAACCGACGACTGCTTCGACACGCGAGCTCGCTTCCGTGTCGCGGAAGAGCCGGTCCCGGCAGTCCGCTCGATCGAGTCGTTCGGGGTGCCACAGGTGGAGCACCGTCGCGGCCGGTCCCGGCCAGCCGCAGCGAAGGCCGGTCCGACGAAGGCGAATCGCGAGATCCTGATCCTCTCCGTCCGTCGAGCGCGTACACCGAGTGTCATAGCCATTCACCCGCTCGAAATCGTCGCGGGCGACACCGATGAGGGTGTAAGCAGCAACGGGTGGAACGAACTCCGGCTGCCCTGGTCGCCAGGGTCGCCGTCGGTCGCGAGCGGGGACGAGGTAGCCCGGACGGCCAACTTGGCGAGGCGCGCGCAGCAGCCATTCCGCCGCGCTCCATCGCCAGATGGGAATTCGCTGCTCGACTACCCGTCGAGAGAACTTCTCTTTGAGCATGACGCGCTTGGTTGCGAGGAACCAGCCGTCGGAGGCTGCTCGCCGAAGAGCCGCGATGAAGCCTCGGCGCGGCACGCAGTCTCCATCGAGGAAGACGAGGTACTCTCCCCGCGCTGCGAGAGCAGCAAGGTCGAGCACGCGCGCCTTGCGGAAACCCTCGTTCGGCTGCCGGATATGGTTGACGTCGAGATGCCGCCCCCAGCGGAGGACGACGCGGGCTACCTCATCGCCCGATCCGTCATCCGCGACGACGATCTCGAACTCTTCCCCGCTCTGCTCGGCGAACGCATTGAGTACGAGGTCGAGTCCATCTGCCCGCTCGTACGTCGCGAGAATGACGCTGATCACACGTCGATACTTTCCGTCGTCCACTCGAGCAGCGGCCGGACTACGCCGCGCAACTGTCCCATGAAACGGCCGCGCGCAGAGTCCCCATCCCCAGGGTCGACCACATAGAACGAGACGGCGTCGTACCACGCCGCGTGTTGAAGGAGCTTCGGCGCGCGCAACGTGCAGAGAGCGACATCGAAGCTCGCCGTGCCCTCGTTCAGAAGATTCGCTGGAATCCACGCCGTGGTGGAATACAGGCCGGGCGCCGAAGACTCTTCCCAGTGCGGCGCGATATCCATGGCGTTGAACGCGATGTCGCCCTGCCGATCGTGCACCTTGATCTTCGCAAAGACCGGTGGGCCCTCCCGTAACACGCGATAGCGAATCTCGACTCCGGCAACGCGGCGCACGTCGATCGTGTCGATCGTTTCGCCGTCCTCATCAGTCGCTCGTACCGACAGCAGCCGTGCGAGGTCGTCCCCGGGTGCCGATTCGTCGTCGGGCCACGACATGCGCGAGCCGCTGCCCCACGTCGAGTGGAGGTAATGCGTGACAACTTCCGAGGGTTCGCCGTCTTCCATCACGCTCCCGCCTTCCAGCCAGATCGCGCGGTCGCAGAGCTGGTTGATCGCCTGCATGTTGTGAGAGACGAAGAGAACGGTGCGTCCGGTTCCGCTGAGGTCCTCCATGCGCCCCAGGCACCGCTGCTGGAACTCGGCATCTCCGACCGCCAGCACCTCGTCGACGAGCAGGATCTCCGGCTCGAGATGTGCTGCGACGGAAAATGCGAGCCGCACCCCCATCCCGCTGGAGTAGCGCTTCACGGGTGTGTCGATGAACCTCTCGACACCTGAGAACTCGACGATCTCGTCGAGCTTTTGCTGGATCTCTTTCCGCTTCATCCCGAGGATCGAGCCGTTCAGGAAGACGTTCTCGCGACCCGTGAGCTCCGGGTTGAAGCCTGTGCCGACCTCGAGCAGGCTGCCGACCCGGCCTCGGATGACTGCGCGGCCTGCGGTGGGCGTCGTGATGCGCGTCAGGATCTTGAGCAGCGTCGACTTACCCGCCCCGTTGCGGCCGATGACGCCGAGAACCTCGCCGCTGCGCACGCTGAAACTGACGTCCCGTAGCGCCCAGATCTCTTCGACGTCGCGCTTCTCCTCACGGCCGACGGCGCGGGCAGCCAGGCTCGAGAGCGAATCGCGCAGCGTGCCGTACGCGGCCTGCATCTCACCGATGCGGTAGCGCTTCGAAAGCTCTTGCGCCTCGATCGCGACTGCCATCAGATCGTGTCCGCGAAGCGAGGCTCGAACGAGCGGAAGACCGCGAGACCCCCGAAGAAGAGCAACGCGGCCACGCTCACGCTCACGGCCGCCTGGCCCCAGTTCGGCGCGACCTCGCCGAGCATTGCCCAGCGCCAGCCGGCGATAGCCGTCGACATCGGATTCAGCGAGAACAACCACTGCCACTTCTCCGGGATCTCGTTCAGGGAGTACATGACGCCTGACACGAGCGGCAGGATCTGCAGGAAGACGGGGATCATGTACGGGACGTCACGCCAGCGCACGTTGATCGTCGAGAGCAGAAAACCGATCCCGAGCGCGGTGACGAGGGCAAGGAGGATGAAGAGCGGCGCAAGCGCAGCCGCGGCTCCGTTCGGCCAAGATCCGTAGATCGCCATCACGGTGAACATCACGGGCAGCGCCACGATGAGATCCACGATCGGCACGATGACGGCGCCAAGCGGCAGCAACACGCGTGGGAAATAGACTTTTGTCACCAGCGCGAGGTTGGACATGAGACTCGCGCTCGAGTTGCCCACGGCAGCCGCGAAGTACTGCATCGGCACGACGCCGGCGACCACAAGGACCGGATACGGCGTGTTGCCGTGCGGGAACTTCGCGAACCGGCCGAACACGACGATGTAAACGGTGGCAGTGAGCGCCGGGACGAGCAGCGCCCACGCGACGCCCAGGAAGGTCTGCTTGTAGCGGACGACGACATCGCGCCACAAGAGCCTCAGCAGGAGCTCGCGGTAGTGCCACAGCTCGCGAACGTCGAGGTGCGGCCACCGCCTCGCCGGCTGGATGACGAAAGTGCGCCTGTCTGCCTCGAGATGGCCCTCGGCGTCGTGGTGATCCGCTGCGGGTCTTTGCTGCGGAAGCTCGAGCTCGGTGCTCACCGCGGCGATGCTAGCCCGCCGACCAGTCGGGCGGTCGTTCGCAGCGGCTCTGGAAGTGCTCCCTCGAGCTGCTGCGCGACGACCAGCGCCTCGCTCGGGTTTTCCTCGATCGATCCGGGACGCGTCCTGCGGGTGACGAGTGGCACGGGGATCGAGACGATACGCGCCCCGCCGGCCACGAGCTGAGCGATAAGCGGCCAAACCGGATCGCCGTCGGCCGACCAGGCGTGTTCGACCTCTTCGAGCACCGCCCGGCGGATCAGCGCGACCGTGCCGTAGACATTCGACAGCGCTCCGAGGCCGCCTGCGTCGCCCGAGAAGAAGTGGAGCGTCTCCGCTCCCCCGTCGCATATGCGCAAGGCACACGTCACGATGTCGGCACCCGTCCGTCCTTGGGCACGGAGGAGGAGCTCGAACAGCTCTGGCTCCGGAACGTCGTCCTGGTCCAGCAAGAGGACGAAGGATGCAGACGCATCGGCCGGAGCCGAGAGGTCGTTCTGGTCGACCACGGCGACCTCGAGCGGTCCGTGCTTGCACGGCGCCGCTTGTGCCTCGGGACGGAGCGCGATGACCTCGGCCCACTGCACAAGCGAATCCGACGGATCGAACGCGAGACGAGCGGGTTGTGGCATCCGGCGGTCGGATAGCACTCGCCTTAGAGCGGCTTCGATGCCGTCGGGCGTCGGCGCGCACAGAACCTGCTCGCGATCGTCGGGCGCAACGAGCTCGGGCACGCCGCCGACATCGCTCGCGACGAACGGGATCCTATGAATGAGGCACTCATAGACGGTGTTCGAGAAGGTCTCGCTCAACGATGGCATCACCGCGAGCGTGCCGCGGGCGCTCAGGCGCGCGAGCGCCTCGTGCTGATCCAATCCTGATTGGAAGGTCACGCGCCGTAGCGCGTGCCTCGTCCTTTGGGAGAGCAGCCGCTCGATGCGTTCCGGGGGCCAACTGGCCGTTGTCTTGCCGACGAATTCGAGCTCGAGGCCGTCGAGCAGCTCCGGCTCGACAGCGTTCAGTGCCGTGGCAAGAACCTCCACCCCTTTCTTCTCGTCGACACGACCGAAGAAGGCGAGCCGCTCCAAGCGCTCGCCTGCATCCCACGTACGCGTCGAAACCGTCTCACCGGTTGCAGTCGGACGCGAGAGGTTAGGGATCACAAGCGTGCGCTCTGGCAGCTGCCATCCCTGCCCGCGCATCCACTCGACGAGGTAGGCGCTCGGACTGACGACAACGTCGGCGAGCTCGATCGCCGCCCGTTCGTGTACCGCGACGCCGAGGAGATTCCGCAAATCCTTCGGCGCAAGGTGCGGCGAGACATCCATCATGTACCGTCGCGTTCCGTGGCAGAAGACGACGAAGAGCGTGTCCTCGAACGCGATCCCTGTTTGCCGCAAGCGAAGCGCCGTATAGGCCGGCGCGCCGAAGTCGTGTGCGATGACGACGTCCGGTGGCCTCTCTCGGAGCCCGAGCTCGACGCTGTGCGCGTGGACGAAGTACCACGGTTCGCACTTCGTCCGGGGCGCGCGCCGCAACCGAATGCCGGCCTGCTTGTAGACGCGCTCCCAATAGGGGTCGAGCGACGGCGGCGAATCTCTGCCGAGGAGCAGCTCGACGGAGTGCCCGATGCGCGCAAGCGCGAGCGTGAGGAACGTCGTGGCAGTCCCCATCCCGCCGGCCGGCCGGATGCCGCGTAGCTCGTGTGCAACGACCGTAACGCGCCGCGGAGTCGGGATGGGTTTCATAACGAACAGCGTGCTAGCGTAGCGGCGCCGGAGTCGACGCCCATGCCCGCCGAGTTCGACATCGTCGCTGCCGAAGACCGCCGGTTGGCGCCGCGGGTCATGCGGCTCCGCGTGCGCACGGCGGTGGCCAGTCCGTCGTAGATGCGGTGCGCCGCCTTGGGTTGAGGACACGCGTCCGAGCCGGGCTCCGACGGGTGATGGAGCTGCGGCACTGGTTCGGCCTGCGCACGCTCCGGGCGAGGCGACCGACCGAGTATCAGGAGTACCTGGCGATCCAGCTGAGGAGGACGCTGTCTAAGCGCGATACAGACCCCGGCATCGGCGCCGTTACCCTCATCAACCGCGTCGCGGAGGAGCGACATGACGGCGACAGCATCCTCTGCGTCGGTTGCCGCAACACGCTCGAGCTCGACCGCTTCCACGCCCGTGGCTTCGACGACGTGATCGGGATCGACGTTTTCTCGCAGCGTGAGGACATCAAGGTGATGGACATGCACGAGATGACCTTCCCGGACAACTCGTTCGACATCGTCTACGCATCACATGCGCTCGAGCATGCGTACGACGTCCAGCGAGTCGTCGCCGAGGTCGTCCGTGTCGCCCGCGACGGCGCGATCGTCGGCGTGGAGGTCCCCGTCCGCGTGCAGGCGAGCACGGCTGACCGCATCGTCTTCTCCGGCCTCGGCGAGCTCCGCGCGGCGTTCGAGCTCAACATCGGCGACGAGCTGCTTGCCGAGGAGCAACCGCCTCACAGTCCCACGAACGACCAGGGGACGGAGATCGCGAGGCTTGTGTTCCGGCTCCACAAGGAGCAGTAAGTGCGTACGGTGTTCTTCGCGTTCCGGGATGCGCCCGAGCGCCGTGCAGCGCTGCGCCGGCCAGGCTCGCTCGACCGCTACCGCCTCTTCGGGCTCGACGAAATCGCGGCCCGGGGCGCGCGCGTGCATCACAACCTCGAACGAAGCGGGCGGCCGGGGTGGGCTCGCGCCACAGGCTGGCTCGTGAACGCAGGGGTCTCTCTTGGCGGGGATTTTGCGGCCGTCCTGCCGTCGCTACGACGGATGAGCGAGGCAGACGTGCTCTTCTCGACTGTCGACACAGTCGGGATTCCACTCGTCGTGATGCGACGCGCGGGCCTCGTCCGAGTGCCGCTCGTCTACGCTGCGATCGGTCTTCCGGAACGCCTCGAGCACGTTGGCAACGACCGCGGGTTCAGGCGCGCCCTGCAGGGCGTACGCGCGATCATCACCTATTCCACTATCGAAGCGGAGCGCCTCCGCGAGTGGATCGGCGGTGAACCGCCGCCGGTCGCGTTCATTCCCTTCGGCGTCGACGTGGACGCTTTCAGGCCGATGAACCATCGTGACCCAGATGTCGACGTGCTCGCGGTGGGTGCCGATCCACAACGAGACTTCGAGCTGCTGATCGGGCTGGCGACACGGCAGCCGCGGCTCAGCTTCCGAATTGTCGCGACGCGGGAACGCATCGGTGCGCTCGGAGCGGTGCCCTCGAACGTCACCGTCGAGACCAACGTGCCGCTCGAGACGGTGCGTGCGCGATACGCTCGAGCACGCGTCGTTGCGCTGCCGGTGCGTGCGAACAGCTACTCGGGTGCAACGACCACGCTGCTACAGGCGATGGCGATGGCGAAACCCGTTGTCGTATCGAGGACGGCCGCGATTGCCGAAGGTTACGAGCTCGACGACGGCGTGAACTGCCGCCTCGTCGAGCCCGGCAGTCTGAAGGCCTTCGAGCGTGCCGTCCTCGAGACCCTGACGGGCGCGGATGCCGCAGTTTCCCTTGGCATCCGCGCCCGCGAGACAATCGAGCGCAGTTTCTCCTGGGAGCGCTACACCGGTGCGCTCTGGGACATCCTGTGCGCTGCCGCTAGGGCCGCACCCCGCGGCCGGTGACCTTGAGGAGGAAGCTGACGGTCGAGCGGGCACCGAGTGCGTCGGTCGCCTGCACGCGGAAGCGATATGTCCCCGAGCGACGGGGGACACCGTAAATCCGACCGGTCCTCGCGGTGAGCGTCAGCCCACGCGGGAGCTTCTTCAGGCCGACGAGGCTCCACGTCACCGGAGCGACGCCGCCGGTCTTCGCGAGGCGAGCGCTGTAGAGCCGGCCGACCTTGGCGGGCGTGAGGAAGCCCTTGGTGACGGCGAGCCGCGGCGCTACGGACAGGTTCACGTCAGCAGTGCTCGTTAGGGCCAGTGCATCTGTAACCGTCACCTTGACAGGCGCCGACGAGGGGGCGGTCGGAGTACCCGAGATCGCACCGGTGGCCGCATCGAGCGTCAGGCCGGCAGGCAGTCCTGTCGCGGACCACTTGTAAGGAGCGCGCCCGCCGGTCGCCTGGAGGGCGAACTGGAACGGCAAGCCGACTTCGGCTGCCGTGGGACGAGCCGCGGGCGTTGACACCTTCAACGCATCAACGACCGAAAGCTGGTAGGTCTGCGTGTCGGTGCTGCTGCCCGACGTCGCCGTGACCTGGAACGAGTAATTGCCCGCAGCTGTCGGCGTGCCAGAGAGAAGGCCGTTCGAGCTATTGATCGTGAGACCCGCCGGAAGCGACCCGCTCGAGACCGACCACGTGGGCGTTCCGCCGCTCGCGCTGAACTGGAGGCTGTAGGGCACCGTCACCTGGCCCGGCGTGAGCGTGCTCTGGCGCTGCTGGATCTGGAGTCCCGTCAAAACAGTGATCTCGAACTCCCATTGCGACGCCTTCTCGTCGTTGACGCACCAGTACGCACCACCCTGCGATGATGGAATGTCCCGGACCTGGAGCCAGAACCTATAGACACCGGCCGTCGTCGGCGTGCCGCTGACATCCGCGTTGCCGGAGTTGATCGACAAGCCCGGCGGAAGCGTGCCGTTGACGACCTCGTAGACAACTGAGTCGGGCGTGCAGCCGCCTTTCCCATCGATGTTGAGTGAGTAAGGCTTTCCGACCTCCGCGGCGGGATGGCAGACCTTCAGCTGCGACTGCGGAGGACACGGCTCGTCCTCAAAGCCGAGCGCCTTGCCGGAGGCGGCAAATCCTGCGGCGATTGCACAACCTACGACGACGAGCAGCAGAATCCGTCGAGCAAAACGCATGAGACTCCCTTCAGTGATCACCCGGACTCGCCAGACCCCTGTCTGGACCGCGCGATGGTACCGGCCTTTACGGATACCGGCGCAAGTATCGGCAAGCTTGGAAAGGGCATCCAGGTGCCTTACAGAACCCTTACACCGCGAGCGCTGAGGCCCCCCGCCCGTTTCGTGCGCGCGGTGCTGCGACGCGGGCAGATCGAGGCGGATTGGTTGCGGTCGCGACGACAGCGCGCCGATCTCGCCGTCTTCCACGAGTTCCACCAGCCACCGTACGGCGGGGGGAACCAGTTCCTGCTCGCGCTCGTCGGCGAGCTCGACCGCCGCGGGCTGGCGGTTGAGATCAATCGACTTTCAGGCCAGACGCCTGCCTGTCTGTTCAATTCCTTCAACTTCGACTACGGCCGGCTGCGTCGCTTTGCGCGAGCGGGAGCGCGGATGGTCCATCGTGTCGACGGGCCGATCGGGGTCTACCGTGGATTCGACGACGGCACGGACGCGCACATCTTCCACGTCAACGCTGAGCTCGCAGGCGCAACGGTGTTCCAGTCGCGGTGGAGCCTCGACAAGCATCGGGAGCTTGGAGCCGAGTTACGTGAACCAGTCGTGATCCACAACGCCGTTGATGGCGCGATCTTTCATCCCTCGGCTGAGCGTGAGCCGCTCCAAGGGCGAGCGCTGCGGGTCGTCGCCACCAGCTGGTCCTCGAATCCTCGAAAAGGAGCTGACATCCTGCGCATGCTCGATCGCGAACACGATCCGGCGCGTGTACGGGTCACGTTCGTCGGCAACAGCAGCGTGGCGTTCGAGCACATCCGCAGTGTCCCAGCTGTGCCGTCGCGCGAGCTCGCCGACATCTTGCGGGCGCACGACGTGTACCTCGCGACGAGCCGTGACGATCCGTGCTCCAACGCTCTGCTCGAAGGTCTTGCCTGTGGCTTGCCGGCGGCTTACCTCCGGAGCGGCGGTCACCCGGAGCTCGTCGCTGAAGGAGGGATCGGGTACGACGAGGCGGAGGAGCTTCCCGACGTCTTCGAACGACTGCGTACCCAGATCAACGAGCGTCGCGCCGCGATCCGCGTCCCTGCGCTCGCCGACGTCGCCGATCGGTACCTCGAGGTGCTGAGCAGGTGACGACGGCGCTGCGGCGGCTTGCACGCGCCCCGTCGCGTGTCGTGCGCAGCGCGTACGTTCCTGCCCGGACGCGGTCATGGCCGGCACGCTCGCGTTTGTTCGTCATCGGAGACGACTCGGGCTGGTCGATCGACGATGATGCGCGTCGTCTCAGGGCGACCGCGCGTCGGCTCGGGTACGAATCGGCGCCGCCCGCTTGGGCCGGTTTTTCGCGAGGTCAGGCGGTGTTCGTGCACGACCACTTCGGCGCCCTCCGTCCACGCTGGGTGGACTCGTCGCACCGCCTCGGGCTTTCGTACTTCCACGGCCGACCGGGCACGCCAGGTCATCCCGAGTTCGACGCCGCATTCGAGCGGCTCCGCCGCTATGCCCGTCGTGTCGACCGGGTGCAGGTCACCCACGCAGAGATGCACGAGCTCGTTTCGAGCGCCGGAATCCCCGCGGCGAGCATCTTCCGCATTCCGATCGGAGTCGAGCTCGAGCGGTTCCCGCTCGCCGACTCCCAAACGCGCGTGGATGCGCGGGTGAAGCTGGGCCTTCCCGCCGCCGGCTTCGTCGTGGGGTCGTTCCAAAAGGACGGTGTCGGCTGGGAAGAAGGCCTCGAGCCCAAGCTGATCAAGGGGCCGGATGTTCTCGTTGCGACGCTCGAGCGCGCGCATCGGGCGATTCCCGAACTCGTGGTGCTGTTAACCGGGCCTGCGCGCGGATACGTACGCCGCGAGCTCGAGCAGCGCGGCATCCCCTACGAGCATCTGCTGCTGGCTTCGCATGACGAGCTCGCCGCTGCCTACCACGCGCTGGACCTCTACCTCGTCACCTCGCGTCAGGAGGGCGGGCCGAAGGCGATGTTCGAGGCAACCGCTGCGGGAATCCCGCTCGTGACGACGCGCGTCGGCCAGGCGCAGGAGCTGCTCACGGGACGCGAGGATGCGCTCCTCGCCGACGTCGAGGACGTCGCTGGTCTCGCCGCGGCCGTGCAGCGCGTCTATGACGACGCCGCGCTCGGAGAGCTGCTGCGTGCCAACGGACGTGCGAAGGCCGAGCTGTTCAGCGAAGAGCGCCTGGACAGCCGCTGGGACGAGCTCCTCGACGGGTTCGTCGAGCGTCCCGCTGCCTGAGTCACTCTCCGAGCACCTCTCGACAGAGCTCGACGACCGAGTGCGCGAACGCCGGGTAGGAGAACTCGGGTGCGCGGTCACGCGCCGCGCGCTCGCACGAATGTCGCAGGTTCTCGTCACGGGCGAGGCGCAGAATCGCGCTGCGATACCCGCCGACGTCGGCCACGTCGACGACGAGCCCCTCGACGCCGTCGCGCACGTAATCCGAGACGGCGGCTCCTTGCGTGGTGATCACGGCCTTCCCAAGACACAGCGCCTGAGCGATCGTCGTGTGCCCGTGCGGCGTGTCCGTCCCGCGTAGCGGCACGACGACGAAGAGCGACCCGGCCATGTACGACAAGAACTGGTCGAGGGGCATCGTGAACAGCACGCGGCAGTTCGAAGGGAGCTTCTCGACTCCCAGCGTCTCGGGCGAATGTGTGACGACGATCACCTGCGTATCCGTCCCGTCGATAGCCGCGGCCAGCGACGCGAAGTCGCGGAGGGTGCCCCCGCCGGAGAAGACGTATGGCTTGTCTTCGCGATGGGGCACGACGTCCGCGAATGAGCCGTCGGCCGGGATCGGGAGGTAGACGTAGTTGGATCGACCTTCCGTCTCGCGCCGCGAGTAGACGATCACGCGGTCGGCGAAGCGCCCGAGCCGCGGGCCGAAGTAGACCTGATTCGTGATCACCAGCTTCGTCCGCAGGATTCGCAGGCGGCGCAGGGCGAGCAGCACGGGCACGAGTCGGTGTGCCGAGCCGACGAAGATCAGTCTTGGTCGGTAGCGCACTAACGCAACCAGTGCCTTGCCAGCGAGCAGGATCGTGTTGAGGCCGCTCGTGCTGTGACCAGCGACCGTCGGTGCGAAGACCCGGTTCGGGAAGATCCTGCTTTCGGGCGACGCCCAGAAACTCTTGCGCACCGTGACGACGAGCACGCCGCGCAACCAGGCTAGGTTCTCGCGGTGATCTGGAGCAGAGCCCGCGTCGATCGCTACTCCCGCGCCGGCCGGCGTTGGCTGAGACTCTTGGCCGCCCGTCGGCGGACGAATGGCTTGCGGGTCTTCTACGGTCACGATCGTATTCCAATGTCCGGCGAGGCGGTCGCCGGTGGGAACGGCAAATTCCAGCGGCTCGGGATGCGCTTCCCGAACCGGCCGACGGATTTCACGCTCCTCTACCTCGGCTCGACGTGGCTGCCGCGCGATCTCGCGCCGCTCCTGTGGCTCGCGCGCCGTCGGGAGATTCCAGTTGTCGTCAACCAGAGCGGCGTTGCCTACCGAGGCTGGGCCGGCGACGAGACGGAAGAAATCAACCGCCGGTTTCGGCGCGGGCTTCTAGCCGCCGATCACGTCCTCTACCAGAGCGAGTTCTGCAAACGCTGCGCGGACGAGTTCTTGGGGGAGCCGCGCCGGTCCTGGGAGGTGCTCTACAACGCCGTCGACGTCGAGCACTTTGCTCCTGCGGACAAGCCGCCGGACGAGGTGCCCGTACTCCTGCTCGGCGGCGATCAGACGCAGGAGTATCGCCTCGAGCTCGCGCTGCGGACGCTTGCGCACTTGCCGGGGACGCGCCTGATCGTGACCGGCCGGCTCGTCTGCGATCCAGGACGCTTGCTCGACGAGCTGGCGCTGCGCGACCGGGTGGAGTTCACCGGTCGGTACACCCAGCGTGAAGCACCGGGGCTATTCAACCGGGCGCACTTGCTGCTCCATACGAAGGTTCTCGATCCCTGCCCGAGCCTCGTCATCGAGGCAATGGCCTGCGGTCTTCCGGTCGTCTATGCGAAGAGCGGCGGCACGGTCGAGCTCGTCGGCGACGAGGCCGGCGTCGGCGTGTCGCACCCCGAGAGCTGGGGGCGGGACGAGCCGCCGCGGCCTGAGGCGCTTGCGGATGCCGTGAGGCGCGTGCTCGCCGACCGCGGGGGCTTCGCGAGCGCCGCGCGTCGGCGCGCGGTCGAGCGTTTCGCCGTAGAGCCGTGGCTCGACCGGCACGCAGAGGTCTTCGAAGCGCTGCTCACGGGCGCCGTGCCTCGAGCACCATCGTCTCGAGCTCGTTGAACTCGGCGGCGCTGCGCATATGGCGCTCGAGGCCGACGAGTTGGGCTTCGCCGCTCTGGCCCACAGGCCACTCCTCGATGTCGACAAATCCGGCAGATGCAAGTGCATGTTCCAGGGTCTCGCGGTCGTAGAGGAACTGGTGCTCGAAGTTGCGGAACATGTTGTTGAGGACGAATCCGGGGAGATACGCGTCCGCGTCCTCGACGAAGCTGTCGATCGACCACCGGATGTAGCGGCGCTGGACGTCGCTGAGCGCGTCACCGTACAGCGGCATCAACCGGTCGAGCGACGGTGTCGCGATGCGAAGCCGTCCACCCGGGCGCAGAACACGCCGGCATTCACGCAGGCAGTGCTGGCCGTCCGTGTATGTGAGGTGCTCGATCATGTGCTCCGAGAAGACGAAGTCGAACGTGTTGTCGGGGAGCGGGAACGGCTGCCGCGCATCGAGGTAGACGACCTCGTTCTTTCGCTTGAAGTCGGAGACGTCGGTGTTCAGCCAACCGTCGTACAGGTTGCTGCCGGACCCCAGCTGAAGCTTGCGAACGGCGTGATCGCGCAGATACGCCGCAATGCGCCTGTGGCGACCGAAGCGGCCCGCGGTGAACCGAGCATCTTCGAGCCGGCGCGTTGCAGAGACCCGCACGCCCCTCGTGGTCCGGACGACAGGGACGAGACCCGGAACGTTTTTGAGGCGCTCACGCATCAAAGGACGTAGCCGGCGACGCGGCCGCGGAGCGTCGCCGCGTGAAAGCGTGCGCTCCGGCCGTCCTTCCGGAATGCCGCTACCAACGCGCCCCCTGCTGGACGCACGAGCATGCGCGCGACCGTGCGCGGGCGATAGCGGTGCTTCCGCAGGATGTAGCCGATGCTCTTGCCGTCACGCGCGGCGACGTCCACGAGGTCGCGCGCTTCTTCGCCGTGCTCGACGACGAGGGTCGGTTCGTACTCGATGCGCGCGCCGATGTCGAGCGCGCGAACGAGGTAGTCGATCTCCTCGCCTGACGACGACGGCAAGCCAAGTCGCTCATCGAAGCTACCGACGTCTTCGACGACCCCGCGACGCAGGAAGAGCGCGTACGAGATCGCGCGGTTCCAGAGGTTCTCTCGCGTGAGCACCGCCGGATCCTGCGCCCATGACGGCGACGCACCTCCGCGGCCGCTGAGGCCGTCGGGACTTACGGTCTTCTCGAAGCGCGACGCGACACGATGGAGCAAGTCCTGGGGATAGATGCAGTCGTCGTCCGGAAATGCGACGAGATCGGCGCGCAGATGGGGGAGCGCCGCGTTACGCGCGCTCGAGAGGCCGCGCCCCGAGCGCAAGTGGACGAGCTCGAAGCGTTGCTCACGGATGAGCGGCTCGAGTCGATCGTCCTCGTTTTGGTCGACGAGCAGCACGCGGAAGGCGCCGTGCGTCTGATGCGCCAACGAATCGAAGAAGCGCCGCAGTTCGGGGGCGCGGTCTACAGTCGCCACGATCAGATCGAAGGAATGCGCCATGGGGCCGTACGCTAGCGCCGTGCCGCTCGTCTCGGTGTTGCTCGCTGTGCACGATGATGCGCGCTTTCTCGGCGCTGCGATCGACAGCATCTTGCATCAGACCCGCCGCGATCTCGAGCTCATCGTGATCGACGACGCGTCGACCGACGAAACGCCTGAAGTCCTCGCCCGCGTCACCGACCGTCGAATCGTCCTACTGCGAAACGACAAGCGGCTGGGCCTTGCAGCCTCGCTCAACCACGGCCTTGACCGAGCGAACGGCAGGTACGTCGCACGGCTCGACGCCGACGACATCGCCCTGCCGCAACGGCTCGAGCGCCAGCTCGCCCGAATCAACGGAACGCCGCGTGTCGGTGCCGTCGGATCCGGCGTCGTCGATCTCAACGAAGACGGAACGCAGGGACGCACACACCTGATGCCGACAGGAGCGAAGGCCCTCCGTTGGCACGCCTTGTTCAGCTCACCGTTCTTTCATCCAACGGTTCTTGTCGACCGCAAGCTGCTGGAGCAGCATGCGCTCCAATACGACCCGGCGTTCCTCGAGAGCGAGGACTACGACCTCTGGACGCGGCTTTTCGCATTTGCCGACGGCGACAACATCCGGGACGCACTCGTGCTCAAGCGCGTGCATCCCGGCCAGGCCTCGCAACATCACGCCGAGCTGCAGGAGTCGTTCCAGCGCCAGGTCGCAGTGCGGGAGATCAGCAGGGTCGCACCGAACGTCGACGCCGAGCTCGCCTGGCGCGTCGGCGCCCGCAAGCATCCTTCGCGGGGCGCACGCAAGGCATTCCTGCGGCTGCTTGCGGCCTTCGAACGCAAGTACGGACGCGACGCCGCCGTCCGCAGGGCAGCTCTACGCTCGCTTGCAAGGGCAGGCTGGAGTCGATGACACGTGTCACAGTCGTCTCGCCCGAGCCGACGCCCTACCGCTCGCCGCTGTTCGACCGCATCGCCGCTCGCGACGACATCGATCTAACCGTGGTCTATGCCGGCCGTTCGGTAGCCGGCCGCACGTGGACGGTGACGCCGGAGCACCGAAGCGTGTACCTGCGAGGCTTCCGGCTGCCGGGCGCGCGGACACTCGTCCGGCACGACTACCCCGTCACCCCGGGGATCGCCCGCGCGCTTAGCGGCTCGCAACCGGACGTCGTCGTCGTCTCGGGCTGGAGCACGTTCGCCTCACAGGCCGCGATCGCGTGGTGTCGGCTCAAGCGGATTCCGTACGTCCTCCACGTCGAGAGCCACGACCTCGAGCCACGACCGGGCTGGCGCCGAACCGTGAAACGGACCGTCGTCCCACCGTTGATTCGCGGCGCTGCGAGTGTCCTCGTTGTGGGTACCGCCGCGCGCGAGTCCGTTATCGGACGCGGGGCGAGACCTGAGCGCGTGCGTGTCTTCGCGAACACGATCGACGTCGAGCGCTGGATGGCACGTGCTGATGCACTTCCTCGCGCGAGGCACGACGGCGTCGTCGTCCTCTCCGTCGGACGCGCGGTCCACGAGAAGGGGTTCGACGTCCTCACGGCCGCTGCTGCTGCCGCGGGTGTACGGCTCGACACCGTGACGGGCGGCGTCACAGAGGAGGACCTGGCGCGCCGCTACGTCGACGCAGACGTCTTCGCGCTCCTTTCGCGACACGAGCCGTGGGGCGTCGTCGTCAACGAGGCAGCGGCCTCCGGCCTACCGCTCGTGCTGTCGGACGCCGTCGGCGCCGCGCGTGACCTCCTGCGCGACGGCGAGAACGGCTTCCTCGTTCCCGTAGGCGACGGCGACGCCGCAGCCGAGGCGCTCCGGAAGCTTGCGGCCGACCCGGGCCTGCGTCGGCGGATGGGCGAGCGCTCGCGCGACCTCGTCCGCACCTGGGGCTACGAGCCGTCCGTCGAGAACTTCGTCGCGGCAGTGCGTGAGGCGACGGCGCGATAGATTCGCTCCTGGACGTCTGTGACCTGATCCCACGACGTCCGGCGCGCGGCGGCGACGCCGCCCCTCGCGAGTTGCTCGCGTAACGCAGTGTCCGACAGGACCCGCCGGATTGCCCCGACGACCGCATCGCGCTCGTACGGCACGACGAGCGCCTCGTCCGTCCCGAAGAACCCTGCGATCCCGCACCGGTCGGACACGATCACCGGGGTGCCCGCCGCGGCCGCTTCCGCTGCGACCATTCCGAAGCTCTCACCCGCGGAGGCGAGCACGAACACGTCGGCCTGCGGATACAGGTCGGTCGGCAGCTCCTCCGTCATTGCCAGGGTGTGCACTCTTCCCGCCGTTCCCGTCGCTTCCTGTGACCGCCGTACGATTGCCGACGTCCCGTGGCCGTCGTCGGGGCCGGAGATGACGATGTGGGCATCCGGAATCTGCCGCGCCGCCTCCAGCAGGTGCTCGATGCCCTTGCCGGACGCGATCCGGCCCACGTAGAGGACGATCGGCGCCGCGGCCGGGATACCGAGCCGCGACCGAAGCTCGCCGTTCGCCGTGCTGGCGGCAGGCTCGGGAAAACCGTTCCCGCGCACGTGCACCTTCTCGGACGGGACTCCGCGTGCGATGACGGCGTCCTGCTCACGCTCGGAGGCAACGACGACGGCCGCAGCGCCGCGCGTGACACCGCCATACAGCGTCGCGTCCAGCAATCTCTTGAGCAGGACCTTTCGGAGCCGCGGCTCGAACATGCCGAGCGGCTCGAAAACGTACGGCACGCGCGCCAGCCGACACCACGCCGCAACGCCGGTAGTCACCGGATCACGAAAGCCGAAGACGTGCGCGACATCGGGCCGGTGCACGCGTGCGAGGGCAAGCGGCAGCGTCGGCGTGATCCCCATCCACCGATAGCGGAGCGGCGTCGCAAGGTAGAGCACGTTCGCGCCGTCGACGACGCCCTGAGAGGAACGACGAGCAGGCCGCGACCCGAGGTCCACGATCGTCGTCGTGACGACATCGACCGTGTTGCCTCGCGCGACGAGCCTGCGAACGAGCTCGCCGGCCGCCACGACCGGACCGCCGAAGGCGCGCGACGGGGACCAGACCGGCGCGGCGAACAGAATCCTCAGCGCACGGTCGCTCACAGCAGAAACCTAGTCGGGAACTTGAGCGCGTCCCGCTCTGGAGCTACCCTCAACCGCGTCGCCCGTGTCAATTAGCTCGCGGCCCACCCAGCTGCTCGTCGCCGCTGCAGTCGGCGTCGTCCTCGCTGCGGCGGCAACGATCCCGCTCGGCCTGACCGACACTGCTGTGCCCGAGGTGCCGTACGCGTTGGCGCTGCTCGTCGCCGTCCTGACCGCCGTCGTCGCCGGGCCCTGGATCGGTGCGTTCGTCGCAGGAGCGGCGTGGGCGCTGTACTTCTTCTTCGTAGCCGACCGCGAGCTGCGCGTTCTTCTCGCGCTGCCGATCTGGGTAGCGATCGCCCTCGTCGCCGGATACGCAGCCGACCGCTGGCGGCGGAGCGAGCAAGCCCGCATGGACGCCGACGAGAGGCTCGACGTCATTCGTCGCGACGGCGAGGCGAAATATCGCGCTCTCGCGGAGAACGTTCCCCTGGTGACGTTGCTGGCCACAGCGGGAGACCGTAGCTCGCTCGTCTACGTGAGCCGCCAGGTCGAGGCGATGCTCGGCTACTCCCCGACCGAGCTGCGTGCCGAGCCCGACCTCTTCTCACGAGTCATCCACCCGGATGATCGCGACCGCGTGCTACAGACGCGCGAATCCGCCGAGACGAACGGCGTCCCCCAGCGCTCCGATTACCGTCTCGTTGCGCGCGACGGCCGGATCGTCCCGGTCCGCGAGGAAACGTTCGTCGTGCGAGACGCGGAGGGGAAGGCGGCGTACACACAGACGCTGCTGGTCGACGAGAGCGAACGGAAACGCGCCGCCGAGGAGCACGAGCGGCTGCGGGCAGCCGAG
>JBKPMS010000021.1:0-7924 GCA_046732275.1 Actinomycetota bacterium | reverse complement strand
GCGAGCACCAGCGGCCGCATGCCATCGGTCTCGGACACCGAGAACCGACAGCCTCCGTGGGCGCTTGAGATGACGGCCCCGAACTTCCACGCTTGGAGCGTCGCCCGTTGCGTCAGGTCTGATCCGGACAGACCGGTCGGGAAGCCAAGGTAGTTCTCGATCCGATCGCTGGTTCCCGCCTGCCCTCCCGGGGCGAAGCGCTCGATGACCAGCGTGGAGAGGCCCTCCGACGAGGCGTACACCGCGGTGGCCAACCCCGCGGGTCCAGCCCCGAGAACCACGACGTCAAAGGTCCGTTGATCGACCTTCGCACGCAGGCCGAGCTCATCGGCGACCTGGGTGACCGTCGGACGTCGAAGCACGCTGTGGGTCCGGACGAGGACGGGGCACTCGTCGGCGCCGATTCCAAGCCGGTCGAGCAGAGCCGTGCTTTCGGCGTCGGTGTCGATGTCGTGCCAGCTGAAGGGAACGAGATTGCGCTCGAGCAACTCGCGGATCGCGAAGGCGTCGCCCGACGAGCGTTTGCCGATGAGCAGTTCGTAACCGTACCCCTGACCTCGCAACCACTCGCGACGCGTGACCATGGTGCGCAGTAGGAGATCCCCGAGCTCCGCGGCACCGGCAACCAGCCTGCGCAATGCATCGGGAGCGAGGACCAGCAGCGACGTCTCCTCGGCAACGACGCCGCGAGCCAGGGTCGGCTCGCCGGTGAACATCGAGATGTCGCCGATGAACGTCCCTGCCTGACATTGCGTGAAGTAGCGATCGCCGTCGGGTTGGCGGTCGATGATGTCGACCGCTCCAGATAGGACGACGTAGAACGGCGTATCTCGCTGTCCCTGCTCGAAGAGGGTCTCACCCGGGGAGAATGAGCGGGTCTCGGCGCGCTCCGCCATCTGTTCGACCTGAGCCGTCGTGAGCCGTGGGAACAGCGTCGGATCGTCCGGGTCCAGGAAGCCGGGGACTGGGGGCGGTGAGGTGTATTGGCTCATGCTCGAAAGGCTTGGAGGGGCTACGCGACGGCAGGGTAGGACCAGACACGAGCGCGATCCGCGCGCCCGATCCTGGAGAAGGGCTAGCAGATGGTCGCGAGAGACCTCGCACCGGTACGCTGCCGATGGCGTGGGCCAGGAACCTGAGGGTGCGGCGAGCGCAGCGGAGCGCCGGAGGCGCAAGTTCATGCTCAGCTGGATCGAACGCAACGTCATCGACCGAGCTCGTCGAAGACCTGTTCCGCCGCGAGTACGCCCAACTCGTGAGCGTCTACACCGGGGTCGGCCTGAACGCGGATCTGACGAGCGGTGTGTCCGACCGCTTCCGCTCGTTCCCGATCTGGCGTCCGGCCCCTGTCGTCGGCGCCCTGCTCGGCGACACCGCACGCAATACGATCGCCGCGGCGATCGTCATCGCGCTCGGGCTCGCAATGGGCTACCGCCCCGACGGTGGCGTCATCGGGGTGATGCTGGCCGTCGCGCTGCTGCTGGTGTTCTCGTTCAGCCTGGCGTGGATATGGACCGCGCTTAGCTTGGTCCTGCGGACGCCGAGCGCGGTCTCGAACGTCAGCCTGCTGCTCGTCTTCCCGTTGACGTTCGCCAGCAGCGTCTTCGTCAAGCCAGGGACCATGCCGGAGTGGCTGCACACCCTGGTCGGCCTAAACCCGGTCAGCCATCTCGTCACTGCCGAACGCGGATTGATGAACGGCACAGCAACGCTCAACCAGGTTGGCTGGGCCCTCGTCGCCTCG
The DNA here is from genome assembly GCA_046732275.1 of Actinomycetota bacterium. Taxonomy (GTDB): domain Bacteria; phylum Actinomycetota; class Thermoleophilia; order Gaiellales; family Gaiellaceae; genus 3-1-20CM-4-69-9. The sequence continues at coordinate 6,180 of JBKPMS010000021.1, read as the reverse complement.
ATCGCGCTCCTCGCCGTCTTCGCCCCGCTGACCATGCGCCTCTACCGCCGCAAACACTGACGAGGCCCGCATAACGCGTACCTGCGCCACCGCTCCCCTTGCCTCCCGCCGGGTGAACTGCGTAGGAGAGCATCACGGAGCCGTTGCCCATGCGGCGCAGGTCCGTCAGCTCCAGCTCGAATGACGACGTATCGACGTCTTTGAACAGGCGCTGTTCCGTGCCGACAAGCACCGGGAAGTACCAGAGGTGCAGCTGCTCAACGAGCTGCTCCCGGAGCAGCAGATCGTCAAGCGCGTCCGCGACACGACGTACTTCGGCATGGCGTTGATGCGTTCGATGTAGGTGAACATGAGGGTGAACAGGATCGGGATGAAGATCACGTCCGCCAGTTGCTCTGGAACGTGCTTGAGCTTCAGCAGCGCGCGCCAGCCGAGGGTGAGCGACGCGGACAGGGCGCTGGGCCGTGGTGGCCTGACGCCGGCGGACAGTGCCTGGAACACCATCTGGTCGACGGCCGGTCGAACCACGGACCTCGGTGGAATGGCCGTCGTCATTTCGCTTCCTCCTTCTGGCCGTCGGGACTGTCGACCCGGTGGCCCGTCAGTGCGAGAAACACCTCGTCGAGGGTGGGTTGGCCGACCGCGAACTCGTTGACGGCGATGTCGGCGCTTGAGAGCTCCGCGAGGGCCTTGGAGACGCGGTCGGGTTGAGGGATCCTCGCGGACAGCGCCGCCGGGTCGGGCTCGAGCTGGGCGTCCACGTCGAGGACGCGTGTCAGCAACCTGATCAGCGCGCTGACCCGGGCGCTCGGGCCGTCGAACATGCCACTGGCCGAGGACGTCGTCCACAACGCCCTCGTGAGCGCCATGCACGCCTGGCGCTTTGGCGTTCCTCGGGACCCGAAGGCGTGGATCATCCGCCCATAACCGTGCCATCGACATCATCCGGCGAGAGCAACGGCAAAGATCGCTCTTGCCCGGGCTGGCCGCCACCGCGGCGCTGACCGACACGATCGAGGCCGCCCCGCGCAGGATCAGCGTGACCTGCGTCTCGCGCGCTATGGCCGGATCGCACAAGGCCGTAGACCGTCCCGGCCGGCACCGTCAGATCGAGGCCGTCGACCGCGCTGGTCTCGCCGAAACGCTTGACCAGCGCAGTGGCCTCTCACTGCGGCTCGCCGATCGTGACTGGCCGGTCGAGGCGGGCGACGTGTTCGTGATCGCCCCCGGCGAGGTCGTGGCGGTAGGCGACGATGCCGGGGCGCTGGCCAGGGCGGAGGGCTGGGCTGTTTCCTTCTCGCCCGAGGGGCTCGGACCACAGGCGCCTGACGCCTTGCTCAGCTGGCACACGCACCCCCTGCTGTTCCCGTTCGCCCGCGGCGGAGCAGCGGGTGCGCAGCGACTCAACGTGCCTGCAACCGAACGGCGTGCGTGGTCGGAGCGGTTCTCGGGCTTGGACCGCGAACTGCGGGAGAGACACGACGGCTACGCGGAGGCTGTCGTGGCGTACCTGACGCTCCTGCTCGTGGGCGTCGGGCGGCTGTCGGTCGATCTGGCCGACGATCTGACGCTCCACGGCGAGCCCCTGCTCGCCGAGGTCTTCCACTTCATCGAAGCGCACTACACCGAAGACATCTCACTCAAGCACGTGGCATCGGCAGTCAACCTGTCGCCTGGCCACCTCACCACGATCGTCCGACGCAAGACTGGCCGAACGGTCCAGCAATGGATCATGGAGCGCCGACTCGCCCAGGCACGACAGCTGCTTGTCGAAACCGACCTCACCGTCGCCGAGGTCGGCCACCGCTCCGGCTACTCCGACCCGGTCTACTTCGGCAGATCCTTCCGGCGCGCCCACCGCACCACGCCGCTTCGTTGGCGCCGCGCCAGCCGCGCTTGAGGCCGAGCGCGAATTAATGGCGGCAGCGCACGAGCCCGTCGTCGTCGGCGGCATACTCAGCAACGATGTCGCTCGCCGTCGAGCCCGAGCTCGACGCCCTCGCCGGGTTACTGGGCTCTGCGCGTAACGTGCTCGTGCTTACGGGCGCCGGGATGTCGACTGATTCGGGGATCCCGGACTATCGCGGGCCCGACGGGGCGCGGCGGGTCACGCCGGTGCAGTACCACGAGTTCGTCCGTTCGGCGGACAAGCGCCGCCGCTATTGGGCTCGTGCCTTCGTGGGCTGGCGGCGTTTCGCGACGGTGGAGGCGAATGCCGGCCACCGCGCGATCGCTCGCTTGCAGACCGTCGGCGCGCTTGGCGCGGTGATCACGCAGAACGTCGACGGGCTTCACCAGGCGGCAGGCAGCCGCGACGTCGTGGAGCTGCACGGGACGTTGGCGAGGGTGGTCTGCCTCGCCTGCGGCGCACGCAGTCGGCGAGGGTCGCTGGACGCGCGGACCCGCGAGCTCAACCCTCATTTTGCTCCCGCCGACCGCGACCTCCGACCTGACGGCGACATCGAGCTCGCCGAGAGCGACGTCGCGCGCTTCGTGGTCCCGCCCTGTCGGTGCTGCGGCTCAGACCTGCTCAAGCCCGACGTCGTGTTCTTCGGCGAGTCGGTTCCCAAGCCCCGAGTCACGGCCTGTTGCGGGCTGACCGACGCCGCCGACGCGCTGCTCGTCCTCGGGTCCTCGCTGCGCGTGTACTCTGGCTACCGGTTCGTGCGCCGAGCGGCCGAGCGCGGAATCCCGGTGGCGATCGTCACTCGCGGCCCGAGCCGCGGAGATCCAATCGCCACCGGTCGCCTGGACGCGGCGCTCGGCCAAGTGCTGCCCGCCCTCGCCGACCGCCTGGCCTATTAGTCGCGCGCCGGTGCCTGCGTAGGAGCGCATGTGACGCACCAGAGGGCCGCGAAGCGCGCGTCCGGGGAGGCTCGTGCTGCGGATGCCCGACTGAATCAGCGGATAGGGTCGGGCCAGCCTGTTGCAGCCGCAACGGGAGCATCAATGCCCGAACGCGATGGCTACATCTTCGGGGTTCCGTGCTGGGTGGACGTGAGCGAGGCCGACACGGAGGCGGCGCTCGATTTCTACGGCGGCCTCTTTGGCTGGGAGTGCGAGAACGTGATGCCCCCGGGCTCGGAGGGCAACTACTTCATTGCACGGCGCGAGGCGCCGAGCTCGTCCATCTTCGACACGTCGCGCGAGCTGCGAAGCGGCGATGTTGCGGCCATCGGAACGATCCCGCAGGCCGCGCCGCCGACGGGGATGTGGAATACCTACTTCTGGGTCGATAGCGCCGACGAGGCCGCGTCCGAGGTTCGCGATGCGGGCGGCGGCATCGTGGTGGAGCCCTTCGACTTAATGGACGTCTGCCGGATGGCCGTCTTCACCGATCCCGAGGGAGCCGCGTTCCGCGTCTGGGAGGCGAGGCAGCACAAGGGCGCGCGGCTCGTCAACGACCCCGGCGCGGTCGTCTTCAACAACCTGAACACCCGCGCCATCGACGCGGCGAGGTCGTTCTACGGATCGGTGTTTGGCTGGCAGACGGGCGCTATCGGCGGTGGGGCTGAGGGGTGGACCCTGCCGGGCTACGGCGACTGGCTCGAGCGCGAGCACCACCCGCAGCTTCGAGAGCAGATGGCGAAGGCCGGGGCTCCAGAGGGCTTCGAGGACGTCGTCGGGAGCATCGTTCCCATCGCGGACGATCAGCCGGACACGCCAGCGCATTGGAGCGTGACCTTCGCCACCGACGACGCCGATGCCACCGCGACGAAGGCCGTAGAGCTTGGCGGCCGCGTGATCATCCCGCCGTTCGACGCCCCCTGGTCGACACCTACCTACACGATCCGAATTACCGTCATCGCCGATCCGCACGGCGCGAGTTTCAGCGCCAGCAAATTCGTGTCGGGGAACGAGGCTAGTCGACCGCGGTTGCCTCGAGCATGACGAGAAGCTGGGCGGGAAGGTGCGCGACGCCGACCACGGACGTGGCGAAGCGGTTGTCGGCCCCGAACCGGTCGGTGATGCGCGGGAAGAGCTTGAACAGCTCGTCGACGTCGGTCGTATAGGCATTGAGCCGGGCCACGTTGGTGGGCGTCATGTCGGCGCCGGCCAGGACCGCTTCGATGTTGTCGAGGGCCAGCTCGAGCTGTGCGGACATGTCACCGGGATGCTGGGGATTGCCGTCGTCGTCCACGGCGTCTTGCCCGCTCAAAAAGAGCTGTCGCCGCTGCTCGGTGACGAGCTCGCCCTGGTCGAATCCCAGCTTGGTGGACCAGGTCGAGGGGTTGATCGGCATTCGTTCCATCTGTCCTCCTCGGACTCTCGCGTCGGTTAAGTTCTCTGACCGTACCAGATAGTCCTAATAAAGGACTAGACCAAATGCCTTCAGGACTCCTCGATATGATTCCGCCCTCATGGGGACGACGCGGACATACGGCGACGGTTGCGCGACGGCGCGCGCTCTCGACCTAGTCGGAGAGCGCTGGGCGCTGCTCGTCGTGCGCGAGCTGCTGCTCGGACCGAAGCGCTACACGGACCTGCGCAAAGGTCTTCCCGGCGCCAGCCCCAACGTTCTCTCCCAGCGTCTCCGCGAGCTGGAGAGCGGCGGAGTGATCCGTCGACGCCAGTTGCCGCCCCCGGCGGCCTCGCGCGTCTACGAGCTGACCGACTGGGGCCGTGACCTCGACGAGATCGTGCTCTCACTCGGAGGCTGGGCCGCGCGCTCGCCAACGCCGCTGCCCGACGGTCCGATCGTGTCGGTCGATTCGGTGATCTTGGCGCTCCGCGGTCGGTTCGACCCGGCCGCCGCGAAGGGCTTACGCACCAGCTACGAACTCCGACTCGGCGACGATCGGTTTCGGATCGAGGTCGCAGAGGACAGGATCCGGGCCGCCCGCGGGAATGCGGATCAATGGGACGCGATCATCGATACCGACGCCGACACGCTCGCCGCAGTGCTCTGGGGGGGCCGCCGGCTGGCCGACGCACAACGTGCGGGGGAGCTGACAATCGAGGGCGACAAGGCGGCGGCGAGGCGCTTCTTTCGGCTGTTTCCTGTGCCCGGGCCGGCCGCCGGCACGAGCCCCACCAGCAGGGCAGGCTCCCGCCAGTAACTGACCCGGAGACGTCACTACGCCCAATCCCCCAGGGTCAGAGTTGGCCCGACGATGTGGCCGGTCCCCTCAGCGTGCTGGATGTCGTGGGCGAAGTGGGCTGCGTACCAGAGCACCACGTCGGTGCCATGGATGGACCCCCCGGTGACGAAGCGGTCTATGTGCGCCCGGGCCTTGTCCGGCTCGGTGGTGAAGCCCTGACCGTCGTCGACCTCGCCCGGCCGGCGGCGCAGCGCCCATAGGTCCCCGACGCCGAAGGTGTCGGCCTGCCCGTCCTGCTCGCCCGGGACCAGTGTGCAGTTCGCGCCCGTGCTCCGGTTGATCACCTTCCACCTGCGCTGGTGCGCCGCGCTGCGGCGCCGCCGGATCTCGTGGCGCAGCGGATGCCAGTGCCCGGTGCCGGCGACCGGCGGGTCGTTGAACTCATGCACCACGCAGTCGCCGCCGGCGGCGAGGTCGAAGTCCAGCCGCCAGTACGCGTGGTGGTGGTGGAGGTTGCACACGCAAGAGTCGCGCACGGCGGCGAACCCGAAGCGCGGGTTGATCGTGCCGTCGGACGCGAACCGCCACGCGCTGACATAGCGGTACCAGCCCGCCTCCATCTCGCTGACCAGCACGGCCTCCTCCCCGCCGACGTAGACCGCGACGCCGAGGAAGTTCCCGTGGTCCTTGCCCGACTCCAGGATCGTCTGCGCCGCCGCGGTGCAGAGACGGAATCCGGGCGCGGCGTCGGTGCCGTCGGCGTCCAGCATCGACTCCTCGTTCTGCCAGTCGCGGTACGGGCCGCAGGCGTCGTTGTCATAGCGCACGTTGAGGATCGGCACGTGGGCGCGGCGAAAGACCCGCTTGCCCCGGTAGGAAACGTTGCGCAGCTCGACGCCCGACCCGTTCGTGCCCGAGGACGCCGCCGGCCGGTTGGCGATCAGCGTCCACAGCGTCTCGCTGTCGCGGCTGACCGTCACCCGCGCGCTGCCGGCCTCGTCGCTCGCCGTCGGCTGGCCAGCGCCAGGCGGGCCGCAGGTCGCATGCCGAGCCAGTGCGGCGGGCGGGGCGCCGTCGGGCAAGCGGACCACCTCGCCGCCGGCGAGCCGCACCGCGACCTGTCTCTTATACACATCTC
>JBKPMS010000020.1:0-11200 GCA_046732275.1 Actinomycetota bacterium | reverse complement strand
CCGAGCAGCGCGAAGATGCGGGCGAGCTCGTCGTCGGTCAACCCCAGCGCGCGGTGCAGCGGCAGTTCCGGCGCGACCTGCGTCAAGGACGGCAGTCTACCGCCGGCGTACGACGGCCCTCTGCCCGTGGAGATGATGTAGGCCCATGTCCGTGGCCATCCGAAGGGCTGTTCCCGGCGATCTCGAGTTCCTCTTCGAGCTCGTGAACGACGAGGACGTCGACCCCTTTCTCGGCGGCCGTGCGGCCCGCGACCGAGAGAGTCTCCGCGCGGAGATCGACCGCTCGTCTGCTGAGCCGCAGGAGTTCGGCCGCTTTGTGATCGAGGTCGACGGCGACCGTGCGGGGACGATGGGCTTCGAGATCGCAAACATGCCGTCGCGAATCGCGAAGCTCGGTGGGCTGGCCGTCCATCCTGCGTTTCGGGGCCGTCGCGTGGCAGACGAGGCGGCCCGTCTCCTACAGCGGCATCTCCTCGTGGATCTCGGCTACCACCGGCTGCAGCTGGAGATCTACGGCTTCAACGAGCGTGCGATGGCGCATGCAGAGCGCTCCGGGTTCGTCCGCGAGGGCGTGCGCCGGAAGGCATATCTCCGCCACGGCGACTGGGTCGACGGCGTCATGTTCGGGTTGTTGCGCGAGGACCTCGAGGAGTAGCGCCGCGTTTCGAAGCGCCCAGCCGCCTAGACGACCCCTCCTCCGAGTACTAGCCTCAATGAGTGGCCCGGGGTCTCCACAGGCTCGGCATGTTCACGGCCCGGAGGAAATGGGTCGTCCTCGGCACCTGGGTCGTCCTCCTCGCCGTACTGGTCGCGCTCTCCAAGAGCGTCGGCAGCAACACGAGCAACAACCTCAGTCTGCCCGGCACCGACAGCCAGGGCGCCGCCAACCTGCTCGCGGACCGCTTTCCGCCGCAACAGAACGGCAGTAACCCCCTCGTCTTCCACACGCTCACGGGCAAGGTCACGGACGCCAACGCGAAGCAGGCGATCGAGGCGTCCTACCAACGGGTGAAGAAGCTGCCGCACGTGGCCCTGGCAGTCGACCCGTTCAGCCAGCGGGGCGCGTCGCAGATCAGCAAGGACAAGCAGACCGCTTTCATCCCCGTTCTGCTCGACGTCGGCGGCGACGAGCTCACACAAGAGGTCGCCGAGAGCGTCCTCGACGCAGGCAATCCAGCTCGTCGGGCCGGAATGCAAGTCGCCGTGGGCGGCTCCGTTGGGAGCGAGCTCTCCGAGCCGGCCACGGAAAGCAGCGAGGTGGTCGGGCTGATTGCGGCGATGATCATTCTCGCCTTCACGTTCGGAACGCTCGTCGCGATGGGGCTCCCGATCATCTCGGCGGTGCTCGGCTTGGCCGCCGGTCTCTCACTGATCGTTCTCCTCGGACACGTTGTGACCGTGCCGGCGATCGCACCGACGCTCGCGACGATGATCGGGCTGGGCGTCGGGATCGACTACGCGCTGTTCCTCGTCAGCCGGCACCGAACGAACCGTCGACAAGGCATGGAGCTGAACGAGTCGATCGCGATGGCCGTCGCGACGTCGGGGAGTGCCATCGTCTTCGCCGGAACGACAGTCGTGATCGCTCTGCTCACGCTCCTCGTCGCCGGCATTCCGCTCGTGACGGCGCTCGGATACTCGTCCGCAGTCGCGGTCGTGACGGCCGTGTTGGCTGCCATCACGCTGCTCCCTGCAGTGCTCTCGCTCGTCGGCGGGCACATCGAGTCCGCCCGCTTGCCCGCATTTCTGCGGCCGAAGCCGAAGGACCTGGAAGGCGGGTTCTGGGGCGGCTGGGCGCGTGTCGTGACGAGGCGGCCCTGGTGGGCTATCGCCGCGGTGCTCGCGCTCCTGATCCCGCTGATCATTCCGTTCCTCTCCTTAAACCTGGGCCAGGAGGACGTCGGCGCGACGCCGAAGTCCACCACCGAGCGGCAGGCGTACGACCTGATGGCTGCAGGTTTCGGGGTGGGCTACAACGGCCCGCTGCTCGTGGCAGTCGAGCTCGGCAGCGCGCCGAAGCCGAGCAGCGAGTACACGAGTCAGCAACAGCAGGCACAGAGCCTGCAGAAGCAGCTCGAACAGGAGCAGAAGCAGGGAAAGCAACAGCAGCAGCAACTTTCGACCCAGGCGAATGCTCTGACGCTCCAGAGCCAACAGCTCACCGAGCAGCAACAGCAACTCGAGCAGCAGCAGGGGAGCCTGAAGAGTCAGCAGGCGAGCCTCGAGCGCCAGGCGAAGGCCGACTCACAGGAACAGGCGCAGCTCCAAGCCTCTGCGAATCGGCTCGAGGCGGAACAGGTCGCTCTGAACAAGCAGATCGCCGCGACGGGCTCGCAAGCACGGGCGATCGTCCGCGAGGGAGCGAAGGTCACCAAGAAGCTGACGTCGGTCGTTAGCCGGCTAGCGAAGAACAGGGCCGAGCAGAGGAAGGTCGAGGCTCAGCTCGGCCGTACGCGGAGCGCAGGTCAAAGGAAAAAGCTGCAGGCAAAGCTCCGTAGCCTCGAGGACGAGGAGACGCGTCTCGAGAAGCAGCTCGCCGGCCTCGTCAAGAAGGAGCAGGCGAACCGCGAGCAATCTCAGGCGGTGCTCGCCCAGGCACGGAGCCTTCGCGAGAAGGAGGTGAGCGTCGCGAACCGTTCGCTGGCACTGGCGGCCCAGGCGGCGGCGCTCGCGTCGGACGCCGTGACCCTGGTGAAGGAGAAGCAGGCGCTCGTGCAGCAGGCCTCGAACCTGCAGGTCCAGGCGGCGAAGCTCCAGACCCAGGGGGCAAACCTCCAGACTCAGGCGGCGAAGCTTCAAACCCAGCAGGTCCAGCTCCAGGGCGAGCAGCAGTCGGCGCAGAGCCAGCAGAAGCAGGCCGAGCAGCTCAAGTCCGACCTGACGAACGAGCTGACGAAGGCCGGTGGGGATCCCCGCGGGACCGATCCAAGCCTCGTAGATCTCCAGGACGCGCTGGCGGCTACCGACGGAGTCAAGGTCGTCTCCCCGCCGCAGATCAACAAGTCCGGCGATGCGGCGACTTTCACCGTGGTCGCGACGACTGCCCCCGCGGCACCGGCAACCGCCGACCTGGTCAAGACGCTGCGCACCTACGTCATCCCTCAGGCGACTCGCGGAACGGATCTCGACGCCTTCGTCGGCGGCCAGACGGCGAGCTACGTCGATCTGGCCGACGGAATCTCCGCACGGCTGCTGCTCGTGATCGCGGTCGTGATCGGCCTGAGCTTCTGCATCTTGCTGACGGCGTTCCGCTCGTTGCTCTTTGCGGTCCAGGCAGCCGTGGCGAACGTCCTCTCGGTCACCGCGGCATTCGGCGTGCTGACGGCGGTCTTCCAGAAAGGGTGGGGGCTGAGCCTGGTCGGCCTCGACACCGCGAGTGGAACCGACCCGATCGCGAGCTATGTCCCGCTGATGATGTTCACCGTGCTGTTCGGCTTGTCGATGGACTACCAGGTCTTCCTGATCAGCAACATCGAGCAGCATCGCGTCGAGGGGGGTGACGACCGGGACGCGATTCGGCGCGGTCTTGCGGGTGGAGCGCGCGTGATCGTCGCGGCCGCGCTGATCATGATCTCGGTCTTCGGGAGCTTCATCCTCAACGCCGATCCGACCGTGAAGCAGTTCGGCGTCGGGCTCTCGGTGGGCGTCGCGCTCGCGGCCGTGACGGTGCTCGTATTCGCCCCGGCGGTGCTCGTTCTCGCCGGCAGGGGGAGCTGGTGGGTTCCCGCCTGGGCCGACCGGGTCCTCCCGCACCTGGACGTCGAGGGCGCCGGGGCGGAGCAGAAGCCAGCTCCGGCGGCGGCGCTGAGTCCCTCCGGGACCCCGTAACGCCGCGACGCACGCTCCTTCCAGTTCGTAGGATCCGGTGCATGACGCGCTACCTACACACCATGTATCGCATAACCGACCCCGAGCAGAGCCGAGCGTTCTACGAAGCGCTCGGCTTCGAGCTCAGGCGTGACCTGCCGATCGTCCGGAACGGCGAGCTCGAGGCGACGAACTACTTCTACGGCGTTCCTGGGCAGGAGGAGGAGCTGGAGCTGACCTTCAACCAAGACGGTCGCACCTATGACCTCGGCACCGGCTACGGCCACATCGCGCTCGCCGTCGACGACCTGGACGAGACGCTCGCCCGCCTTCACGAGCAGGGAATCGACCCCGAACGTGAGCCGTACCGCGTGCGTGAGGGTGGGTCGCGGATCTGCTTCGTTCGCGATCCGGATGACTACCGCGTCGAGCTCATCGACCGTAGCGGGAAGTAGAGCTCAAGCGGATCGCCTCGTCACACACTCGGCACGGAGCCGTATGACACCCGTGGCAGTTTCGAAGCTACGTTGCCCGAGATGGCGACGACACGGACACCTCGGCCCAAGCAGAGCGCGACGCCATGGGGGCCCGCGCATCTGGTCGAGCGGCTGAGCCTCTCGCAGCGCGCAGGGGAGAAGCGGTTCGCATCGGTAGTCGAGCTGCTGGAGACGGAGAAGGGCGAGCGCCTCGTCCGCTTCGCCTACACCACGAGCGGCGTAGCTCGGCGCGGGCCCGTGACCCTGCGCACCAAAGATCTCGAGCGTCTGCGAGCCGCGCTCACCGAGCATCCAGAGCTGGCCGAAGCTCTGCTGGGAGGCGGTGCCTAGACGAGTGCGAGAGCGCGCTTGCGGGCGGAATCCACGAGCGACGAGAGGATGAGCGCGCCGTCAGCCGATCCGAGCAGCGGATCGACGGCATGCTCCGGGTGCGGCATCAGTCCCATGACGTTGCCGTCGACATTGATGACGCCCGCCACGTCATTACGAGAACCGTTGACCGGCTCTGCGTAGCGCAGGACGATCTGCCCGTGCGCTTCGAGCTCTGCGTACAGGTCGTCGCCGACGTACCAGTTCCCTTCTCCGTTCTTCACGGGAATCGTGAGCCGCTGCCCCGCGGTGCAACGGGCAGTGAACGCGGTGTCGGTGCGTTCCACCGTCAGCGGAACGTCGCGGCACATAAACGAGAGCGAGTCATTGCGGCGTAGCACGCCGGGAAGCAGGCCGGCCTCGCACAGGATCTGGAAGCCGTTGCAGATCCCGAGCACGAAGCCACCGGCTGCAGAGAACTCCCGCACGGCGCTCATGGCCGGTGCGAATCGAGCGATCGCGCCACAGCGGAGGTAGTCGCCGTACGAGAAGCCACCGGGCAGGACCACAGCGTCGAGATCGGGGAGCTCAGTCTCGGTGTGCCACACGAAAACAGCGTCTGCGTCCAGCGCTGCAAGTGCCCACAGGGCGTCGCGGTCGTCGCAAGAGCCCGGAAAGCGCAGCACACCGATGCGGGGCTGTGGGCTCGTCACCGCTCTCCTTCCGCAAGCTCGATCTCGTAGGTCTCGATCAGCGGGTTCGCGAGGAGCTGCTCGCACATACGCTCGACGGCCTCACGTGCGCTGACACTGTCGCCGGCGTCGACCTCGAGGTCGACGACCCGTCCGACGCGTGCTCCGCCGACCGAAAACCCGAGGTCGCGGAGCGATGACTCGACGGCCTGGCCCTGCGGGTCGAGGATCCCTTGCTTGGGACGGACAAGCACGGTCGCCCTCATCTCAGGACAACCTCGGGGTCGGCGACGTACGCGTCGAACGAAATGCCTGTCAGACGCTCGAACGCCTCGATGTAGCGCGCACGCGTCCCAGCGACGACATCGTCGGGCACCTCGGGGCCGGGCTCTGTCTTGTCCCAGCCGAGCGTCTCGCAGTAGTCGCGGACGAACTGCTTGTCGAACGACGGCTGTCCGGCACCCGGTCGGTACTCGTCGGCGGGCCAGAAGCGTGACGAGTCCGGCGTCAGCGCCTCGTCGCCGAGGACGAGGCGGCCCTCGTCGTCGAGGCCGAACTCGAACTTCGTGTCGGCGATGAGGATCCCCCGGGCGCGTGCGTGCTCGGAGGCGAACCGATAGAGCTCGAGCGAGACCCGCTCCACCTCGGCGAGGCGATCGGCGCCGACGAGTTCGGCGGCTTCGTCGCGGTCGATGTTCAGGTCGTGTCCGGTCGTCGCCTTCGTCGCCGGTGTGAAGATCGGCTCGGGGAGCGCATCCGACTCAGCGAGCCCAGCCGGCAGGCTGTGGCCGCAGACGGCGCCGGTCCCTTGGTAGTCCTTCCAACCGGAGCCGGCGAGGAACCCGCGGACCACGCATTCGATCGGGAGCATCTCGAGGCGACGGCATTCGGTCGAACGTCCGTCGGCGCGCAGTGCGAGCAGGTGATTCGGGCAGATCTCTCGCGTACGGGCGAACCAAAAGCCGGAGAGCCCCGTTAGTACGCGGCCCTTGTCCGGGATCTCCGTGGGAAGCACCACGTCGAAGGTCGAGATCCGGTCGCTGGCAACGAGGAGCAGTCGCTCGTCGTCGAGTGCGTACAGCTCACGGACCTTGCCACTGCCGACGTGAAGCGCGGTCTCAGACATGAACGGCTTCCTCCTTTTCTACGAGGGCGTGGAGACGATCGAACACTGTGTCGACGTGGCGGACGCTCGCGTCCACGTCGAAGACTGCGTCGAGGTCGACCCGGTTCGCAACGGCCGGATCCTCGGAGACGAGCTCCTTGAAGCTTCGCTCCTCTTCCCACGCGCGCATCGCATGTGACTGCACTAGCCGGTAGACGTCGTCACGTGCGAGCCCGGAGTCGACGAGCGCAAGCAGGAGTCGGTGGCTGAACGCGAGGTCGTGGCTTGCGTCGAGGTTCCGGCGCATACGGTCCGGGTGGACGACGAGCCCGTCCATGATCCAGGCGAACCGGTCGAGCATGTAGTCGAGCGCAAGGAACGAGTCGGGGATCACGATGCGCTCGGTGGACGACTGCGAGATGTCGCGCTCGTGCCAGAGCGGCACGTTCTCGAGGCCGACGAGCGCGTTTGCGCGCAGGACGCGCGCGAGACCGCAAAGACGCTCGGCCACTTTCGGGTTGCGCTTGTGGGGCATCGCGGAGGAGCCCTTCATGCCGCGCCGGAACGGCTCTTCGACCTCGCCGACCTCGGTGCGCGCGAGGTGGCGGATCTCCGTTGCGAACCGCTCGATCGACGCCGCGAGGAGCGCAAGCGTGCTGAGGAGCTCGGCGTGGCGATCGCGAGCGATGACTTGTGTGGAGAGCGGATCGGGCTCGAGGCCAAGGCGCTCACAGGCGAGGCGTTCGACCTCGGGCTCGATCTGGGCGTATGTGCCGACAGTGCCGGACAGCTGTCCGGCGCGGCTCGTCTCGAGCGCCCGATGCATTCGTACGCGGCCACGGTCGAGCTCGAACGCCCAGCCGGCGAGCTTCCAGCCGAAGGTGATGGGCTCGGCATGGATGCCGTGCGAACGTCCGATGCAGACGGTGTGGCGATGCTCATCAGCACGTGCGACGACGGCTGTCAGGGAGCGTTCGATTCCTTCGAGCACGAGGTGGCCCGCGTCCTGGATCTGCAGGGATAGCGCCGTGTCCACCACATCGGAGGAGGTCAGCCCGTAATGCAGCCACCGTCCTTCAGAGCCGAGCTGTTCCGCCACGGCATCGACGAACGCGGCGACGTCGTGGTCGGTGACCTGTTCGATCTCGGCAACGCGCTCCGGGGAAGGAGGGACCGCATGCGCCCTGATCTCCACCACATCGTCTCGCGGGATCGCGCCGACGTCTGCCCAACCCTCGAGCGCCGCGAGCTCGACGTCGAGCCAGCGCGCGAGCTTGCTCTCCTCCGACCAGATCCTGGTCATGGCCGGGCGGGAGTAGCGGGGGATCACTACGGCGATTCTAGAGAGGCGGTCGGCCCGAGAATCCGCGCCGCCAGCACGGCCGCGTTCTTCGCGTTGTCGACGCCGACGCACGCGACGGGCACGCCGGGCGGCATCTGCACGATCGAGAGAAGGGCGTCGAGCCCGTCGAGGACGCTCTTCGAGGAGCGGAGCGGAACGCCGATCACCGGCAGATCGGTGTGCGCCGCGAGGACACCGGGGAGGGCTGCCGCGAGGCCGGCGCCGGCGATCAGCACGCGGAGCCCTCGCTCTCGAGCGTTGCGCCCGTAGTCGGCAACGGCGTCCGGCTGGCGATGCGCCGAGCGAACTTCGAACTCGTGCGGGATCTGCCGGGCCTCGAGCTCGTCGAGTGCCGGCTGCATGCGCTCCCGGTCGGACTCCGACCCGACCACGATGCCGACAACCGGGCTAGACATGATGCGGCGCCGCCGCCGCGATGTCGGTGCGATACCGAGCGCCGGGAAACGAGATGGCAGCGCATGCGGCATATGCCTGTTCACGTGCCTCGGCGATGGTCTCGCCGGTGCCCGTCACGTTGAGGATCCTGCCGCCGTTCGTCACGACCCTGTCGTGCTTGAGCGCCGTGCCGGCGTGGAAGACGATCGCTCCCGTCGCCTCGGCCGCCTCGAGGCCCGAGATCGGCGTTCCGACATCACCCTCGCTCGGATACCCGCCGGCTGCGATTACTACGGTCACCGCCGCCGTCTCCGCGACGTGGACGTCGACCCCGGAGAGATCGCCGGCGGCCGCTGCAGCAAACGCACCCAGCAGATCACCCTCGACTCGCGGGAGCAGCGACTGCGTCTCGGGGTCGCCGAACCTGCCATTGAACTCGAGCACCCGCGGTCCGTCCTCGGTGATCATCAGCCCGGCGAAGAGGACTCCGGTAAAAGGAGCGCCGCGCGCGGCGAGCTCCGCAAGCACGGGCCGGTGGATCGTGTCGACCAGCTCCTCGATCTCGGCCCCGGCGAAGCCGGGCACCGGCGAATACGAGCCCATGCCGCCCGTGTTCGGGCCGACGTCGCCGTCCTCGGCGCGCTTGAAATCCTGGACGACCGGGAGCGCTAGGGCGTGGGCCCCATCGCACAGCGCGAAGACGGACACCTCTTCGCCCTCGAGCAACTCCTCGATCACCATCTTCTCGCCGAACGCCGTCACTGCGCCGAGGGCTCTGTCGAGCTCGTCCTCTGTTTGGCAGACGAAGACGCCCTTCCCGGCCGCGAGCGCGTCGGCCTTGACGACGCAGGGCGGCCGTGCAGCGGAGAGCGTTTCCGCGGTGGGCAC
Organism: Actinomycetota bacterium; assembly: GCA_046732275.1. Classification (GTDB taxonomy): domain Bacteria; phylum Actinomycetota; class Thermoleophilia; order Gaiellales; family Gaiellaceae; genus 3-1-20CM-4-69-9. The sequence goes on along the minus strand of JBKPMS010000020.1, from coordinate 2,164 downwards.
GCCCGCTTCGCGCATGACGTCCTTGGCGAATGCCTTCGATCCTTCGATGCGCGCCGCGGCTGCTCCGGGGCCGAGGACGGGGACACCTGCATGGCGAAGCTCGTCGGCGACGCCCGCGACGAGGGGCGCCTCCGGCCCGACCACCACTAGGTCCGTGTCCAGAGATCGGGCGAGATTCAGCAGTCCTTCGCCGTCCTCCGCACGAACCGGATGGCAGCGTCCCAGCTGGGCGATACCCGGATTGCCCGGCGCGGCGTGGAGCTCCTCGAGGTGTGGAGCCTGACTCAGTTTCCAGGCGAGGGCGTGCTCTCGTCCGCCCGATCCGACCAGGAGCACCTTCACACGCGGACTGTATCGGGCAGACTCGACGGGTTTGAAAGCCACGTAAGGCGCCAAGGAGGAGACGATGTTCGAGCCTGGACTCGACAAGCACGAGTGGGAGAGTCAGTGGGAGCAGTTCGAGGACGACCTCGAGTCGTCGCCTGCGGACGCGTTGCCGGAGGTCGATCGACTGATCGCGGAGATGCTCGAGGCGCGAGGATTCGCGATCGACGATCCGGTCGTCAGCGAGGGTGACGACCGGGACGTCGTGCAGGAGTTCCTTGCCGCGCGCGAAACGACGCGTCGCGTCGATGCGGACGAAGACGACATCGACCCGGGCGACATCGCCGCCGCGGTCAACGGCTATCGGTTGATCTTCGAGTATCTGATCGAAGAACGCGGCGCCCCGTAACCGCTCCAGCTCATCCCGGGAACCTGGCGACTGTCGACGTTGGTCCTCGCTGCGACGCTCTTGGCACGTATTCGACCTGAACGTGTGCGCCCGCGGCCGGTATCGTCGATCGCGAGGGTGGCGGGTTTCTTCCCACCCTGGGAGGGGGAGCGCGCCGGAGTCGCGTAGGCCGTGTGGGATAGGTTCGACAACGTGCGAGCGGCCGACGATCGGTTCGAGGTGACGGACGGCGAAGTTGTCATCGTGGCCTTCGAGTACGGGCACGTCGACGGGTATCGACACCTCGTCATGGACACGCTGCGCGAGTTCGGATTCGAGCCCGATGCGGCGATCGACACCGATCTAGACGATCCGGACGCCGTCTACGCCGCCCTGTGGGTTGCGCTTGCTCAAGATGAGGTCGTCGGCTCCGTCGCGTTGCGCGATCTCGGCGAGGGGGCGCTCGAGCTCAAACGGATGTATCTGCGGCCGAAGGCGCGCGGCCGTGGGCTCGGAAAGCGCCTGCTTGCAATCGCGCTCGACTACGCCCGCGAATGCGGTGCCCACGTCGTGAAGCTCGACACGAGCGAGCGGATGGAAACGGCTCGGCATCTCTACGAGGCCTACGGCTTCGTACGCGTTCCCGGCTACGCGCCGCGCCAGGGACAGCAGCGGCTGCTGTACGAGCTCCGGCTCTAACGGAGCGCGACTACACGCTCACGCTCGGCGCCCGTCCCGACGAGCGAGATCTCGACACCGAGCGCTTCCTCCACGAACTCGACGTACGTCCGTGCCGCGTCCGGAAGGCCGTTCGTCAGCGGCACATTCCAGCCCGCGAGCGACTCGTAGATCGGTTGGCAGTGGTGAAAGTCGCTCTGATGGGCCGGAAAGTCCTGCGTCTCGGTGCCGTCGCGGAGGCGGTACGCCACGCAGACCGGAAGCTCTTCAAAGTGCGACAGCACGTCCAGCTTCGTGAGCGCGAGCGACGTGATCCCGTTCAGGCGGACGGCGTACCGCAACGCGACGAGATCGAGCCAACCGCAGCGGCGCTCTCGGCCGGTCACCGTCCCGAACTCAGCGCCGAGCTGCCTCACGCGTTCCTGGTCGGCGCCTTCGATCTCCGTCGGGAACGGCCCCTCACCGACGCGCGTCAGATAGGCCTTCGCCACGCCGACGATGCGGTCGATCCGATTGGGGCCGATCCCGATGCCGGTCGCTGCGTTCGCTGCGACCGTGCTCGACGAGGTCACGAACGGATACGTGCCGTGGTCGAGGTCGAGCAGGGTTCCCTGCGCGCCTTCGAGCAGGACGTTCCGCCCCTCGCGAAGCGCCCGATCGACGAGCAGCGACGTGTCCGAGACGTACGAGCGCAGGCGCCGCGCCAGCCGCTCGAGCTGCTCCGCGAGCGCCTCGAGCTCGAGCGGCGCGACGCCATATACGCGCTCTGTCTCT
>JBKPMS010000019.1:0-20854 GCA_046732275.1 Actinomycetota bacterium | reverse complement strand
TAAGCCGGATTCTGTTTGTGGTGACCATCCCTCTGTGCAGCAACCCGGTCCCTCGGCGGGCCGCCTACCGGCGGGACCTGTTTGCCTTGCACCGGACGGGGTTTGGCTAGCCGCCGTGTCGCCACGACGCTGGTGGGCCCTTACCCCACCTTTTCACCCTTACCTTCGGCGTCTCCGGAGAGAAGCTCGCCGCTGGCGGTCTCCTTTCTGTGCCACTTTCCGTCGGCTTTCGCCGCCTGGGTTCGCCCCAGCGTCCTGCCCTGCGGTGTCCGGACTTTCCTCGAGCGCGAGGCCCGCGGTCACCCGGCCTGCGAGTCGAATTGTAACTGGGTCTGTTCGAACTCGCCCCTCGCGCGAAGGCTCGAATTGCACTCGGGACAGGTGATCATCCCGCCGGCGTGCAAGACGAACTCCCCGCAAACGAGACACTCGAGACTGGCGCCGCGGAGGAGTGCCTGGAGCTCCTGCTCGAGGGTCCGGTGCAACGGGGCGACTGAGCTCACAGCTGCCGGAACACCCCCGTCACCCGGCCGAGGATCTGCACGTGCGGCGAGTAGATCGGCTCGAGCGCGTCGTTCTCGGGCTGGAGGCGCACGCGTCCGTTGTCTCGGAAGAACCGCTTGACGGTTGCTTCGTCTGCGGACTCGTCGTCACCGGCGAGCGCGACGACGATCTCGCCGTTCCGTGCGTCCTGCGCCCTTTGCACGACGACGATGTCCCCGTCGAGGATCCCCGCGTTGATCATCGAGTCGCCTTTCACACGGAGGAGGAAGTCTCCGCGCAGCGTTTCCGGCACCCCGACGTGGTCTTCGATGTTCTCTTCCGCGAGGAGCGGCCCCCCGGCGGCGATCTGTCCAACGAGCGGCAGGCGCTCGACGACGGTCGGCGCCTCGGGACGCTCGCGCCCCACCAGCTCGACCGCGCGCGGCTTCGTGGGGTCGCGCTTCAGCAGCCCAGCGCGCTCGAGGTTCGCGAGGTGCGCGTGCACGGTCGAGGGCGAAGCAAGCCCGACCGCCTCGCCGATCTCCCGCACGGTCGGCGGGTAGCCGTGCGTGTCGACGTAGTCGACGAGAAAGTCCCAGATCTCCTGCTGTCGTCCCGTCAGCATGTGCGCCTCCAGGGTCGGTGGATCGAACGTGTGTTCGCCAGGCAGGGTAGATCCCCTACCGGACGTTGTCAACAACTCCTAGGAACGCGACCAACGCCGCCGATGCTGACTCCGCCAGCGTCGGCCGCAACGGCCCGAATCGACGCGCGTCAGCCGGAAGTCGTCATGCCGCGCGAAGCGCGGCGGACTTCCGGCTGATGCGCTGGAGAGGACTTGAACCTCCACGGCCTTTTAAGGCCACTAGGCCCTCAACCTAGCGCGTCTACCAATTCCGCCACCAGCGCTCGAGGGACCGCCCAGTGTAGCCACGCGCGAGATCAGCGGCCGGCACTCGAGGCCGGCGCTCTGACGTTCGCGTAGTCGACGTTTCCGAGCGCATCCTCGCGCCACCCTTGCAGCCGCGGCGACACGAGTCGTGCATCGACGACCCACGCGATCGGCACCGCGCGCGCGGATGCCCAGAGCGCCGTGTCGACGCGCTTCAGCTCAGCCTGCTGGCGTGTTGCCCCGAGTGCCCGGAGCAAACCCTGCCGCGGCTCGAGGCCGTTTCGAAGGACGAGCTCGGCCGGAATTGCCTCCTGCTGTGCATATGTCGACATCAGGCGCGCGAAAGACGCCCGCGGCTTCGGCGAGCCGCTCACGAGCTTCGGCCCCAGCCCGATGTCCCGCCACTGGCCGTAGAGGATGCGCGCTCCGGCGCGAAGCGTCGGCGGTACGTCGATTGCCACCTGCCTACGCGGCAACGTCCGAACCGCCGCAACGGCGCGCCGATACCGCGCAGGGCTCCCCTTCTCGCCACCGAGGAAACCGAACGCGCCGGCACCGGCCGCCTCGGGGATCAACTCTTCGTAGTCGCCTCGCGCCGCGGTGTCGCGGTATGCGATCCGAAGATCGCGGTTGATCGGCGGCAACAGGACGACGTCCAGCCCGAGCAAGGTCCGCTTCTTGACCGCCGTCCCGATCCGCGGATCAGCGGCCGTCACGCCGACGTCGCCGACCGGAATCTGCGCCTCGTCGAGCGCGCCCTGCCGGAACTCACGGACGGCCTCACGCGGCGCAACCCGGTGGAACTCGAGGGTCGAGCCTTCTCGCCGGAGGATGACGCGCTGCTTCGAACCGCTGACCAACTCGTACGGACCGGGAATGGTTCGCGGCGCGGACCCGACGGTGGTCAGCGCATACGGAAAGCGGCGCCACGGGACGCGAAGCCGGATCGAAAGCATGCGTGCGTCGGCGTCGATGCGCTCGGCCTGGGCGAAGATCCAGTTCGCAGGAGCATCCGGGAGGTGCGCCACGCGACGGAGTGCCGCGGCGATCGCCGGCGCCGACCGGCACGTGAACGTCCACCGCCGAAAGCCATCCTGGGACTGCCAGCCGCTGCAGAGCCCGGGAACGACGGCGCCGGACGCGGGATCCGTTTGCAGGGGCGTCGAGTAGAGAGCGCGCGCGAGCGTCGTCTCGTCACGCCCCTCCGCCAGCGCCGGATCCAACGGCCAGCGGAAGTCAGCGAGGCCGACGCGAACGACGTCGGGCGGGCCCGAAGCACGGAATTGCTCGGGCGGGGCCGACTCCGAGCCGCAGCCGGCGATCAACGCCGCGACGGCGCAGACGAGCGCTACTGCAGCCCGTGGAACAGGGCGATGCAGTTCGCGGTGAAGAGGATCGCGACGATCACCGTCAAGCGCGTCAGGTTGCGCTCGACGATGTGCGTGCCGCCCTGCGAAGCCGGGGTGAATCCCATCCCGCCGAGACCCGTGTCGCGTCCGGAGTGCATGAGAACCAACCCGCACAGGGCGATCGAGAGGAGAACCTGAAGTACGGCCAGAACCTGAACCATGGCCGGGCCAGGGTATCAGCGCGGCGCGATTTCGAGGATCGCCTCGATGAGCTCGGCCGCGATCCGATCCTTCGTCACATAGCCCGCGGCACCCGCCTCATGGGCGCGATCCACGTCGCTTCGGGAATCCGAGCTGGTGAGCACGAGGATGCGGCCTGGGGCTGCTGCTTGCGGATCTGCCTCGTCGCCTGGAACCCATCCATCACCGGCATCGAGATGTCCATCAGGACGACGTCCGGCTCGAGCTCGAGGGCCAGCTTCACCGCCTCGGCCCCGTCGGCAGCGTGACCGACGACCTCGACGCGCCCGTCCGCCGTCAGGATCGCCTCGAGGGCCTCCGAGAACAAACGGTGGTCATCCGCGATCAGCACGCGAATGCCGTGGGAGATATTGGCGGCGGCCTCCACGACGGCGTCCTAACTGTGACCTGTTACCGTCGATTTGTGAAGGGGGACGAGGCGCGGGAGCGGATCCAGAAGCTCCTGGTCACCGGCGACAACCGGCTGAAGCAGGGAGTCGATCCAGCCAAGGCGCGCCAGAGTTACGAGCAGGCGCTCGACGCCGCCCGCGAGGCCGGGCTCGAGGACGCGATTTGGCCGCTCGTCGAGATCAGGCTCGCCGATCTCGAACGGCTCGCTCGAGAATCGCCTCCACCTTCTCCGCCTGAAGTTTGATGTCGTGGGCCTCGGCCGCCGCGCGCGCCGCCGCGTTCGGGCGGGGGAGCGATCTCGCGGTCCGCAGCGCGGCCGCGAGCTCGTCCTCGTCCGCGGGATCGACGAGAACGCCAGCCTCGGGCGGAACGAACTCCGGCGGTCCTCCGATCCGCGTGGCGACGACGGAGCGGCCACAGGCCATCGCCTCGAGGAGCGCTTGCCCGAACGGCTCGATGAGGCTCGGCTGGCAGACCACATGCGCGGCCGCGATCAGCCCGGGTATCTCGTCGTAGGGAAGCGCGCCGGTCAATTCGATCCCGTCCCGCCCCTCGAGCTGCGGTCGTAACGGTCCCTTGCCCGCGAACGTCAGCGTGCCTTCGCCCAGGCGCTCGAAGGCCGACGCGAGGCGGAGCACGTTCTTGCGCGGGATCAACGACCCGATGCAGAGGAACCGCGGAGCTCCGTCCGGAGGGGGCTCGACACGAAAGCGCTCCAGGTCGACCCCCGAGTCGACGACGAACGTCTTCCCTCGGGCGTCCGGGACCTTCGTCTCGAGCTCGCGCCGCAGGTAGTCGGACACGGCGATCACTGCCGCCGCCCGGCGCACGACGAGCCGTGTCGCGGCGCCGATCCCGGGAAACCAGCCGATGTTGCGGACGTCGCGGCCGTGCGCCGTGACGACGAGGGGCGCGCGGCCGGCGAGCGCGCCGATCAGGCCGGTTGGCACGAGGAAGTGCGCGTAGACGACGTCGGGCCGGAACCGGCGCGCCGCCGTGAGCGTGTCGCGGGCAAGCCCGACGTAGCGCCCCTTGCCGCCGCCGCGCCGGTCGAGCACCGCACGCTCGACGTCATGGCCGCGCTCTGTCAGCTGCTCTTCGAGGCCGCGGACGAAGACCCCGAGATCGGGATCGGCCGGGCCCGGATACATCTGGGAAACCAGAAGAATTCGCATGCGTAGATAGGTTTGAGAGCCGTGTCCGAACAGGCTTCAGTCGTCCACGTCTCCGAGCTTACGAAGATCTTCAAGGTTCCCGAGCGGGAGGCCGGCGTGCGCGCCGCCGCAAAGAGCCTGATCCGGCGCAAGACGCGTGACGTCCGGGCCGTCGACGCCATCTCCTTCGAGATCGGGCCGGGCGAGGTCGTCGGCTTCCTCGGACCGAACGGCGCCGGCAAGACGACCACGCTGAAGATGCTCGCCGGCCTGCTGTATCCGACGCGTGGCGAGGCCCGCGTGCTCGGCCACGTCCCGTCGCGTCGAGAGCGCGAGTACCTCCGCCGAATGACCATGGTGATGGGCAACCGGAACCAGCTGCAGTGGGATATTCCGGCGCTCGACTCGTTCGAGTTGAACCGCGCCATCTACCGCCTCCCCCGCGCCGACTACATCGCGCTCAGGGATGAGCTCGTCGCCCTGCTCGAGGTAGGGGATCTCGTTCGGAAGCCGGTCCGCAACCTCTCGCTCGGAGAGCGGATGAAGGTCGAGATCGTCGGCGCGCTCCTGCACCGGCCGCAAGTCCTGTTCCTCGACGAGCCGACGATCGGCCTCGACGTGACGATGCAGAAGCGGATCCGGACGTTCATCGCGGAGTACAACCGGCGCCACGGCGCGACGGTGCTCCTGACGAGCCACTACATGGCGGATGTCGAAGCGCTGTGCCGACGCGTCATCGTCATCCACCACGGCCGGATCCTCTTCGACGGAGCGCTCGCGAGCCTTGCGGACGAGTTCGCCGCCTACAAGACGATCGGCGTCGTCCTGGAGAACGGCGGAGCGCCGCTCGACGCATATGGCGAGGTCGTGCACCACGACGGCGACCGCGTGATGCTGCGCGTACCGAAGACCGAGACCTCCCGCGTCGCGGCCCGACTCCTCGCGGACCTCGAAATCCTCGACCTGACGATCGAGGAGCCGCCGATCGAGGACGTGATCGAGTCCGTGTTCGCGCAACCTGCGCATTGAGCGTCGACACCGCACGCCTCCCCGAAGCAGGTCGCTGGCGCTCGCTCGTCGACTTCTACGCGACCACGATGCGGACGGCCGTCGTCGCGCAGCTGCAATACCGCGTCGCGCAGTACTTCTACATGATCGGGATGGTCGCCGAGCCGGTCGTCTACCTCGTTGTGTGGACGACGATCGCCGACCAGCAGGGCGGCTCGGTGAACGGGATCTCGACCGGAGAGTTCGCCGCCTACTACATCGTCTGGACGCTCGTCCGGAACATGAACATCGTCTTCGGCGCACCTTTCTGGGAGTGGCGGATCCGCGAGGGCTATCTGTCGGGGCAGCTGCTCCGCCCGATGCACATCCTTCACTACGACCTCGCGTTCTTCGCCGGGTGGAAGTTCGTCGTGGTCGCGCTCTGGATCCCGATTGCGATCGGGCTCTCGCTCGTCTTTCACCCGGACTTGCACCCGACCGGGCTCGAGGTCGCCGTCTTCATCGTGGCGATCTGGGGCGCGTATCTCGTCCGCAGCATGTTCCAGGGCGTGATGGGGATGCTCAACTTCTGGACCACTCGGGGCGCGGCCGTGTTCGACCTCTACATGGCGGTCGAGATGCTCCTGTCGGGACGCCTCGTGCCGCTCCAGCTCATGCCCGGGTGGGTGCAGACGCTCGCCGACTTCCTGCCGTTCAAGTGGACGTTCTACTTCCCGATCCAATCGCTCGTCGGCGACCTCTCGACGCAGTCGCTCCTGTTGGGCCTGTGTGCCCAAGCGCTGTGGGTCGGGATCGGCTTGGTGCTGTTCCACTTCGCCTGGCGCGCAGCCGTTCGTCATTTCTCGGCGGTCGGCGGATGAACACCCTCCGAGTCAGCTGGCTCTTTTTCAAGGTCGGCGTCATGAACGAGCTGCAGTACCGAGTGAACTTCTTCGTGCAGCTCCTGCAATCGCTGATCCAGGTCGGAACCGCGCTCGTGATGCTCTCGCTCGTCTATTCGCACACGAACGAGCTGAACGGGTGGGGGCAATCGGAGCTGCTCACGCTGGTCGGCGTACAGGTCTTGCTCGGCGGCTTCATCCACACCTTCATCCAGCCGAACATGGAGCGGCTGATGGAGGACGTGCAGCAAGGCACCCTCGACTACGCGCTCACGAAGCCGGAGGACTCGCAGGTGCTCGTCAGCGTCCGGATGGTTCGTATCTGGCAGGTCGTCGAGGTCGTCTCCGGGGTGATCCTGCTCTTCGTCGGGCTCGCCGGCGTGCAGAACTCGATCGGCTTTCTGGACGCAGTGGCGTTCGGCTTCGCCCTCCTGATCGGCGCGGTGCTCGTTTACTGCTTCTGGCTCGTCATGACGACCGGCGCGTTCTGGGTCGTCAGGATGGAGCACGTCCTCGAGCTCTTCGAAGGCGTCTACCAGACGGGCCGGTGGCCGGTCGGCGTCTATCCAGGCTGGCTGCGCTACAGCGTGACGTTCCTCGTTCCGATCGGCTTCGCGGTCACCGTTCCTGCGCAGGCGGTGACGTCACGGCTTCAGTGGCCGACGCTCGTTCTGGCCTTCGGGTTCGCCTGCGTGGTGTTCGCGTTCACGCGCTGGTTCTGGCACTTCGGCCTTCGCCACTACTCAGGCGCGTCGGCATAATGTGTAACTTGACAGTTACGTAACTGACACGTTACGCTTCTGCAGTGGCTTCTGGTCGCTGTGCGATCCGGCTTACGCGCAGATATGCCGCGTCGGCCGAGGAGGTCTGGGCTGCATTGACGGAGCCGGAGTCCGTCCGCCGCTGGTTCGGGCACCCACATCAGGGCCTCCCGGGCCGCGTGCGCGCGAGCCGGCCGAACCGCTTGCTCGAGCTCGTGTGGGAGGCCGACGGGGACGCCTCGGTCGTGCGCTTCGAGCTCACGGAGGATGAGCGGGGGACTGTGCTCGTCCTGGATCACTCACTCATCGACGAGACCGTCGGCATGGCGTACCTGCAGCGATGGACCAACAGCCTCGATCGACTCGATGCCGAGGTTGAGAGCTGAAAGCGCTCGAAGCGCTTGCCGACCCGACGCGACGCCGCATCGTCGAGCTCCTGGTGGAAGGCGAGCGCAGCGCCGGCGAGCTTGCCTCGCACTTCGACACGAGCCGCCCGGGTGTCTCGCGCCACCTACGGGTGCTGCGCGAGCAGGGCCTGGTCCACGCACGCGACGAAGGCCGGCGCCGCCTGTACTCGCTCGACGTGCAGCCGCTCGTCGAGCTGGACGAGTGGCTCGAGCGCTACCGCGCGTTCTGGACGAACCGGCTCGACGCGCTCGACACCGAGATCCGACGACGAAGGAGGAAACGCTGATGCAGACGATCACGCCGTACCTGCTGTACGAGGACGTCGAGGCAGCGCTCGACTTCCTTGCACGAGCCTTCGGGTTCGAAGAAGTGCTCCGTTACACCGGCGGCGCGGGATACGTCAACCATGCGGAGATGAGGATCGGGGACGGCGCGATCTATCTCGGGGACCCCGGCGAGACGTACCGGAATCCGAAGCAACTCGGACAGGAGACCGTCGGGATCTACGTCCTCGTCGACGATGTCGACGCAACGTTCGAGCGCGCGCGGAGTGCGGGCGCCGAGATCCGAGAAGAGCCGACCGACCAGGAGTACGGGGAACGGCGATTTACGGCCCGCGATCCCGAAGGGCACCACTGGTTCTTTGCGACGCCGACCCGCCAGGTCGCGCCGGAGGACTGGGGCGCGGTCACGCCTGCCTAGGCTCAGGCGCGCTGCGCGTCGTACGTCCCGAACTCCTCGCGCAGGACGTTACAGATCTCACCGATCGTGACGCGCGCCCGCAGCGCGTCGCGCATCGGCAGCAGCAGGTTCCCGTCGTCGCGCGCAGTCTCGCGAACGGCGGCCAGCGAACGCTCGGCCTCGTCGGCGTTGCGCTCGGCACGCACTCGCGCCGTACGCTCGAGCTGGCGCCGCTGCGCTTCCGGGTCGAGCCGATGCAGCTCGATCGCCTCTTCCTCACCTTCGGTGAAGCGGTTGACGCCGACGATCACCCGCTCACCGGCTTCCACCTCCTGCTGCCACCGGAACGCAGCCTGCTCGATCTCGTCCTGTACGAACCCCTGCTCGACGGCCGCGACGGCGCCGCCGAGCTCGTCGATCCGCTCGATCAGCTCCCACGCACCCGCCTCGAGCTCGTCGGTCAGCGCCTCGATGAAGTACGCACCGCCGAGCGGGTCGGCAGTATCGGTGCCGCCGGCCTCGTGCGCCAGCAACTGCTGGGTCCGCAAAGCGATGTGAGCGCTGTGTTCCGACGGGAGCGCGAGCGCCTCGTCGAACCCGTTCGTGTGAATCGACTGTGCTCCCCCGGCGACCGCCGAGAGCGCCTGGATCGCGACGCGCACGATGTTGTTCTCGGGCTGCTGGGCCGTCAGCGTCGAGCCGCCCGTCTGGGCGTGGAAGCGAAGCGCCTGCGCCTTCGGGTTGGTGACGCCGAAACGGTCGCTCATGATCCGGGCCCAGAGGCGACGGGCGGCGCGGAACTTCGCCACCTCCTGGAAGAAGTGGTTGTGCGCGTTGAAGAAAAAGGAGAGTCGCTCGCCCAGTTGGTCGGGCGACAAGCCCGCCTCCACCGCCGCTTCGGTGTAGGCGATGCCGTTCGCGAGCGTGAAGCCGAGCTCCTGCACCGCCGTCGACCCCGCTTCTCGGATGTGGTAGCCCGAGATCGAGATCGGATTCCACTTCGGGATGTGCTCAGCCGCATAGGCGAACAGGTCGGTTGTGATTCGCATCGAAGGACGTGGCGGGAAGATGTAGTTCCCGCGCGCGATGTACTCCTTGAGGATGTCGTTCTGCACCGTCCCGCGCAGCCGATCGCCCGAGACGCCCTGCTCCTCGCCGACGAGCTCATAGAGGAGGAGCAGGAGCGCGGCCGGAGCGTTGATCGTCATCGACGTCGAGACCTCGTCCAAGGGGATGCCGTGGAGGAGGAGCTCCATGTCGGCGATGGAGTCGATCGCCACGCCTGTGCGACCGACCTCGCCGACGGCGCGCGGATCGTCCGAGTCGTAACCGAGCTGCGTCGGCAGGTCGAACGCCACGGAAAGCCCCGTCTGCCCGCGCCCGAGCAGGTAGCGGAAGCGCTCGTTCGTCTCCTCAGCAGAGGCGAAGCCGGCGTACTGGCGAATCGTCCACGGCCGGCCGCGGTACATGTCACGGTACGGCCCTCGAGTGAAAGGGAACTCGCCCGGGAGCTCGAGCTCCACCGGCGCATCCTCGGCCGTGTAGACGGGCTTGACGTCGATCTCGGAGTCGGTACGCCGCTCGTCGCCGGTCGTGGCCATCGGCAAGATGGTACGTCGTGACGATCAGGGTCAGACTCTTCGCGGGTCTTCGGGAACGCGCGGGGTGGGGCGCCCGCGATGTGGAAGGCGTCGACCGCGTCGGCGACGTCTGGGGCGCGCTCGACCTCGGCGAGGAGCCTGCTGGGTTGCTCTACGCCGTGAACAAGGAGTACGCAGAGGCCGATCGGCCGTTGGAGGACGGTGACGAGGTTGCGCTGATCCCACCGGTGTCGGGCGGGTCGTTCCTGCTCAGCGCGAGCCCGCTCTCTCTCGACGCAGTCGTCGAGGAGGTGCGCTCGGCGCGCGCCGGCGCGATTGCGACGTTCGTCGGCACGACCCGCGTGGAGTCACGCGGCCGCACGGTTCTCCATCTCGACTACGAGGCCTATGAAGAGATGGCTGAACAGGTCATGGCGGCGATCGCGGCAGAGCTGCGCGACCGGTACGAGCTGTGCGAGATCGCGATCCACCACCGGACCGGACGGGTGGAGATCGGCGACCCGTCGGTCGTGATCGCGGTCTCGGCTCCCCATCGCCAGGACGCACTCGCCGCTTGCAAGGACGCGATCGACACGCTCAAGGAACGCGTCCCTCTGTGGAAGAAGGAGGTCTACGAGGGCGGCGAGGAGTGGATCGGCCGGGGTTCGTAGCGGGCCGGCCAAGGTAGAACTACGCGCATGGAGCAGTACCCGGAGGGCTTGCGCGACTACGATCCGGTTCACCCGCGCGGGACGGACTGGCGCGGGCTCCTCCGCAAGCTCTGGGCGCCGATCGCCGTCGTCCTCGGGCTTGTCGTCAAGTTCGGCTTCGCGGTCTTCAAGTTCTTCAGCATCTTCATCTCAGTCGCCGCGTACGCGCTGATCTGGGGCTGGAAGTTCGCAGCCGGCTTCGTCCTGCTCATCCTCGTGCACGAGATGGGTCACTTCTTCGAGGCGCGGCGCCAGGGGCTCGACGTGACTCTGCCCACCTTCATCCCGTTCCTGGGCGCTTACGTGCTGATCAAAAACGCGCCGCTCAACCCCTGGCGGAACGCGCTCGTGGCGCTGGCCGGACCTGCGCTCGGCAGTGCGGCGGCGGCCGTGTGCTGGGGCCTCGGAGAATCGCTGGACTCTGACCTCCTCCGCGCCCTCGGCTTCGCGGGTTTCCTCATCAACCTCATCAACCTGATCCCTGTCGGGATCCTCGACGGGGGCGCGGTGTGGCGCTCCATTCAACTCGCGCGACACACGGTCGCTCCACCGCCTGGCCAGGACTTCCCGAGCGGGAGCACCTACCCGATCGCACTTCCGGGCGGCGGCCGCGACCGCGCCACGCAGATCGCCGTGCTCTACGGCATCCTCGTCAGCCTCCTCGTGCTCGGCATGTTCGTCGCGCACGTGCCACAGCAGCGGCTCTGATGGAGGACCGCCGCATGCTCGAGGCGGAGGCCACCGCCAAGGACCTCGACCAGCAAGTCGACTCGATCGCAGAGGAGTTCCGGACAGGCTTCGAGGCCGTCGACCGGATTCCCAAGCCGGCCGTGACGATCTTCGGCTCGGCGAGGGCCCGCGAGGGCGATCCGCCGTACGAACAGGCCCGGGCGGTCGCGCGCCGCTTCTCACAGCAAGGCTGGTCGGTGGTAACCGGCGGCGGCCCGGGTGTCATGGAAGCCGCAAACCGCGGGGCGAAGGAAGGCACCGGGCTCTCGGTCGGATTCAACATTCTGCTTCCGCACGAGCAGGAGTCGAATCCCTATCTCGACCTCTCGCTGACGTTCGACCATTTCTACGTCCGGAAGACGATGTTCGTGAAGGCCGCCGAGGGCTTCGTCGTCTTTCCGGGCGGCTTCGGTACGGCGGACGAGCTGTTCGAAGCGCTGACGCTGATCCAGACCGGAAAGGTGTTGCACTTCCCCGTCGTGCTCGTCGGCAGCGACTACTGGGACGAGCTGCTCACCTGGATCCGCGCCGAGGCCCTCGCGAGCGGAATGGTGTCCGAGAACGACCTCGAGCTCCTGACGGTGACGGACGACCTCGACGCCGCCGTGGAGCAGGTCTTCGAGTGCCACGAGCAGCGCTGCGCGCACATGCCGGCCGAGCCGGCGAAGGCGGACGCCGAATGATCGCGAGGCTCTGGCACGGCTGGACGACGCCGGAGAACGCTGACGCCTACGAGGGGTTCCTCCGCACGACCATGTTTCCCTCGATTCACCGCGTGCCCGGATATCTCGGCGCGGACCTGCTTCGCAGTGACACGGACGGCGAGGTCGCGTTCGTCACGATCACGCGCTTCGAGTCGCTGGACTCCGTGCGGGAGTTCGCCGGCGACGATTACGAGCGCGCGGTCATCGAGCCGGAGGCGCGCAAGCTGCTCGCGCGCTTCGACGAGCGCTCCGCGCACTACGAGGTCGTTATCGATCGCAGCTGAGTAGCCTTTTCCGCGTGAGGCTGCGCGATCTCCCTTCGGTCGACGAGCTCGCGCGTACGAGCGAGGATCCACTCGCAGTCGAGGCGGCACGAACCGTGATCGAGCGCGCCCGAGAACAGGTGCGCGCCGGAGCGGTTCCCGGCGACCTCGCAGCGGAGCTTCGTGCCGAGCTGACGGAGGCGCGCGCACCGAAGCTGCGCCGCGTCATCAACGCGACGGGCGTCGTCGTGCACACGAACCTCGGTCGCGCGCCGCTCGCCGCAGCAGCTCTCGACCACATCCGCGACGTTGGCGGCGGCTACTCGAATCTCGAGTACGAGCTCGAGCATGGGACCCGGGGCTCTCGACAGGACCACGTCGCCGGCTTGCTGCGACGACTGACCGGCGCCGAAGCAGCACTCGTCGTCAACAACAACGCCGCGGCTGTCATGCTCGCGCTGGCCGCCCTCGCGGAGGGGCGGGAGGTGCTCGTGTCGCGCGGCGAGCTGATCGAAATCGGCGACGGCTTCCGCATACCCGACGTGCTCGCCCGATCGGGCGCACGCCTCCGTGAAGTGGGAACGACGAACCGAACGCGGGCCGACGACTACGCGGCCGCCGCCGGGCCAGACACCGCGTTGATCCTTCGTGTCCACCAGTCCAACTTCCGCGTTGTCGGCTTCACGGAACAACCGCGATTACAGGAGCTGGCCGCCGTCGCGCGCCGTCACGAAGTGCCGCTCGTGGACGACCTCGGCTCCGGAGCACTGGGCGAGATCGGCGACGAACCGACCGCACGTGCGAGCCTCGCCGCCGGGGCGGACCTCGTCTGCTTCTCCGGCGACAAGCTCCTCGGCGGGCCACAGGCGGGAGTTGTCGCGGGTCGAGGCGACCTCGTCGACGAGCTCCGGCGACATCCGCTTCAGCGTGCCCTGCGCGCCGACAAGCTGACGCTCGCAGCCCTCGAGGGAACGCTCCGGCTCGCACTCGACGATCCCGAGGGGATCCCGGTATTGCACATGCTGCGTGAAGCTCCCGAGCAGGTACGAACACGTGCGGAGCGCCTAGCCGAGAAGGTCGGAGGCGCCGTCGAGGAGACTGTGGCCCGCGCCGGCGGAGGCGCGCTTCCCCTCGCAGAGCTGCCGAGCTTCGCGTGCGCGGTCGAAGAGGAGCTCGCAGCTCCGCTCCGCCTCGGCGAGCCGGCCGTGGTCGGGATCGTGCGCGACGGCCGGCTGCTGCTCGACTGCAGAACGCTCACCGACGACGAAGCGGACGAGGTCGCGGTCGCCGTCGCTGCGGCACGCCGGTGAGCGAGCCGGCGCCAGAGTCACGTCTCTGGGACATGCTCCGGGGCGCGCTGGTGACGAAGGCGCTCGGTATCGCCGCCGATCTCGGTATCGCAGACCAGCTCGCAGCCGGGCAGCAAGACGTCCGCGCGCTCGCCGAGCAGTCAGGCGTCGATCCGCAGACGTTGTATCGAGTTCTTCGTGCACTGGCGAGCGACGGCGTGTTCGCGGAGGAGGAGCCGGGCGTGTTCGGGAACACCGAGAGCTCCGACCTGTTGCGTTCAGACGCGCCGGGAAGCTGGCCGGAGTTCGCGCACCTCTTCGCGGGCGTCTTCTACGACGGCGCCGGGACGATCGATCCGACGACGAGGAGGGAGACGTTCACGCGCGCATTCGACTCGGACTTCTGGTCGTGGCTCGGTCAGCACGCGGACGAACGCGCGGCGTTCGACGCAGCGATGGCAGGCGGCAAGGACCGGCCCGCAGCCCGGCTTGCGGAGCTCGAGTGGCAAGGCGATGAGCTCGTGGTCGACGTCGGCGGCGGAAACGGCGCCCTGCTCGGCGCCCTGCTGAAGCGAGTGCCCGGGCTCCGTGGGGTCATTCTCGACCTACCCGAGACCGACCGCGACGAGGCTGCTCTGGGCACCCGAGTTACGTTCGTGGCCGGAAGCTTCTTCGAGGAGGTCCCGCACGGCGACGCCTACGTCCTGTCGGGGATCCTTCACGACTGGGACGACGACGCCGCGTCGGCCATTCTCAGGACGATCCGCGCCGCGGCCCCGCCGAACGCCCGGCTGCTCGTCGTCGATGCCGTCATCCCTCCCGGCAACGAGCCGCACGGCAACAAGTGGCTCGACCTGCTGATGCTCGTGCTGGCGGGCGGCAGAGAGCGCACGGAACCCGAATGGCGATCGCTCCTGGAAGACACGGGCTTCGAGCCCGTCTCGATCCGGGACGGCCTCATACAGGCGACGTGCCGCTGACGGTCGGGACCGCCGGCCACATCGACCACGGCAAGACGTGGCTCGTGCGTGCGCTGACCGGCAAGGACACAGATCGCCTCCCCGAGGAACAGTCGCGAGGCATCTCGATCGATCTCGGCTATGCGCCGCTCGAGCTTCCGGACGGACGCCGGCTCTCGCTCGTCGACGTGCCGGGACACGAACGCTTTGTCCGGACGATGGTCGCGGGCGCTACGGGAATCGACCTCTTCCTACTCGTCATCGACGCGGCCGAAGGCGCGCGCCCGCAGACACACGAACACCTCTCGATCCTCCGCCTGCTCGGTGTCGACCGCGGCGTCGTCGCGGTCACGAAGTCCGACGCCGTTGACGACGAGCAGCTCGAACTGGCCCTGGACGAGGCGCATGAGCTCGTTCCGGAAGCGGAGGTCATCGCGGTGAGCGCGAAGACGGGCGCGGGACTGGACGAGTTGCGCGCCGCGCTCGCTCGAGCGGCCGTCGAGAGCGAACGCGAGGAGGCGCCCACACGCCTGTACGTCGACCGCGTCTTCACTCTCCGGGGGATCGGCACGGTCGCGACCGGGACGCTGTGGTCCGGCCGCATCGCCGGCGGCGACACGCTCCGCTTGGAGCCGTCCGGCCGCGACGTGCGAGTGCGGAGCGTCGAGGTGCACGACCACGAAGTGGACGTTGCGCTCGCGGGTCAGCGCGTCGCAGTCGCGCTACCGGGCGTCGAACGCCGGGACCTGCGACGCGGCGACGTTCTCGTGCAGCCGGGCTCGTACACGCCGAGCTATCGCCTCGACGTCGAGCTGGAGGAGCTGGCGCCGGTCCCGTCCCGCGCGCTCGCGCATCACGGAACCTCCGCCACGCTCGGACGCGTCGTCCGGGCAGGCCGCTTCGCGCAGTTACGTCTCGACACTCCGGTGGTCGCGGCACGCGGCGACCGGATCGTTCTTCGCGCCGGCACGACCGTCGGCGGCGGCCGCGTCCTCGACCCGACGCCGCCTCGACATGCGGACGAGGCCCGGTTCGAGCGCGCGGCGCGCGGCGAGGAGTCGGTGTACGCGCCCGTCCTCGACGCAAGCGGAGCGTGGCGCTACTCGGAAGCATGGCTCGCGGAGCTGCGAGAGGAGCTCGGCCGCCGCATCGATGCTGCCGACCCTCTCGATCCGGGCGCAACCGCGCCGACGGAGCCGTGGGCGGCGGAGGTCATCCCTCATCTCGGCCTCGAGCGCCGCGGAGCGAAGCTGTACCGGCCGGGCGCAACCGGCGAGCTCGGCGCGCGCGAGGCCGAGGCCGCTGCGTTAGAGGCGCAGCTCTCAGCCGAGCCGATCAAGGTCGACGACAACCGGCTCGCGCGCTACCTCGAAGACCGCGGCCGTCTTGCTCGCCTCGGCGACGGCTACGCGATCTCACCGGCGGCGTACGAGCGTGCGCGCGGCATCCTCGCCGAGGAGCTAGACCGTTCAGGCCGGGTCACGCTGCCGCGGTTTCGCGATCTGCTCGGCAGCGGCCGGCGCACGGCACAGTTGCTGCTGGAGCGATTCGACGCAGACGGCCTGACCCGCCGCATCGGCGACGAGCGCGTGCCGCGTCGAGCGACGCGCGCGGCCCCTCGCTAACGAAGCCGGAGCTCGAAGACGTCCGGCCGGTGATAGTGCCCGGCCGGATCGAAGCGCTGACGCGCCGCGTAGAGCTGCTGCGGATCGAGCTCGGCGTAGAGCACACCTTCGTCATCCCACAGCGGGCCCGCGAGGTACGTGCCGTCCGGCGCCACGATTGCAGAGCCGCCTCTTCCCACGAGCTCTCCGCCGTCCGCGAGCGGCACGTCGTCCGGGAAGCTGGAGGCGCGCTGGAAGACGCAGCTGCTGAGCAGGAACGACCTCGACTCGCGTGCGATGTGGCGGATCGAGTCGTGCCAGTCCTCGCTGTCGTCCGCGGTCGGCGCGAGGTAGATCTCGAGGCCGTCGTCGTAGAGCGCAAAACGCGCCAGTGGCATGAGGTTCTCCCAGCAGATGAGCCCGCCGACCGCGCCGAAGTCGGTCGCAACCGTCTCGAGCCCTTTGCCGTCGCCGAGACCCCACACGAGGCGCTCGTGATTCGTCGGCATGAGCTTGCGATGGTGGAGCGCTAGCTCGCCGTCGGGTGAGTAGATCAGGAGCGAGTTGTAGATCGTGCCGCGTTCGATCTCGTTGACGCCGACGGCGAGCCAGAGCTTGTGCGTCCGCGCGATCTCGCCAAGCCGGTCCGCGTCGGGGCCGGGGATCGTCAGGGACTCGCGTGCGAGCCGCGCGTACACGGGGCGCGCGTCGCCGTCCCAACCTGCGAGGTGGCGCGCCCAGCGGCTCGAAGGGTAGGCCGGAACGAACGCTTCGGGAAACAGCGCCAGACGTGCGTCCTCGGCGGCGATCTCACCGGCGAGTGTGTCGATCTTCTCGATCGTCGCTGCCCGGTCGAAGAGCACGGGCTCCGCCTGCACGCATGCGACCTTCACGGCTTCCACGCTTTCAGCCTACGCCTTCGCAAGCGCCGCGACGAAGGTGTCCTCCTCCTCGTACTCGAAGCGGAGATAGTTCGCGCCACGCGGGAGCACCTCCTGCCAGTCGCGGCCCTGCGTCGCCTCGAGGAGCCAGCGCACCTGAGTAGGGATCGCATCCGCCCACGTCGTCACGGGTCGATAGGCAAGCTCTTCCTCTGCCTTGGCCATGTCCACGAGGAGCGGCTTCGGCGTCGACCAGGGCGTCTGACCCAGCTCGCCTCGGCCTGCCGCGGCCGCGAGGAGGATCTCCGTGAACGGATGCCCCGCCGTCTCGCCGATCGTGCCTGCGATCTCGACGACGGTAGGCGGATCCGGGTCGCCACTGTTGAAGACATCCGTGCGCGGGCTCGCTGCGAGCAACCGCACGAGCTCGCCGACGTTCTCGGCGGCAACGGTGTGGAAGTGGCCGCGCCCTCGGTTCGCTAGGAGGACGTAGGGACGACGGTCGGCGGCGCGCTTGACGAAGAACCACTCTCGTGCCATCCGGTCGCCGCGCCCGTAGATCGCGCAAGGACGCACGATCGCAGCCGGGGTCCGGCCGTTCTCGAGCAGGATGCGCTCGACCGCGACCTTCTTGGTCGAATACGTGGCGTCGCCCGGCTCGACCGTCGGCTGCGTCTCCGGGATCGGCACCGGGAGCTCGGGAAAGTCGTCTATACCCTCGGCTTCGTCGAGCGTGCGCCCTTGCTCGTCGGCGTAGACGGACGCGCTCGAGACGGCAACGATCGCGCCGACGTCCGCCTCTAGCAGCTGTCTTGCGTCCGCAGCCTCGAACGGAATGACGTCGACCAGGAGGTCGAAGCCGTTGACGACTCCAAGCGCCCCGCCCTCGTTCCGGTCGAGAGCGACGTAACGGAAGTCGCTGTCGTCGCGCTCGTGGCGACCTGCGACCGTCAGGTCCCAGCCGTCGGCGCCCAGGGCGTGTGCGATCGCACTGCCGACGCAGCCCGTGCCACCGAGGATGAAAGCGCGTCGCGCGATCGCGCGACTACGCGACGACGGGGTCGCCGACGCTGATCTCGCCGTCGCTGAGTATGTCGGCGTTCAGCCCGCAGCGGTGCACGAACGCCTTGATCACCCCCGGCTGGGTCAGCGACTCGAGTGTCGTGCACGGCTCGCAGAGCTCGATGCCCTGGCACTCGACGTTGCCGATGCGGAAGCGCTTTCCGACGAGCTCGTTCACGTCGATCCCCCGCGTGAGCACGTTCCGCCGCGTGGCGGCAGGCTCGACCGTGACCTGGCCCTCGGCGGCGACCGCCTCGACTGCCTCGGCGGCGATCAGGGTCACAGCGCGGCCCGAGGGCGCGTCGCCGTTGGGCCAGTAATAACGGTTGCCCTCGAGCCCCCGACCCGCTCCGGCGCGAATCCGCTCCACCGGCTTCGGCAGCTCGCGCTTCTGCGGGGTGACGAAGATCGCTTCGACCCTTCCTGCCATCACGGCAGACACTACCGACCGAACCCGCCGCCGCCCGGAGTCTCGACCATGACAACGTCGCCCGCGGCTAGCTGTCGCGTCACTTTGGCGGGCAGCGGCTCGCCGTTCAGAAGGTTCCTACCCGGCGCACCACTCTCTCCGCCCCGCTCGCCTGCGGGCCCGTGCCGGCGTCGCTCGCTGATGATCGAGAGGCGGCAGTCCTCGAGGACGCGGAGCTCGCGGACGACGCCGTCGCCGCCGCGATGGCGGCCGCCCCCGCCCGAGCCGGGTCGCAGCCCGTAGCGCTCGACACGAAGCGGGTACTGAAGCTCCAGCGCTTCGACGGGCGTCGAGAGCGTGTTGGACATCGCGACGTGCACGCCGCTCGGGCCGTCCGCGTGCGGGCAGGCGCCCTGCCCGCCCCCGATCGTCTCGTAGTACGTGAAGCGGTCGTTTCCGAGCGTCACGTTGTTCATCGTCCCCTGCCCCTGCGCAGGCACGTCAATCGCCTGGCCGAACGCTCGCATCACGACGTCGACGATGCGCGACGACGTCTCGACGTTCCCGGCGGCCACGGCGGCCGGAGGCCTCGCGTTGACGAGGCATCCCACCGGCGCACGAACGCTCACCGGCGCGAAGGCGCCGCCCGATGCCGGCAGCTCCGGGTCGACGAGAACACGGGCCACGTAGAAGCACGCCGAGCGCGCAACCGACAACGGGCAGTTGAGATTCCCTTCGTGCTGCGGCGCTGTGCCGTCGAAGTCGATGTCGACGGTGTCGCCGTCGATCGTCACAGCCGCGTGGAGCTCGAGCTCGCCCTCGATCGGCTCGAGCACGTCCCTTGCCTCGTAGCGTCCGTCGGGAAGCCCGGCTATGCCGGCGCGCATCGCGCGCTCGGAATAGGCGTAGAGCTCGGCCATCGCAGCGCGGACGCGCACGGCGTCGCGCCGCTCGCACAGCTCGGCGACGCGGCGCTCGGCCAGGTGGTGTGCGGCAAGCTGCGCCCGCAGGTCTCCGCGCCGCTCGTCGGGGTTGCGCATCCGCGCCACGAGCCCCGAAACGACGGAATCGTCGAGCCGCGTCGGTGGGATGACGACCCCTTCCTCGTCCAGCGTGTGCGAGTGCGCCGGCATCGAGCCCGGCTCGCTGCCGCCGACATCGGCGTGATGCGCGCGTGTCACGGCGAAGCCGACCTCCGTGCGCGACACGAGCGTGATGTCTGGGAGGTGCGTCCCGCCGGAATAGGGGTCGTTGATCGCCCACACCTCGCCCCGCGCCGGGTCGTGCCGCTTGACCGCGGCCACCGCGTCGGGCATCGCGCCGAGATGCACGGGGATGTGCTCCGCCTGCGCGATCATGCGTCCTTCGGCGTCGAACAGCGCTGTCGAGCAGTCCCGCCGCTCCTTGATGTTCGCCGAGAACGCCGAGCGGACGAGGACGGCGCCCATCTCCTCTGCGATCGCGCGCAGCAGGCTGCCGACAATCTGGAGCTCAACGTCTATTGCGGCTCCGGTCGACGTGTGAGGACGAGCGTCCCGTGCTGGTCGGTGGCGCCGCCCCACCCGGCCGGGACCCACACCGTCGCGCCCGGAAGCTGCACGATCGCCGGGCCGATGGCGTCCCTTTCCCGGGACGCGCAGAGGTGAATGGGCGGCGCGCGCCGCACCTCCGCCGTACGAACCGCGACGAGCTCGATCCGGCGGTCGCGCTCGGCGAACCCGTACTGCGTCTCGTGGACGCGATGGAAAGCGTCCGCCAGATCGTCTTGTAGCGGCACCGTCAGCTCGAACGATTGTCCCCCGTAGCGCAGATCCGCCTCACCCTCGGCAGGAAGCTCCCCTGCCTCCTCGAGCGCGACGAGATACGACCGGACCGAGTCCCGGCGTTCATCGGATGCCGCGAGGCCGAGCGCCGAGAGGACACCAGCTACCTCGGGGACAAGCACCGTCCGGATCCCGAGCTCGTCAGCCAGCTCGCACGCGTGCAGCGGGCCTGCTCCGCCGTACGCCACGAGCGCGAAGCGCGCGGGATCGTAGCCGCGCTCGACGCTGACGACGCGGAGCGCCCGAAGCATCTCCGTGTTCACGACATCGACGACGTGTGCCGGATCGACGCCGGCCAGCGCACGCTCCGCCGCGCCACGGTCGAGCACCACCCCACCGGCAAGCTCCTCTGGAAGACGCCCGAGCAGGAGATTGGCATCCGTCACGGTTCCGTCCTCGCCGCCGCGCCCGTAGCACGCCGGGCCGGGATTCGCACCCGCGCTGTGCGGACCGACGCGAAGCGCTCCGCCGGCGTCCCGCCATACGATCGAGCCGCCACCCGCGCCGACGGTGTGGAGGTCGACGGTCGGCAGGCGGATCGGCAGCCCGCTGATGGAGCGCTCGCTTGCACGC
>JBKPMS010000018.1:0-25878 GCA_046732275.1 Actinomycetota bacterium | reverse complement strand
CGGTGTTCTCCGGATGGAACGACAGCGGGATGAAGGCCAGGAAACCGCCGGTCTTGTCCTGCTGGTCGCGAAGCCGCAGTAGGTGATCGACCCGTTCCTCGTACGTCTCGACGTGTCCGTAGAGCATGGTGCAGTGCGTCGGGATTCCGAGGCGGTGCGCGGTGTCGTGCGTATGGAACCAGAAGTCCGGATGCTCCTTCCCCGGTGCGACGAGCCGCCGCACCCTGTCCGCGAAGACCTCCGCGCCGCCGCCGGGAAGCGAGCCCAACCCTACGGCCTGCAACTCACGCAAGACCTCCTCGTGCGTCAGCCCGGAGAGTGTCGTCATGTGGTGGATCTCACTCGCGGTGAAGAGCTTCAGATGCACATCCGGTAACGCCTGGTGCAGCGAGCGGACGATCTCGACGTAGTAGTCGAACTCGACGTGCGGGCTCTCGCCGCCGACCATGTGGATCTCGGTGAACCCCGAGAGCTCGTGCTGGCGGACGGCGTCTTCGACGAGCTCCTCCGCCGAGTACGTGTAAGCGTCGGACTGCTTGCGCGTCACCGCGAACGCGCAGAACTTGCACTTCACCCGGCAGACGTTCGTCTGGTTCAAGTAGAGGTTCTGGACGAAGTACACCCGGTCGTCGCCGCCCCGCAGGCGCCGCGCGAGGTCGGCGAGCTCGCCGAGAGCCAAGAGGTCGTCGGACTCCATCAACGTGACGCCGTCCTCGAAGTCGAGGCGCTCGCGCGCCTCGATCTTCTCGCGGATCGGCGCAAACGTGTCGGTGCGTTCCAGGAGCGCCATCAGTGCTCGCGCTCCACGACCGCGTACGTCAGCGACTCGAGCTCCTCGCGGTGCAGCTCGCCGTTGAGGCACGCGCGCGCATTGCGCGCGTATGCGAGCGCGACCTCGCGGCTCTCCTCGATCGCGCCTGTCGAGGCGACCCGCAGGAGAGCCCCGTCGAGCTGCGAGCCACCGGCGAGCGCGGCACGAACGGCGTCGTCCCGCTGCGCCGCGAGGAGGAGCGGCAGCGTCGGCGTCCCCTCGCGCAGATCGGTGCCGGCGATCTTGCCGGTCTCGATGGTGACGCCGGAGCAGTCGAGGATGTCGTCGGTGATCTGAAACGCCACGCCGAGCGCGAGCCCGAACGAGCCGGAACCTCCTGCGAGACGACACGCCGCCTCGAAGAGCTTCCCCGTCTTCAGCGTGCAGCGCTCCAGGTACGCATCGATGGTCGTGTCCGGATCGAACCGCTGACGCCGTTGCATCGCCTCGCCGCGCGCGAGGCACAGTGTCGCTTCCGCGAGGATCCCGACCGCGTGCGGATCTCCATGCGCCGACAGCTCGGCAAACGCACGCGCGAACAGGTAGTCACCTGCAGCGCGAGCTGCGTCCGGCCCGTACGCCGACCAGGCGGACGCCCGGCCGCGTCGCACGCGGGCGCCGTCGATGAGGTCGTCGTGCATCAGCGTCGCCATGTGCACCAGCTCGACGGCGACACCGACGATGACCGGAGGCTCGGCGCCCGGCGGCGTCGACAGGTAGACGAGGAGCGGACGCAGCCGCTTGCCTCCCGCGGCAAGCGCCTGGGCGCCGACGTCGGCAACGACGCCCTCGTAGGCGCCGACGGCAGCCTCCAGCCGGTCCTCGAGATCTGCGAGGTACGCGTCCAGCCCGGGCGCTTCCCGAATCTCCGCGAGCGCGGTCATTTCGCGTGCGCAGTATGAAGCGCGACGATGCCGCCGGCGAAGAGACGCACGCCGACGTCGCGGAAGCCTGCCGCGGCGATCTGCTCCGCGAGCGCCTCGGGACCCGGGAACCGTTTCACGCTGGCGGGGAGATACGTGTACGCGGATCCACCTGGTAGCAGCTTGCCGAGAAGAGGCACCACTCTGTCGAACCACACCCGATAGAACGGCCCGAGGAATCCCCCAGGTCGGGTGATCTCGAGAATCGCGACGCGTCCGCCAAACCGCAGCACTCGCCGGAGCTCCACGAGCGCGGCGTCGAGCGATTCCACGTTCCGGACTCCGAAACCCACCGTTGCGACGTCGAAGCTCGCGTCGGCGAACGGCAGTGCGAGGAGGTCCCCGTCGACCCACTCGAGCTCCGGCGCCTTGCGGCGCGCGCGCTCCAGCATCCGCTCGGAGAAGTCGAGCCCCGTCACTCGACCGCCGGCCCGCGCGGCTGCGATGGCGAGATCGCCCGTTCCGCAGCACGCGTCGAGAACGGCGTCTCCGGGCCGGACGACCGACTCGGCAGTGATGCGGCGCCAGCGCCCGTCGAGCCCCGCGGTCATCGTCCGGTTCATCGCGTCGTACACGGGCGCAATCCGGTCGAACATGCGGCGGACTGCATCCGCCGCTAACTGCCCCGACTCGTAGCTCGCCGTCATTCCCCCCAACGCTTCACCAGCCCGAGGTCGAGCCCGAGCTGGTCGAGCGCACGGTTGACGACGAAGTCGACGAGGTCGTCCACAGTCTCGGCTCCGTGGTAGAAGCCGGGTGCAAGGAAGAGCACCGTCGCGCCGGCCTCCTTCAGAGCCAGCATGTTCCGCAGATGAATCAGGGACAACGGCGTCTCGCGTGGCATCAACACGAGCCGTCGCTCCTCCTTCAGCGCAACCGACGCGGCTCGGTGGATCAAGTTCGACATCGCCCCGGACGCGATCGTCCCGAGCGTTCCCATCGAGCACGGACAGACGACGTACGCGTCGACCTTCGCGGAGCCGCTCGCGTAAGGCGCCTTCCAGTCGTTCGGCTCGTAGACGGTGACACTGCCGCCTCCGGACGCACCCTCGAGCAACCGTGTCAGCGTCTCGTCACGCGAGAGGCGCGGGTTCCCGTAGAGCTCTGTCGCGAGCACCTCGACCCCCGCGCTGGATGCGCAGATCCCGACCTCGACGTCGGCCGCCGCCAGCTTCTCCACGAGGCGAGCCGCATACGGCGCGCCGGACGCGCCGGTTATCCCGAGGAAGATGCGCACGCGGCGGCTACTTCGGGCCCTTGGAGGCCATGAGGAACGCCGCCAGCTGCGAGAGCTGCTGGTCGTTGAACCCGAACTTCGGCATCACCGTGTTGCCGAATTGCGACGGATCGCGGATGTAGCTCATGAAGAACTGCTTGTTGTGGCCCTTCGTCCCCTCGTCGCTGAGGTCCGGCGCGCCCTGGTTGGAGCTGCCGGTGCCCAGATACGTGTGGCACGCGGTGCAGCCCGAGCTGGCGAAGATCGTCGCGCCGGCGACGGCCTCCTTGTCGTCCTGGAAGCCCTGTCGTTGCGCCCACGTCGGCACCGCCTCCACCACCTCGCTCGCGAGGGCCTCCTTCGCAGTCGCGCCCTTGTACGTCAAGACGCCCATGGAGACGACCACGAGGATCGCGCCAACGATGGCGACCGGCCGGCGCGACAACCGGCGCTCGCGGCGGCGGTCGACGAAGGGGATGATGAACGCGATGATCAGGACGATCGTCGGGATGCCGACGGTGCCTAGGATTACCGAGTTGGGCCACTTGAAGATGCGCAGCAGATAGAAGAGGAAGTAGAAGTACCAGTCGGGTCGGGGCACGAAGTTCGTCGTGCCTGGATCGGCGGGCTCTGCGTAGCGCGGCCCGAGCAGGCACGAGTCACCGGAGCCGCAGCTGTTCGGATCCGGGCCCGACGTGAAGTACCAGACACACGCCACCGCGATGATCACCGTCACGACGACGAGGCTCATCACCGTGTCGTGGTACATGGCGTACGGGAAGAACGGCTTCCCGCGCTTCTTGACGTCGTCCTTGTAGCGCTGGTGCTGCGCTCGCCACTCGTCGACGGCAGCCACTAGCCGTTCCCCCGGGCTCGGGGCTGGGTCAGGCCCTGACGTGGCCGCCCGTCCATCGACGGCTCGTCGCGTTCTGCCCAGTCTTCTCCCGCCGCTTCCTTCGACCACGGCGGCGATGTAACCCCGAGGCGGACGACGAGGTACAGGTGGAGCCCGATCAACGCGAAGATCAAGGCTGGGATGATCAGCATGTGCAGTGAGTAGAAGCGACTGAGCGTGTCACCGCCGATCTCCGCTCCACCGCGCAGGAAGTCGGCGAGGAACGGCCCGAGGATCGGCGCCGTTCCGTTCAGATTGATCCCGACGACCGTTGCCCAGTACGCCGTCTGGTCCCACGGCAGCAAGTAACCCGTGAAGCCCTCGAGCATCCCGGTCACGAGCAGCGTCACGCCGACGATCCAGTTCAGCTCCCGCGGGTACTTGTACGCGCCGAACAGGAACACCCGCGCCATGTGGAAGAACAACAAGATGATGAAGACGCTGGCGCCCCACTTGTGCATGCCCCGGACGAGCCAACCGAGCGTGAGGTCGTTCGTGATGTGCTGGATCGACTGGTACGCGCTGTTCGGATCCGGCTTGTAGTACATCGCGAGGATCACGCCGGTTATGGCCTGGACGAGGAACGCAGTCAGCGTCGCCGAGCCCAGCGTGTGGAACCAGTTCGTGTCGGACGGGACCTTGCGGAAGAGGAAGTAGCGGAGGCCTCCGACGAGGCCCGACCGCTCTTCGAGCCAGTCGATGGGGTAGTTGATCGCGGCTTCAAGCCGCCGGCGTCGCTCGGACTTCCTCGGACGTGTCGGCGCTGGAGACGGCGGGCGTGTCGTTACGGCCATCGCTACCTAGTGCGGCGGCTGGACGGGGTAGAGGATCTGCTCCCAGCCGTCGACGTGCTGGCCGGGGCCGGCGAGCCTGTACCTGTGGATCTCGGCGTTCTTCCCCTCGCCCGTGACCTCGCTGACGCTGAACGGCTTGCCGAGGATCAGACGGCCGTTGACAATCGCGAACTCGTACCGGTCGAGCGCGCGCACGGGCGGCCCTGACACACGGTTGCCTTCCGGGTCGTACTGGCCGCCGTGGCACGGGCAGCCGAAGCCGCCCGCCGGGATCATCGGCGTCAGCGTGATGCGCTGAGCTGCGGCGCCCTTGACCTTCTTCTCCTGGGCGACTTGAACCGGGCCGTTCGGCTGGACCGGACAGCCGAGATGGGCGCAGCGATTGGAGATGATGGTGAAGCTCGGTTCTCCCTTCAGCAGTCCGTTGTTCCGCAGATAGACCGTGCGGCGCGAGACCTCACCCGCCTCCGGATGCATGAAGAACGACGTCAAGAACCATTTGCCTTCGGGGAAGTTGTCGACCGGGCCCAGGTCGACTTTCGGATACCCCTGATCCTCGAAAGCAGGGACGACCATGAAGCCGACAACGGGGACGGTGATGATCCCGCCGATCAGCGCGCCGAAGCCGAGCGTCGCGCCCTCGAGAAACCGGTTGCGAGGAAACCGGTCACCGGGCGGCATCGCGGGTCCGCCCTCGTGGGCGGGTATCGCCGGCGCCTCAGCCGTCGGCGGCACCTCGGCGCGCTCGGGCTCGATCGGCTCCGGCTCGACGCGGTAGTCCTTCGTCGCGTCGCGCGCCCAGAGAAAGCCGAAGACGATGGCGATCGCCGCCCCGATGGGGGCGATGATCTTCGGATTGACGATCAGGCCGACGAGGATGCACGCGACGCCGGCCGCAAACCCGATCGGGTAGAGGGACGGTCCCGGTAGATGCGGCCTGTTCTCGTGCTGGGGCTCCATCAGCGGACGTCCCCTCCCTCGGTCACGACTACTGGATTCAATCCCCGCGATTATCCACCTGTCAACGACGTAACAAAGCGCGCAACGGGCGCGAACTCTGACGGATCCGTCCGTTCTCTGCAGCCTGGTCGAGCGCGATGCCGTATTCCGCCCAGCGACGGTCGACGAGGGCCTTGATCTCGGGAGTCATCTCGATTTCGGGCGGCCACTCGCGCGTGCCCTCCTGCGGGCCCTTGTGCGTGGCGTCGATCCCGATCTTCCCGCCGTAGAACTGCCGGGTGGGAGCGTGGTCGAGGTGGTCGAGGGGCCCTTCGGTGATCAGAACGTCGCGTTTCGGATCCACGTTGGCGCCGACGCGGAAGAGGACTTCCTCGTAGTTGTGAACATCGACCCACTCGTCGACGACGACGACCGACTTCGTCAGGCTCAGCATCCCGAGGCCCCAGATCGCGTGCATGACCTTCTGTGCGTGCCCGGGAAATGCCTTGCGGATCGAGACGATGCAGCAGTTGTGGAATGCGCCTGCGACCGGGAGGTCGTAGTCGACGATCTCGGGGACGGTCATCCGGACCGCCGGGAGGAAGATCCGTTCCGTCGCCTTGCCGAGCCACGCGTCCTCCTGCGGCGGCTTGCCGACGACGATCGAGGGATAGATCGCGTCTCGTCGCATCGTGATCGCGGTGAGGCGGAAGACCGGAAACGGCTCGGGCGGCGTGTAGTAACCGGTGTGATCGCCGAACGGCCCTTCGTCCGTGAGCTCGTCCTTGTCGATGGAGCCCTCGAGCACGATCTCCGCGTTCGCGGGAACCTCGAGGTCGACGGTTTTCCCCCGGACGAGCTCGACCGGCTCCCCGCGCAGGAACCCGGCGACCATCAGCTCGTCGATGTGCTTCGGCAGCGGCGCGGACGCCGAGTACGCGGTCACCGGGTCTAGGCCCAGCGCTACTGCGACTTCGATCCGCCCGTCGGTGGCGAGGTAATCGGCGCGTCCGTCCTTGTGGATCTGCCAGTGCATGGCCGTCGCGCGCGGCCCGAGCTTCTGCATCCGGTACATGCCGACGTTGCGCGTGCCGGTGCGCGGATCCTTCGTGATCACGGCGGGCAGCGTGATGAAGCGCGCCGCGTCGTCCGGCCAGCACTTCTGGATCGGGAGGAGGTCGAGCGTCGCCTCGTCGCCTTCGAGGACGACCTCTTGGCACGCGCCGCGCTTGATCGTCTTCGCTCGCGAGTCGGCGATCGACTTCAGCTTCTGCAGCCCTCGCACCTTCTCGACGAGCCCTTGCGGCGGCTGCATCTCGAGCACCTCGCTGAGCTTCGCGGCGACGGCGTCCAGTGACGGCGCATCGAAGGCCAGGCACATGCGGCGCTCCGTCCCGAACTGGTTGATCAGCAGCGAATGGTCTGACCCCTTGACGTTCTGGAAGAGCAGCGCCGGACCCCCCGCCTTGACTGTGCGGTCGTTGATCTCCGTGATCTCGAGCTCGGGGTCGACCTCGGCGTCAACGCGAACGAGCTCGCCCTCGCGCTCGAGGCGCGCGATCCACTCGCGCAGGTCGCCCGGAGGGGCCATTGCCGATCAGTGTAGGGAGCGGAGCACGAAGCGTGCTGATTAGGGCGGCCTCGCTGAGGACTCGAGATCGCGCCTCGCTATTTCAACGTCAGGCCGTTTCTTGAAATAACTACCGGCCCCTATTTCACCGGGTAGAGATTTGGAGGCGCAAACGTATGGTCATACGCAGTCGCGTTTGCTGTCGCGGCGAGTACGGGCGGCAGCTAGTGGCGGCGGTGCCGCAGCCAGTGCACGGTCTGGCCCACGGCAATCACGCTGATGAAGATCAACCCGACGATCAGCATCCCGGTGATGACCTTCTTGCCCTCCGTCGCCGCGTCCTCTACGGCGACGAGCCACTGCAGTGCTGCGAGCATCGCCACGACTTTAACGCAGGCGCTCCCGATGAGCCGCGACGGTCGCCTCCACCGGGGCATCGCCGGCTCGCGCGCGCGCGAGCCGCTCCAGCGGCCCAGCGTCGTTGTCGAGGCGCAACGAGGTCCGGCCCGCGTCTAGCTCGCCCCTGCCGAGGGCCGTCGCCGTCGCCGCCCAAACTGCCGCGTCGCCGGCGATGTTCTCCGCTTTGAGGTAGGCGCAGAGTGCGATCAGCTCGGCGAGATCGTTGACGGCCGCGACGCTCCCGACCTGCTCGATCCTCACGAGCCCGTGGGCGTAGAGGTAGTCGCCGAGTAGGAGGCCCGTGTCGGCGTCCTCCGGTTCGAACAGCCGCGGGCGGCCGTAGTGGAGGAGATATCCCTCGTAGATCGTCTCGATCCCGAGTGCGTACCGGTCTTCGCCGAGCGTGGAGAAGATCGGCTCGCGCTCTTGGAGCTCGGGATCGCGCAGCGCAGCGGTCCACAAGGGGCTCTCGCGACCGGCCTCGCCGGCCATCGTGTCCCAGAGGTCAGCGTTCGAAGTCGGCAACGGCCTGAACGGTACGGTCGACCTCGTCCGCCCCGTGGGCGAGCGACACGAACATCGCTTCGAACTGGCTCGGGGCGACGTAGATCCCCGCCGCAAGCAGGTGCCGGAAGAGGGCGCCGTAGCGCTCCACGTCACACTGCTGCGCATCTTCGAAATCGCGGACGGGGCCGTCCGCCATGAACAGGGTCGCCATCGCGCCCACGCGCTGCACGCGCCCGTAGGGCGCGAGGCCTGACTCGAGACTCGCGCCGACACGTTCGAGCTCGTCGTAGACAGTGTCGTCACGAAGCCGTCGCAGCACCGCGAGGCCGGCGGCGGTTGCCAGCGGATTTCCGGAGAGGGTTCCGGCCTGGTAGACGTCGCCGCCCGGCGCGAGACGGTCCATGACGTCGGCTCGGCCGCCGAACGCCGCGAGGGGGAGTCCACCGCCCGCGATCTTGCCGAGGATCGTGAGATCGGGGATCACGCCGAACCGTTCCTGGGCCCCGCCGCGCGCGACCCGGAAGCCGGTGATGACCTCGTCGAAGACGAGCAGCGTGCCCGACGCATCGCAGAGCTTGCGCAGCGCTTCCAGAAAACCGGGCGCCGGCGGGATAACGCCCATGTTCCCCGCCACCGGCTCGACGAGGATCGCGGCGAGGCCCTCTCCGTACTGCGCGACCGCCGCCGCGACTGCGTCGACGTCGTTGTACGGGCACACGATCGTGTCGGCGGTGACGGCCGTCGGAATGCCCGGCGTCGACGGGAGCCCGAGCGTCGCAACGCCCGAACCGGCGCTCGCCAGCAGCGCGTCGACGTGGCCGTGGTAGCAGCCGGCGAACTTGATGATCCGGTCGCGGGACGTGAAAGCCCGCGCCAGCCGCACGGCGCTCAGTGCCGCCTCCGTCCCGGACGACACAAGCCGAACCTTCTCGAGCGACGGAACGGCGTCGACGAGCTCGGCGGCGAGCTCCACCTCGGCCTCGGTCGGCGCACCGAACGACGTTC
The DNA here is from genome assembly GCA_046732275.1 of Actinomycetota bacterium. Lineage (GTDB taxonomy): Bacteria > Actinomycetota > Thermoleophilia > Gaiellales > Gaiellaceae > 3-1-20CM-4-69-9. The sequence continues at coordinate 16,819 of JBKPMS010000018.1, read as the reverse complement.
CGAGGCGGGCAGCGTCGCGGACGGCCTCGACCGTCTCCGCGTCGGCATGGCCGAAGAGGAGCGGCCCCCACGACATCACCCAGTCGACGTAGCGGTTACCGTCGACGTCCTCGAGATATGCACCCTCGCCGCGGCGCACGAAGAACGGCTCGTCGAGCCCGACCGCGCGCATCGCGCGCACCGGCGAATTGACACCGCCGGGGATAAGGTCGAGCGCGCGGCGATACAGCTCGCTCCGCGTCGTTAAAACCAGCGGGCGAGCTCCTTGGTCCAGTAGGAGACGATCAGGTCGGCGCCGGCGCGCTTGATCGCGGTCAGCGACTCGACGGCCGCTTGACGCTCGTCCATGAATCCCTTCGAGGCCGCAGCCTTGATCATCGCGTACTCCCCCGAGACGTTGTACGCCGCGAGGGGATGCTCGAAGCGCTCGCGCACGGCGCGAAGGACGTCGAGGTACGGCAGCGCCGGCTTGACCATGAGGACGTCGGCGCCCTCCGCGACGTCCTGCTCGCACTCGCGCAGCGCCTCGCGCACGTTCGCCGGGTCCATCTGATACCCGCGCCGGTCGCCGAACGCCGGCGCCGATTCGGCGGCCTCCCGGAAGGGACCGTAGAACGCGGAGGCGTACTTCGCTGAGTACGCGACGATCGGGGTCTCCGGAAGCTCCTCGCGGATCGCGCCGACGCGGCCGTCCATCATGTCGCTCGGGCAGACGGCGTCCGCGCCGGCTTCGACGTGGCTGACGGCGGTGCGCGCGATCAGCTCGAGCGTCTCGTCGTTCGAGACCTCGCCGTCACGGATCACGCCGCAGTGCCCGTGCGAGGTGTACTCGCAGAGGCAGACATCCGTCAGGAGTACGAGCCCGGCGCCGGACAGCGCGCGCAGCGCCTGCTGGATGATCCCGTCGTCGTCGTACGCCCCGGATCCCTCGTCGTCCTTCTCCTCGGGGATGCCGAAGAGGATCACCCCCCGAACGCCGAGCCGAGTCAGCTCCTCCGCCTCGTGTAAGACGGACTCCAAAGAGTGGCGCGCCATGCCCGGCAGGTCCGGATTGGGAACCGACTCGGGGCCGACGAAGAGCGGCATCACGAAGTCATCGAGGTCGAGGCGCGTCTCGCGGACGAGGCTGCGGAGGCCGCTCGTCCGCCTGAGCCGTCGCAGCCGCGTGACGGGGAACGCGCTCATCGAGTACAGCGTAGACGCGTCGCTGGTTCAGCGGCCGGAAGCGGCGGCCGAGTCGTCCTCTTCGGCGACCGGCCGGACCGGTTGCGGCGGAGGCCGTTGCTCGACCTCGACCTCGACGGGCACCTCGCCGCCCTCCCAGTCCTCCAGCTCGACACGCTCGGAGAAGAACTCCCACGCAGCCCGCCCGGCGGCGAGCATCGGCAGGGCGACGAGCGCGCCGGGCAGGCCGTAGATCTCCCCGCCGGCGAGCAGTCCGAAGATTACGAGCAGCGGGTGCAGTCGCAGTGCGCTCCCCATCACGTTCGGCACGACGACGTGCCCTTCGATCTGGTGAATGCCGAGGAAGAGGAGCGCAACCCAGATCGCCGACACGGGATGGACGACCAGCGCGTAGATGAACGGCGGAATCGCCCCGAGCCACGGCCCGAGGTACGGGATCAGTTCGGTGATCGCAACCCAGGCTCCGAACAGCAGCGCGTACTTGTCTCCGTTCGGAAGCCAGCCGAGAACGCCGAAGAGCCAGAGGCCGATGCCGGCGCTCGTGCCGATGATCAGCGAGACGAGCGTCTGCCCCTTGACGTAGCTCGTCAGCGAGTGCTCCATCTGCCGTAACAAGGGATCGGATCCGTCATCCGGCGGAAAGCGTCTGTTGATCGCACGGTCGAGCCGCGGAAAGTCGAGCAGCATGTAGATCGAAACGACGATCAGGACGACCAGGCTGAAGAGCAGCTTGCCGATCGAGATCGCTGCGCCTTCGAGGAAGTCAACGACCTTGTTCGTGTACTTCCCGACGTCGTGCCGTCGGATGTCGCGTACAAGTCGATGGCCGCGTTGCTGGATGTCGATCCCGCCGAGCCTGTGTTCGTCGAGCCACTCCTGCAGGCGGTCGACGTCGCGGTCCGCGGCGACCTGGCCTGTCCGTCCGTTTACGTCCGTAAAGTAGGAATCGACCCTCTTTGCGGCCGTCTTCGTCTCGTTGACAACCACGGTCCCGATAGCTCCGATGACGGCGATCAACGTCACCGCGAACGCGAGGTACACGAGCGCGACTGCGAAGCCGCGAGGGAAGCGGACCCTCTGGACGATGCGCACGACCGGGCTGAGCAGCAGCGCGATCAGGAGCGCGACGAGGAAGAGGAAGACGACGTGACGGACCGCGCCCGCCACGACCCACAGGAGCAGCAACAGGAGCGGAAGCCCGACCAGCTGGATCCAGCGGGGGATCTCGATCTTCGCCGCCCGGGCGGGCATGTGACTGATCGTACAGCCGTCGTCGTACCCCTCCGGCCTCCGAGTTGGGACTGGGACTGGTCACGGGCCGTGGACGGGAGCGCTGCCCTCGACCCCGCAGAGCTGTGGATCGAGCCGCCCCCACCGGTCCGCGAGCGGGTTGTTAGGGTCCCGCGGATGCCGGCCCCCTCCCGCCGAGCGCCTGCGACGCGGCGCCGTGCCCGAAGCCGTCCTGCGCCGAATCGGACACGCCGATTGATCGTCCTCGCGGTCGTCGTCGGCGTGCTCCTCGGAACTCTCTTGCTGACGGCATTCGGGCAAGGCGCGACGCGCGAGCCGTCACAGGCGCTCCCCGGACCTGCGGGCCGTCTCCTACCGGTCGGCCCGCCGGCGCCCCTGACGGTCGCGCTGCACAACGGCCTCCGGATCCAGCTGCCGATCGCGGCAGGACGAGTGACGGCGATCGGCTACCACTCGTCGGACGACGGCACGCTCGCGCTGCAACCCCTCGGGCGCCAGGGGAACGCGGGCGCCCTCGCACGTCTCGCCCACAAGATCTTCGGAGGCGGCGGCGCCGGCTTTGTCTATTACCAGCTGAGTGGCGGCGAGACCGAGGTGCTCGATGTCGGGGCCGCACCGGGAACGGACGTGTATGCGCCGGTCGACGGAACAATCGTGGGCATCTCCGACTACATCATCAACGGCCGTCCATACGGGTCGCGCATCGACGTGCAGCCTTCAGCCGCACCGTCGCTCGTCGTCTCGCTCACACACGTCGAGCCGGATCCCGCGCTTTCCGTCGGCTCGGTGATCGCCGCATCGAACACGAAGGTGGGGCGTGTCGTCGGTCTCGCCCGAGTCGAACGTCAAGCCCTCGCGAAGTACACGCAGGACGCCGGGAACCACGTCGCGATCGAGCTGCGTCCTGCGGCGACGCTCACGCTCCCTTAGCCCAGGGCTGAGATGAGGATTTTGTTCGTCGCCGACGTCGTCGGCGTGCCGGGGCGGCGCGCTATCGAACAGCGGTTGGCGTCCCTACGCGACGAGCTGCGGGTCGACGTCTGCATCCTCAACGGCGAGAACCTCGCCGACGGCGTCGGCATTACGCCGAAGCTGGCGGAGCGGATGCTCGCCGCCGGCGCAGACGCGCTCACGCTGGGAAATCACGTGTGGCGGCGGGGTGAGATCGTCCCGTACCTGAGGGAGAGCACCCGCGTTGCGCGACCGGCGAACCTCTCGCAGCGCGCACCGGGACGCGGTCTGGTCTTCGTCGCATCGAGCGACGGGACGGCGGTGGCTGTGATCAACCTGCTCGGGTCGCTGTTCATCGGGCCGCCGTGCAGCCCCTTCGAAGTCATCGACGGTCTCGTCGACGAGGCGCGTCAGCGAACCCCGGTCATCGTCGTCGACATGCACGGCGAGGCGACGAGCGAGAAGGTTGCGATGTCGCGCTGGCTCGACGGCAAAGTGACGGCAGTGATCGGCACGCACACACATGTGCAGACGAGCGACGCGCGCGTGCAGCGAGGCGGAACCGCGGCGATCACGGACGCGGGCATGACGGGCCCGCACGACTCGGTCATCGGCGTGGAGGCGGAGCAGGCGATTCGTCAGATGCGGACGTCGATGCCAGTCCGCTTCGAGACGGCTGGGGGCGACGTCCGGATCGAGGGCGTTCTGGTCGAGTGCGACCAGGACGGTCGCGCGACGACCTGCGAGCCAGTCCGAGTCCCCGTCAGCTAGGACGCCTGTTTAGAGCCGGCTGCGGGTGCATCAGGCCGCAGACCAGCGAAGCGCGTTGTCGTCCGCTCCAGACACGTCCTGCAGCGAACAACGCAGCCCCCTGACGAGAGCGTCGCATAACCAAGCCAACGCTGTAGCGCCTGTGGAGAAGAAATCGCACATCGAGCACGAACACCGTGTTCGTTCAAGACGGGGGAGCCAGGTCCCCGCGGGCCTCGTTCGGGGACAGTCCCTCGACGCGGCTCCTTCGGAGAGGTCCGTTTCGGACGGCGCCTCGCGGCTCCGCCCGAGACGCTGCGGCCGACAGCGGGATCGCCAGGACAGCGACCAGCCCAACTAATACCAGGTTGCGCGCCAGCACGACCCATGTGAGCCCGGCCTCGAAGTCGAGCGCGTACCGGAAGTACCGCGACGGAAACCACACCTGCGTCAACACGAGCGCAGCGGCCAGCAGCCCGCTTGCCCAGAGACCTCGTCGGCCCCGGACCAACGGAACGACCGGGATCAACCAGAGCAGGAACTGCGGCGACAACACCTTCCCGAACGCGACGAAGGCACAGAGGAGGGCAGCCGCGGCTCGTACGAGCGCCTCCCGGCTTCCGGGCCCGCGGCCGAAGGAAGCCCAGATCGCCACGAGGACGGCCGCCTGCAGGATCGTCGTCACGACCGCGAGCGCATCGGCGGCGCTCCCGTCCAGATTCTGCGAGCCGTGGCTCGTCTCCCCGGTGACACCAACGCCGAAGACGTGATGCGCCGCAAGCAGCACCGCTGCCCCGAGGCTCTCGACCTGCAGGGGACGGTCGAGCTGAACACTGATGCTGTGCCAGACGCCGCCGGGCGCGAGAACGACGAACGGCAGGAAGACCACGGCGACAACGGCGACCGCAACCGCCGCGCACACGGCGGCCTCACGCCGGCCGGCTCGCTTCCACGCATAGGTCACCGCCAGCGGAAGCAACACCGCTGGGTAGAGCTTCGCCGTGACGGCCGCCCCGAGTAGCCCGTGTCCCAATCGCAGCCGACCCGAGACGAGGGCGGCAAGCGAACCAACGACGAGTGCGACAGGCCACAGATCGAACCGGCTGAGCACGAGCGAACCGAGCAGGAGCGGCGCCAACGCGACGAACAGGAGAACCGCCCACGTCTCACGCGACGGGCGCCGCAGCGCCTGCAAGACGATCGCAACGGCGCAGAGCACGGCGGCACCGCACAACCACATGAGCGCTTCGAACGTGCGCCTGAAGCCTGGCGTCACATCCTGGTCGTGACCCGGCTCGGCCAGCCCCGGGAGCGCGAACACCGGCAGCGCGCCGGGCGGATACTCGAGCTCGAAGTCGCGGTACGGAACCTTCCCGTCGGCGATCGCGTTCCCGTATCGCTGGTAAACCGGCGTGTCCAGGATCTGCTGGCGGTAGAAGTCGGTGTGAAGCAGCGCCCACGTTCCGGCAAAGACGACGACCGCAACAACCGCGGCCGCCCACGTCGAGCGCTCAGACGGCAGGTTCTCGGTCGAGGCGACCATTTGCTGCGAGCACAGTGAACGCGACGAACGGGAAGAACCAGACGATGTAGAGATAGAACCAGTGCGTGAGCACGAGCTCGAAGCCGAGCAGCAACGCACCGGTCAGAGCTGCGAGCTGAAGCGGCGTCTTCGTCCGCGGGATGAACGCGACGACCAGCGCGGCGACCACGAGGAGCGCTTCCAGTACCCGCTGCACGAGGTGGAGGTCAGGGATACCCCGAGCGTGGTACTGGCCCCAGTCCCACAACGAGAACGGCGACTCGCGCGTGATCTGCGTCTTGAGCGTGCGGTCGTAGAAGGTCTCGGCTGCCTGGACGGGATGCGCGTCCAGCAGCAGCACAGAAAAGACGGCCACCGTCGCCACCGCGAACCCGGCCGCGAACGCAAGCGCCGGCCGCGGCCGCCGGACCGGTCCGGGGTATGTCAGCCAGAGTGGCGCGACGATCAGCGTCGCGAACTTCGTCCAACTTGACAACGCCGCGAACAGGCCGCGCAGCCACGGCGAGGCTGCGAACCAAAAGCCAAAGATGAGAAAAACGGGAACGATCGCGTCGTTCGTGTTCGACATCGACACGTAAGCGGTGAAGGGGAATGCCGACCACGCGAACGCGAGCGCCCCACCGAGCCACGGCCCGCCGAAGCGTAAGCCGATCAGCCCCATCCCGATCATGCAGAGGACATCGAAGATCACCGACGTCAGGTGCACCGCCGGCAGCCGGTCCCACTTGCCGGACCAGCCTCGCAGCCAGTACGCCGGTAAGTACGCCTGGTACGCGACGGGGCCGTACGTATCGCCCAGCGGGTTCGCCGACTCGCAGCGGCCGTTCTTCTGGATGCGGTCGCGGATCTCGCCGGCTGCATCTGCGGGGCCGCACGGCTTGAGGCCGTCCTCCTCCGGGAAGTTGCCGTACGGCATGACGCCGCTTGCAATTCGCTCGGCTCCGATCACTCCCGCATAGCCGACGTCGATCACGTTCGACCCGCCGCGATAGTTGAGGCCGATCTTGAAGCCGGCGAGAAAGACCGCTGCCCCGAGCAGTACCCATGCTGGCCAGAGCGGCCGCGAGCCCGGCGACACGCGACGGTGGGCTCCGATCCAGGCACACCGGGCGAGGAGGTAGACGAGCGGGATGTACACGAGCGACGCGCTCGTGAAGACGTCGCCGCGGTTGAAGTACCAGAGCGGAACGGAGAACGAGAGCAGCGCGAGGAGGTCGAGGTTCCGCCACGAGAGCGGACGCCGGAAGTCCGCGAGGCCGACGAGGAAGATCGCGCAGAACGCGAGCCAGTACTTAGGGCTGTTGATCTTCTTGCCGCCGAAGGCACCCTCCGTGCCCCGCGCCATCTTCCACGCGACCTGTGGCCCAGTCCACGCCTCGGTCACGGTGCGCGTACGGTCGTCGACCTTCCCCGTCGCGATCTCTCCCGCGTCGACCTTGTCGCTCTTCTTCCACCAGACGTTGACCGTCCAGCAGCCACCGCCTCCACCGGTTCCGCACTTCGCCTGGTCCGGCTCATACGTTGCGTCCGTGATGCGGCCCTTGACGGGATAGCGATCGAGCCAGTCCGCGACCTTGTCGTCCCGAAGGAAGATCGCCGTCGCCTGCTGCTCGTCGAGGCGGGCCTTCGCGTTGTTCGCGCCGATCGGGCTCGCGGCGAGCGCGGCGTTGGCGAGCGCCCCGGCCGCGAGCGCGACCGCGAACGCGCACGTGATCCGCCTCAGCGCTCTCTCCGGAACGACCAGAGCTTGTTGCCGATGAAGTTGAACGGTGTCACGAGCACGATCGCGATCGCCTGCGCGACGATCTTCCCGGCGCCGAGCTCGACCAGCACCGTGAGGATCACGAGGTTTCCGAGGTAGACGATCACGGAGACCACGAAAAACCGGAGGCCCTGGTAGGCGAAGTGTCCACGGCGGTGGCGGAACGTCCAGAGGCGATTCCAGAGGTAGTTGTTCGTTACGGCGACGAGAAACGACCCGGTAGCGGCAAGGCGGTAATGCAGGTTCGCGCCGTCGAGCAGCGCGTAGTAGACCAGGAGATTGACGACGTATCCGGACGCCCCGACGACGCAGAAGCGAACGAGCTCTTCCCAGTTGTGCCGCTGTCGAAGGGCTTGATTCGCGCGGTCGCGCAGACCCACGGCGACGGCGACGTCCCGCTGCTCCATCCGGCGGCGAGACTAGCTGCTGGCCGCTGAGCTCGGGCGGGTCTTACGCAGCGGACCGGCTCGCGGGAGCAAAACGCACCGACTTGGCGAACGGAATCCGTCTCGTGCGCTCGCCTTCTTCGACGACGACGTCGACGAGCGTGCCGGCGGAATCGATCACGATGTCGACGAGTTTCCCGGCCACGACGCCGCCGACCTCGACCGGTCGCCCGCGGAGAGCGCTGTAGGCGAAGGTCCGCGTGCGATAGAAGCCGAGCTCGTCCTCCTCGAGCAGCACGAGAGGCGAGCTGATGGTGAGCTCCTTGTCCTTGATGACCGCAACCGGGAGAGGGAGATAGCGGTGGGCGCCGTCGCCGCAGGCGATGTCGAGCCCGACGACGCGGAGCGTTTCGCGATCGAGGAGCAGGTCGGCGGGCTGTCCGAGCTGGATTCCGTGCAGGCGTAGGCGCAGCCCGAGGAGTTCGCTACCTGTGCGGTTCACCGGCGTAATCCTGCCCGAACCGATCGGCCGGAAACGGCGTCAGAAACCCTCCTCGCCGACGAGCGGGACGAAGCGGCACGGCACCGACCGTACGATGGCCGGGCCTTCGGGGCTCCGCACGACGACCTCGAGGTACTGCACGCCGCGCTTGCCGACCGGGACGACGAGGCGCCCGCGCGGCTCGAGCTGCTCGTAGAGCGTGCGCGGCAGCTCCGGCGCCGCGGCGGCAACCGCGATCGCCCCGAACGGCGCGCGCCCGGGCAGCCCACGGGAGCCGTCCCCGACGTGGACGCGCACGCGTTCGTAACCGGCCGCGGCGAGGTTGGCGCGCGCCTGTTCGGCGAGCTCTGGAATGCGCTCGATCGTGTCCACCTCGGCGGCAAGCTCGGCGAGCACCGCAGCCTGGTAGCCGGATCCGGTTCCGACGTCGAGCACCCGCTCGTTGCCGCGGAGCGCGAGTGCCTCGCAGATGCGCGCGACCATGTAGGGCTGCGAGATCGTCTGGCCCGCCCCGATCGGGAGCGCCGCGTCGTCGTACGCACGGTCGCGCAGTTCTTCCGGAACGAAGAGCTCCCGTGGAACGCGCTCCATCGCCTCTAGGACTCGGTCGTCCTGGACATCTCGTCCGCGCAGTTGCCGCGCGACCATTCGCCGTCGCCGCGCGGCTGTGTCAGGCGGCACGCGTGAGCGACCGCGCATACCCCGGCAGTGCCGCGCCGAAGTGCTGCAGGACAGCGGGGGCGATGTCCACGATCGACCGGATCTCGTGCTCGACGCCGATGGTCAGCACCGGCACCTCCGAATCGCCGCGCCCGAGCGAGCCATGGCTGCCGCCGCCGACGTGGTGACGGCCCGCGAGGTCGGCGAACTCCACGCCCGGCCCGGCGCTCACGATCACGTCGCCGGCATTCGGGTTTCGAAGCGCGGCCCAGGCCCGCGTGAGCCCGTCCGGATAGTCGAGGACGGCCTCGTCGCCGCTGGTCCGCCACCCGCCTTCGCCGCGTTCGAAGCGAAGCTCCTCGCCGTCGCGCCTCGCAACGCCTTCACCGTCCTCGCGGAAAAGGACGGTCTCGGCCGACGCCTCACCGTCGAGCCGTTCGGCCAGCCCGCGTGGGTCGAGCTTGCACTCCGGCAGCCGGTACACCATCCCGGCTCGGTTGGACGCCGTCACGAGCACCCCGGGCACGTCGGCGAAGCGCGTCTCGAGGCGCGCATTGCGGTCGACTCGAGTCTGGCCGTGGTCGGAGCAGAGTACGACCGCATACCGCTCCAGAAACTCGTCTGGCCCGCCGGCGGCGTCAATCAGCGCCCCGACCGCGGCGTCGCTGCGGCCGAGGGCATCGAACGCGCCGTCTGGGCCGAGCAGGTGCGACGCGAAGTCGTAGTCGGGTAGGTAGTACGCGAGGAAGTCGAAGCCGTCCCGCGTTACGAGCCAACGGCCGACTGCGGCCGCGTAGCCGTCGATCGAACCTCGGGCGCGGCCGAACACCGCGAGGGGCGCACCGGTCGCGTCCGACTCGAACAGGTTGTAGAAGAAGAAACGCTTCGGGCCGTATGCCGGGATCGCCACTCCCGGCAGCGTCGGGAGGTGCCGCGTGCGGCCCCGGTAACACGTGATGTTGATGGCCGCGGTCGTGAGGCCGATGTCGTCGAGGGCCTCGTACACCGTCACAGCCTCGGCGCCGAGATGGACGCGGTTCATGTTGATGATCGTGTCGACGATGGAGCGAGCCATCCCTGCCGCGCGCAATGCCGCGAACGACGAGCCGTACTCGACGACGCGCCCGTGGCCGCGGTCGTACCAGACGAGGTGCGGGATGCGGTGGATGTCGGGATGGGCGCCGGTCGCAATCGACGAGAGACAGACCGGCGTCAGCGACGGGAACGACGCGATCGCGCGCGAGTAACTGCCCTGCTCGGCGAGGAACGAAAGTGCCGGGGCTCGGCCGTCTCCGACCGCCGCCTCGAAGACCGACGGGGTGAGCCCGTCGATGACGATCAGGATCAGCTTGCGAGCTGCGATCTCAGTCCTTGGCCAGAGAGCGCAAGCCTGCGTAGCGCTCCGGTGCGCGATCCCGCAGACGCCCGCCGAGCGCGGGAACGACGACGGCCTCGAGAAAGCCGACGGCGGGAATCCATGCGAGCGCCGCGAGCACCAGAGCAGCGAGCCCGACGAAAACGGCTGTCCCGAACCGGTCGCCGCCGCGACGAAGCGCCCCCGACGTCACTTGCGCGGAACCGATCGCCCCGAGCGCTCCTCCTGCTCCACCGCCGACGGCCTCCGGCCAGTCGCCGAGCAGGAACCCGACTCCCACGCCTGCGCCGACGGCGAGAACGAGGGCCGCCGTGAACGCCATGCGGCTGCCGACGAGGACTGCCGCCAGGAGAACTCCGATGGCCACGCCGAGCCCTGCGCAGACTCCGATCCAGTACCAACCGCCCACTGAGACCGAGTCTAGTTCGCGTCACCCACCCGACCGTCGCCACCACGATCCTCGGAAATCCGGTCGGCAAGGAGTTTGCGTAGTCCAACTGACGCCCCGGCGCCACTGCCCCGGCGCCGGGGCGCCCTTCCTCACGGGGCAGGCTAGGAGGGCAAGGGCATGAGGCGAAAGGGCTTCGTCGCGGCGCTCATCGTCGGCGCCGCCGCGCTGGCCGTGGCCGCATTTGCGTTCGCAGGCGGCTCGGGAATCGGCTTCAAGCACATCTCCGGGGACATGACTGGATACCAGGAGGTGCCGTCGGTCTCGACCGGTGCCACCGCGCGCTTCACGGCCGAGGTCAACAAGGCCAGCGACGCGATCGACTGGGAGTTGAGCTACAGCGGCCTCGAAGGGGCGGTGCAGCAGTCGCACATCCACTTCGGACAGGCCGGCGTGAACGGCGGCATCTCGGTATTCCTGTGCACGAACCTCGGGAACGGACCGGCCGGCACGCAGGCCTGCCCGCAGTCGGGGACGATCAGCGGGACGATCACAGCTGCGGACGTCTCGCCGAACATCCCCGCGACAGCGGCGGCACGCACCCAGGGGATCAACACTGGTGAGTTCGACGAGTTGGCCCGTGCAATCGATGCTGGAAGTGCCTACGCCAACGTGCACTCCACCACTTGGCCCGGTGGCGAGATTCGTGCACAGCTGAAGACGAACGGCGGCGAAGACTGACCGGCACTCCGGGCGCCCGGTGCTGTTGCCGGGCGCCTGCCCTACTTCTCCTGGAGCCGCCCGATGACGGCCAGGCCGAACTCCGCGGCACGCGCACCGTCGACGACGCGGTGGTCGAAGGTGACCGAGACATAGCCGATCGGCGCTGCGGCGAGCTGGCCGTCGCGCACGACCGGGCGCTCGGCGATGCGGCCGATGCTCAGGATGGCCACCTCGGGATGATTGACGATCGGCGTCTGGAAGAGCCCGCCCAGCTTGCCGGCGCTCGTCACGGTGAAGGTCGAGCCGCGTAGCTCCTCTGGCTTGAGCGTTCCCGCTCGTGCGCTCTCCGCGAGCCGCTCGACCTCCGCCGCAAGCTCGGCACGTGTGCGTTTGCCGCAGTCACGGACGACGGGAACGACGAGCCCCTGGTCGGTCTGGACGGCAACGCCGAGGTCGTAGCGATCGAGATAGACGATCTCGTCCCCTTCGAGCCGCGCGTTGAGCTCGGGGAATTCCTCGAGACACGTGGCGCACGCTTCGAGCGTTGCCGCCACCAGCGACTTCAGGTCGACGTTCGAGAAGTCGCACTCCTCGACCCAGGTCACGGCCGGCACTTCGCGGTGCGCCCGCGCCATGTGCTCGGCGATCAGTCGCCGTACGCCGCGCACGGGCTCGCGCCTGCCTTCACTCGGAGCCGCGGCCGCGCGAACGTCATCTTCGGTGATACGGCCCTGCGGCCCCGTCCCGGAGAGCGTGTCGAGGTCGACGCCGAGCTCTTGCGCGATCTTGCGGACGAGCGGCGTGGCGCGTCCTCGGCCAGGTGCGGGAGCGACGATCGGCTTGGTCGCAGCCTGTTGCGCGGGCGCAGCGTCGCGGTCTGCGAGCGCACGGTCTCCGTCGGGCTCCCCGCCGATGACGACGAGCACGGTGCCGACGGGGATCACCTCTCCCTCGCCGACGAGGATGCGCGTCACGGTGCCCGCGGCCGGCGAGGGGATCTCGACGGTGGTCTTGTCCGTCTGGATCTCGACGAGCGGATCGTCCTCGGCGACGTCCTGACCCTCCGAGACGAGCCAGCGTGAGATCTCGCCTTCGGTCAGGCCTTCGCCGAGGTCGGGGAGCTTGAACTCGTAGGCCACTGTCAGGGCATTCTGATGGCGTCGTGCGCGAAAAGCGCGTGGACGCCGCGCACACCGTTGACGATCTGCGTGACGCGAAGGTCGACGACGACGCTCGCGAGCGCGAGGGCATCGCGCCGCTCCAGGCCGTGCTCGCGGTCCATCAGCTTCAGCATCGCATCGGTTGCGCTCGCCGCGGCGCGGTCGAGGTCCTCGTCGAAGCCGAACGTCAGCCACGCGTCCGGCGTCCAGGCCGCCGGCGTCTCGAGCCGGGGCTCGTCGCTGAGCGTGAGCGTCAGCTCCAGCCGGTCGAGGGGGCACTCGATCGCCGTCTGCGAGACCTCCCCGTCACCCTGTCGAGCGTGACCGTCGCCTGCGGAGAACAGCGCTCCGTCGACGGGAATCGGCAGGAAGAGCTTCGTCCCGGCGACGAGCTCCTTGCAGTCGATGTTGCCGCCGGACCGGCGCGGCGGCCCGGTGGAGTGCACGCCGGGCTCGGGCGGCGGCATGCCGAGCACGCCTGGAAAGGGTCGCAGCTCGACCTCGCGGCCGTACTGGTCGACCGCAAGGCCCGATTCGACATGGAGCTCCCAGCTCAGCGTCACACCGTCGCCGACGCTGACCCCGAGCTCATCGTTCAGCGGCGTTTGCCAGCCTCCTGCGAAGGTGGCGCCCCAGGAGCCGACCTTCACCTCGTCGATCCGTACCTCGAGCGTCTGGCCGGCCTTCGCGCCGCGGATCTCGATCGGCCCGATCAGCGCATGGCCGTCATCGAGCTCGTCGCTTCGCGGCTCGAACTTACGTCCAGGTTCGATGTTCCAACCGGCGTCGAGGCAGGGGAATGCGACGGTGTCGCCGCTGTCGACGGTGAGAATCGGCGGTAGATCGCACGAGAAGTGGCCGTGCAGAGTCCGGCGTTCGAGTGGGATCTCGTGCGTCATGCGCGCGGCGCGCCTATCCACGCGTCGCGCGGCGCGAGGAGGACGCGCAGGCCCAGGCGCTTGCCGTCTTCGACGAACTCCCTCACCGAGACGGCTTGCCACTCGGCTGCGTCGAGCTCGCGCGCGACATCCGCCGGCACGTAACCCGCCTGGGCGCGAACCGCCTCGTCCCAGATCCCGATCGCGTGAGGATCGTGCTCGTTGCCAGGCTCGCTGACGAGCGCGAGCCTCCTGCCCGGAGCGAAGGCGTCGTCCTGCAGTGCGTCGAGCCGGTACGACGCGCCGGCTACGTGCACGACGCGAATGCGCGGATCCTCCTCACGCAGCAGCTCCTCGGTGGCCGCGTTCCGCAGCCGAAACCCATCTCCGGCGCGCTCGAGCCAGATCCGAAGCCGGGCCGACGTGCTCACGCCGTCGCGGCCGCGACCGAACGAACCGAGCTCCGCTGCGTCATATCCCAACCAGCCTAGTCCCGGGGAGCCACGTCCAGGCTCTGTCCCCAGACTGGTCCCGCGCTGACACGTGGTTCGTCAGGAGAGTGCGTCTTTTCTTCCACAGGAAGCGGATGTACCCAGACGACTGCTGCGCCTGAGTCGTAGAGGGACACCGTCTCGGTGGGTTTCGCTCCGAGGCGTTCCGCGACGCGCTGCGATCTCACATTGTCCGGGTGGATGAGCGAGATCAACCGTTCGATGCCGCGCGCCCGGCGCGCCCAGTCGCGCACCGCTGCCGCAGCCTCAGTCGCGTAGCCCTTCCCCCAATGTCGGCGAGCGAGCGTCCAGCCGAGCTCGTGTTGTGCGTACTTGCCGGCACCCTCACGAGTTGCGTGTCGCCAATCGCGTGTGTCCCAGACGATCAAGCCCGCGCGTCCGAGAAAGCGGCCGTCCTTTCGGCGCTCGACAGCGAAGTGGCCGAAGCCGTTGACCTCCCACCGGTCCAGCCACTTCTGGACGACGGCGGTCGCATCCTCACGCGGCACGGTCTCGCCGCCGAGGTAGCGCATCACCACCGGATCCTCGAGGTAGTCGGCAGCGTCCTCTGCGTCGGCGAGCCGCGGCAACCGCAACACGAGGCGTTCTGTCTCGATGCGGCTCAGAATTCCAGCAGGCGCCGGACAGCCGCCGTCACACGCTCGACCGACGGCATGTACGCATCTTCGATCTGCCAGTAGGGATACGGAACGTCGTAGCCCGTCACCCGAATCACGGGGCCGCGCAGGTCGAGGATCGCCTTCTCGGCGAGGATCGCAGCAAGCTCCGCAGCGAAGCCGCAGACGCGAGGCGCCTCCTGCACGATCACGACGCGTCCCGTCTTCGCGGCCGACGCCAGCAACGCGTCCTCGTCGAGCGGCTTCAACGTCCGGATGTCGAGGACCTCCACGGAAACGCCGTCGAGGGCATCCGCCGCCGACTCGCAGAGCGGCACCATCGATCCGTACGCGACGAGCGTGATGTCGTCTCCTTCGCGCGCGACCCGCGCCTTGCCGAGCGGCACGACATGCTCGCCCTCAGGCACTTCGCCCTTGATCGTCCGGTAATGCAGCTTCGGCTCCAGCACGACGACGGGATCCTCGTCGCGTATCGCGGCCGCGAGGATGCCCTTCGCGTCGGCCGGAGTCGACGGGATCGCAACCTTCACGCCCGGCGTGTGCACGTAGTACGTCTCCGGGGAGTCGTCGTGTAGCTCCGGCGCGCGCACGCCGCCGCCGTACGGCATCCGCACGACGAGCGGGAACGTCATCGTGCCGCCGGTACGCCAGCGGTACCGGCCGACGTGTGTGATCAGCTGGTCGAGGCAGGGATACGAGAAGGCGTCGTACTGCATCTCGCACACCGGGCGCCACCCCGCTATACACAGGCCGACCGCCGTGCCGAGGATCCCAGCCTCAGCGAGCGGCGTATCGACGCAGCGGTCCGAGCCGAAGCGGTCGCGCAGCCCGGCCGTCGCACGGAAGACACCGCCGGCGCGGCCGACGTCCTCCCCGATCACCATCACGGACGAGTCGCGGTCGAGCTCGAGGTGGAAGCAGTCGTTGATCGCCTCGACGATCGTGCGCTCAGCCATGATGGCCTCGCAGCTCCTCCAGATCGGACGCGAACGACGCGGGCGGATCGACGTACGCGTGGGCAAAGAGCAGGTCGAGGTCCGCGGGCGGTTCCGCCTCTGCCGCTGTGATCCCCGCGCGCATCGCGTCCGCGGCTTCGGCCTTGATGGACGCAGCGAGATCGTCGTGGAGGATGCCCGCACGGCGGAGGTAACCCTCGAACCGACCCACACATTCGCGCCCCTTCTCTTCTTCGACCCGTTCCAGATCGATGTACGCACGAGGATCGTCCGCCGTCGCGTGCGGCGCGACGCGGTATGACACCGCTTCGATGAATGTCGGCCCCTCACCCGCGCGCGCCCGAGCGACACCCTCGCGAGTTGCCTCGTAGCAGGCGAGGACGTCCGTGCCGTCTACGCGCAGGCCGGGCATCCCGTAGCCGACGGCCTTGTCGGCGAGCGTCTTCGCATGCGTCTGCTCCTCCACGGGAGTCGAGATCGCCCAGCCGTTGTTGTTGCAGAAGAGAATCAGCGGCGCACCCATGACGCCGGCGAAGTTCGCGCCTTCGTGGAACGCCCCCTCGGACGTTGCCCCGTCGCCGAAGAACGCGACGGCGCATGCGCGCTCCCCTTTCAGCTTCTTCCCCCAGGCGAGACCGGCAGCGTGCGGGACGTGCGTTCCGATCGGGACGCAGATCGATGCAACGCGAAACTCCTCCGGGTTCCACCAGCCTGTTGGATGGCCACGCCACCACGACAGCACGGTTGCGGCGGGCATCCCCCGCAGCAGCCCGATCGCGGATTCGCGGTACGACGGGAAAATCCAGTCGTCGTCCTCGAGCGCATGAACGGCGCCGGCCTGCATCGCCTCGTGATTCCAGAAGATCGCGTACGTGCCAATGCGTCCCTGCCGGTGGTAGACGACGGAGCGCTCGTCGTACGTCCGAAGGAGGATCATCGAGCGATAGAGATCGAGCAGCTGCTGCTCGCCCAGCCCTTCGACGTCCCGATCGCCGACGCCCTCCGCGTCGCCGATCACGCGCCGCAGGTCGCGCTCGGCCGGAAGAACCTGCGTCATAGCGGGCCAAGCCTACCCGCAGGTCGGGCACGAGACGTCGCGACCTTGCGCAAGGTCAGCGACCCAATCTCGAAGCGATACACCCCCGACACGAAGGGAGTAGAACTCGGGCGTCGGCAGTGCGCAGTGGTTCGAACCGCAGGCGAGATACGAGCGGTAGTTC
>JBKPMS010000017.1:0-16309 GCA_046732275.1 Actinomycetota bacterium | reverse complement strand
GTGCGCGCAGATTCATGAACTCCGGTAGCTCCTTTGTCGCGAGCTGGTCACGCGGCCTGGGAAGGTCTACGGCGACGATCTCTTTGACCTCCGTCGGCGAGTGCGTCAGGACGACGACCCGGTCGGAGAGGTACACCGACTCATCGATGTCGTGCGTGACGAACAGGATCGTGATGCCGTACTCATCACGCACCCGCAGGATGAGGTCCTCGAGATCGCCGCGCGTTTGCGCATCGACAGAGGCAAACGGCTCGTCCATGAGCAGGATCGTCGGCTGGTACGCGAGCGCACGGGCGATCGCCACCCGCTGCTGCATGCCGCCGGAAAGCTGCCAGGGATAATGGTCGAGGAAGCGCGTCAGCCCGACGGCCTCGAGCGAATCCTCCACGAGTTGTGCCCGCTCGGCGCGCGAGAGCTTCTTGTGCCGAAGCGGCAGGAGAACGTTGTTGCGGACGGACGACCACGGCATGAGCGAGCGGCTGTACTCCTGGAACACGAGCGCCAGCTCGTCCGGCGGGCCTTGAACGCGGCGGCCGCGCAGCGCGACCTCGCCGCGCGTCGGTTCCAACAGGCCCGCTATGCACTTCAGCAACGTCGTCTTCCCACAGCCGGACGGGCCGACGACGCAGACGAACTCTCCGTCGAGCACCGTGAAGGACACGTCGCCGATCGCGTGCGTCTCCTTCGGCCCGGAGCCGTACGTCTTCGACAGTCCCTTGATGTCCAGCACGTGCGTCTAGGCCGGCGCAGCCGCGCGCCAGCCGCGGTGCCAGGCGAGCACGCGGCGCTCTAGAAGGATGAACAGAAGGTTCAGCACGTAACCGAGAACGCCGATCAGGACAATTGCCGCCCACATCGGGGAGAGTTGGAAGGTGTTCTTCGAGATCAAGAGCACATAGCCGACGCCGCTCGTGCTCGAGAAATACTCGGAGAGGACCATCATGATCACTGCCAGAGAAAGGCTGTTCCGCATTCCCGCCGTGATCTGAGGAAGTGCCGCAGGGAGAACGACGCGCCAGATCCGCTCCAGTCGCCCGATGCCGTACGAACGTGCGGTGTCGAGGAGGGTGGGATCGATCCCGCGTACGCCGTCGATCGTGTTCAGCAGCACGGGAAAGAGGCAGAAGAACGCGATGAAGGCGACCTTCTGCACGTTCCCGATCGAGTGCAGCAGGATGATCGAGATCGGCAAGAGTGCCGGCGGAGGGATCGCGCGCCAGTACTCGATGTGCGGCGTCGCCCAGACCCGCGCCCAGCGAGAGACCCCAAGGGGGATTCCGATCGCGATCCCCGCGGCAACGGCGATGGCGAACCCGAGGAAGATTCGCTCGAGGCTCGGCACGACGTGCGTCCCGAACTCGGAGAAAAGCCACATGTCCTTGAAGGTCACGAGGATCGTCGACAGCCGCGGGAACTTCGGCGACTCCGCGTGCGCAGTCCAGAGTTGCCACCCGGCGAGAAGCGCGAGCGGAACCGCAATCTCCGCGCCGATCTTGAGCGCGTTGTAGGTACGGCGACTCATGTGCCGCCCCGCGACACATGAGGGAGGGAAGGGGCGGCGGGGGAAACCGTGAGGTTTCCCCGATCGGAATCCTCAGCACGCGCGGCGATCTCAGCGGCGCGGGGGCTGAGGCGTAACGTAAAGAAGCGGTCTCGTAGGGGAAACATGGTTTCCCCGACGGGAGCGAGCCAAAGGCGAGCGACGCTCACGTCAGCCTCAACGCCGGATGCCAACGAAGGAGGCGGCGCTCGACCCCGGTGGAGAGGAGGTGGATCGCGACGCCGAGGAATCCGGTCGCGAGCGCGTACGCGTAGAGCTGATTCTCGAGGCCGAACGATTGCGCGAAGTTCACCTTCTGGCCGAGGCCGGGGTTCCCCATGAAGAGCTCCGCGGTGAACGCGAGGATGAGCGCCACGCCCGACGAGATCCGTATTCCGGTCGCAATGTAGGGGACGGCGCTCGGGAGCTTGATCCGCCACAGGCGGTCGAAGCGGCCGACGCGGAAGGACCGCCCTGTGTCGATCGCCAATGGGTCGACGTCGCGTACGCCGTACATCGTCTGCACCAGCAGAGGCCAGAAGGCGCCGAATGCGGCGAGGAAGATCTCGCTCTTCAGCGTCGTCCCCAACGTCAGGAACAACAGCGGGATCAGCGCCGCCGACGGGATCGGCCGGAGGAACTCGATCGGCACGCGAAACGCGCTCGCCGCGAAGTCGTTCGAGCCCAGGAAGATGCCGATTGGAATCGCCAGCGCCGCAGCGACGCCGAGGCCGAGCGCCCAGCCGCGGACCGTCTGGAAGAAGGCGACCCAGAAGTCGCCGGTCTGAACGAGAGACCAGAGCTCGCTGAAGGTCGTGCTCATCGATGGGAGGTCCTTCTCATTGATCACCCCGGTGCGGGAAATCAGCTCCCAGAGGAGCAGTGCGGCCACGATCGAGACCACGAACACGAGGATCTCCGTCGCTCGTCCGAGCCGAAACCGCCGCCGCGCCCGCTCTTCGCCGGAGCGCGCGAGAGCGCCCGGCGCCTCCTGCCGCGTCGCCATGGCCGATGTATACAAGAAGCGCGCTAGCGCGCTCGCGTCGGAACCGGTGTCAGGTCTCGCTCGACGCGCCGTTCAGGCTGAGGGTCATGCGCGTTCCTCCGCCTTCCGCACGTTCGGCGGTGACCGTGCCGCCGTGAGCGACGGCGACCTGCCGCACGATCGCGAGCCCGAGCCCTGACCCGGGCAGCCCGCGCGCAGACGACGCCCGATAGAAGCGGTCGAAGACGTACGGCAGGTCCTCCTCGTCGATTCCCGGGCCGTGGTCGCGAACGGTGACGTGGCCGTCGTGGACGGCGACCTCGACTTGGCCGTTCGGCGGGCTCCACTTCGCGGCGTTGTCGAGCAGGTTCGCGACGGCACGCTCGAGCGTCGCGGGGCGGCCGTGCACCACGGACTCTTGCAGCTCCGTGACGAAGGTGACTCCAGGACGGTTGCGCCGCGCGCGCTCGACCGCGTCCGCCGTCAGCAGGTCTAGGCGGACCTCTTCCGGCTCACCCTGATGCTCCTCACCTCGTGCAAGGTCCATCAGCTCAGCGATCAGCGTCGTCATCTCGCCGAGCTGCTCGACCACGTCGTCCAAGAGGCGCTCGCGCTCGCCGGGCGGCAGCTCGCGTTCGCTCGCGAGCACCTCGATGTTCGTACGCAAGCTCGTCATCGGTGTCCGGAGCTCATGTGAGGCGTCTGCGACGAGCTGTCGTTGCGCCCTCGACGACTCCTCGAGAGCGGCGAGCATCGCGTTGAAGCTCGAGGCCATGCGACTGAGCTCGTCGCTGCCTCGGTCGTCGATGCGTTGCGAGAGATCGCCGGTCTTCGTGACCGTTTCCGTGGCGGTCGTCAGGCGCCGGACAGGCGCGAGCGCAGCGCGCGCCACCAAGAGCCCAAGCCCTGCAGCGATCGCGATGCCGAGACCACCGATGAGGATGAGAAAGTTCTCGACGCGTCCGAGGGTGTCATCGACCTCCGTCAGCGGTCGCACTACCTGCACTGCGACAAGCCCGGCGGATGACGGAACCTGAAACGTGATCATGCGGACGTGTGTGCCGCCGACCGTCGCGTCGCGAAGGAAGGTGCCGCGTTCGCCGCGCGCCACCTCGCGATCCTGACCGTTCACCGGCAGCGGTGTCGCAGGCCCGAAAGCGGGGACCGCAGGGATCGACGTCCCGTTCGGCTTGACAACCTGCGGGTACCCAGCAGCGCCGCCGAGCTTCGCGGTCAGGTGAAACAGGGCCCGCGAGATGTCCTCGCCGGACGGCGATTGCTGAATCTCAGCGGCGCTCCTCTTGAGACTGTCGTCGATCGGGCCGCGTAGCTCGTTCCGCACCACGAAATAGACGACGAGCGAGGCGACCACCACCGCTAGTGCGACGGCCGCGGCGGCGACGAGCGCCAGGCGTGCTCGGAAGGTCATTGCTCTCTGAGTGCGTAACCCACGCCGCGCACAGTCTGAATGAGACGCGGCTTGTCACCGGCTTCCGTCTTGCGGCGGAGGTAGCCGATGTAGACGTCGAGGGAGTTCGACGCGAAGCCGAAGTCGTATCCCCACACGCGCTCGAAGATGATCGAGCGCGTCAAAACTTGGCGCGGATTCCTCATGAAGAGCTCTAGCAGAGCGAATTCCGTGCGGGTGAGCTCGATCCTCTCGCCGCCCCGGCGGACCTCCCTCGTCCCCGGGTCCAGCTCGAGGTCGGCGAATCGGAGCACTTCCTCCGAGGTCTCGGAAGCGCGGCGGAGCAGGGCGCGGACCCGCGCCAGCAGCTCTTCGAGGGCGAAGGGCTTCGTGACGTAATCGTCGGCGCCCGCGTCCAGTCCACCGACGCGGTTCTCGATCTCGTCGCGGGCGGTCAGCATCAGGACTGGGACGCGGTTGCCGTGGCGCCGTAGGCGCCGGCAGACCTCGAGCCCGTCGATGCCGGGCATCAACACGTCGAGGATGACCACGTCCGGCTGAGCGTCCCCGTTCTCCGTCAGGCGGGTGAGCGCCTCGCTGCCGTCGGCGGCGAGCTCGATGTCGTAGCCCTCGAGCTCGAGGGCACGGCGGAGCGAATCGCGGACAGCGCGTTCGTCGTCTACGACGAGGATCTTCACACCCGTAATTGTGCTGTCCGAAGCTGAGAGTCGGCTAAGAGAGGCCTATGGCTTCGCCACTGCGAGGCTGAACGAGCCGTTGCCCTTGGTCGCGTGCACACGGACCCGGTACGTCCGCGCCCCGCAGACCGTCGTCGAGCGGGCGACCGCTCCGCCCGTGGCATGGATGATGCGCGCTCCCGCGGCGAAGACGTCAACCGCGACGCGGGGGGTGCCGGCGGACGGCTTCACCGTCACCTTCAGCGCCCCGTCGAGCGGCGTCGTGAAGTTCGTGGTGCGCGTGCGTACCTTCCGGGTGAAGCGCGCGGAAGTGGTCGTCGTCGTATCGCTCGTCCAGGGCGAGACCACGTCCCGGTCGAGCGCCGCGAGAGCCGCGTCGCTGGGATACAGGCTGCGGGAAACGATCTGCCACGGCGTCTCCGCGCGTCCCGCCTTGCGCTCGTTGAGCACGCGGTAACTCTCGGCGAAGCCCTCACCGGGGTTCACGTCATAGCGCACTGGATCTTCGGCGCCGGGCGCGAGCTCGCCCTTGCGAGCGCGCGCACAGACTTGCATCACGGACGACCAGCGCTTGGTGCCGTAGTCGAGCGCGTCCCATGGTGCGTCGGAACGATGCGCGGCGATGTGGTGGCCGTACTCGTGGGTGACGACCGCCTCGGCGGAGAGGTCGGTCGCTGGGTCGTCGCCCGGGGCGATCAGCAGATC
Source organism: Actinomycetota bacterium (assembly GCA_046732275.1). Taxonomy (GTDB): domain Bacteria; phylum Actinomycetota; class Thermoleophilia; order Gaiellales; family Gaiellaceae; genus 3-1-20CM-4-69-9. The sequence goes on along the minus strand of JBKPMS010000017.1, from coordinate 10,973 downwards.
GTCTTGCGAGCTGTAACAAGCGATCGCGTCCGACCCGCAGAAGCGGTCGACCTGGACCTCCGGCGCGAGGAAGACGATCACCGACGAGAGCTCGGAGCCGTGGACGAGCGAGGCGAGGAAGTTCGCCCAGCGCTGTCCGATCGTCGGATCCACGGGATACGCGCTCGAGGCGAAGACCGTGACCCGTTCGCCCGTCGGAGTCGTATACGGGCCGCCCCAGGAGCCCGCCGGAACCGTGACGTTCGCGGCCTTGCCGGACAGCATCGCGTCGGGAATCGCGGCTCCCGCGCGCGCGATCTCGCTGCGCTCTGGCACCTGCAGACGGTGGACCGGGGCCGAACGTGCGACCGCCGCTGCGGCAAGGGCGGTGACAACAGCGGCGGCGCACAGGGTTACAGCACGGGCGGAGGGGGAACTGGCCGCCCGGCGTGATCGTCGCGAGTGGAGGGTCGCTTGGGTTTCCGGATCCCGCGAGGTCACTTTCGGCAGGTTGACAGCGCTGCCTAAGACCGGGCTAAGACACCCGTAAGGAGAATGTGAGTCGGTCTCGCTCACTCTTAGCGACTTCTTACCTACCTTTCATCCGGATCTTAGGACGGGTTGATGCCATGCAGAACGTGATCGGACGCAAGCCAACTCTCTCCCTCGTGACCGCCGTCGTCGCCGGCGCGCTCATCGGCGTCGGCGGCGGCGCGGCCACCTACGCCGCCTTCTCGTCAGGGGGCAAAACGGTGGTCCGCCAGGTGACCGTCGCGAACTCGCAGCCCGTCGCAAGCTCGACCGGCCTCACCGTCCACTCGATCTACGAGCGGGCCCACAAGGGGGTCGTCGAGATCACCGTGTCCGAGCGGACGTCCACGCCGTTCGGAGAGACGGGCAAAGCTCAGGCGCAGGGCTCCGGCTTCGTCTACGACTCGGCCGGCCACATCGTCACGGACCAGCATGTCGTTGCCGGGGCGCAGTCGGTCAAGGTCATGTTCTGGAACGGCAAGAGCTACAACGCCACCGTGATCGGCTCGGATGCCTCGACCGATCTGGCCGTGCTGAAAGTCGACGCTCCGGCGTCCGTCCTCTCACCCATCGCGCTAGGCGACTCGAGCCTGGTGCAGGTCGGTGACGGCGTCGTCGCGATCGGTAGCCCGTTCGGGCTCGAGCAGACCGTGACCGCGGGAATCGTCAGTGCGCTCCACCGCGAGATCAACTCTCCGAACGGCTTCACGATCGACAACTCGATCCAGACGGATGCGGCCATCAATCATGGCAACTCCGGCGGCCCGCTGCTGAACGGCGACGGCAAGGTGATCGGCGTCACAGCGCAGATCGAGAGCGACTCGGGCGGCAACGACGGTGTCGGCTTCGCAATCCCGTCCAACACGGTGAAGTCGATCGTCACGCAGCTCGTCAACGGCGGCCAGGCGAAGCACGCGTTCCTCGGCATCGGTCTGGAGGACTCGTCGCGGGCGGGCGGCGGCGCGGAGGTCACGGAGGTTCGTGCCAACACTCCGGCAGCCAAGGCCGGCCTGCACGTCGGTGACGTCCTCACCGCCGTCGACGGAAAGAAGGTCAGCTCCGGCGACGAGCTCCGCAGCGCAATCAACGCGCACACCCCCGGCGACCGCGTCTCCATCACGTACGTGCGCGGCGGCGCGAGCCACACCGTCCAGGTGACGCTCGCCGAGCGGCCTTCGTAACGCGGCCGCGCCGCTAGTTCGTTGCGGGCGACTGGTACGTCTTGCTCATCGCCTGGAGGAGCTTCCACGCGATCGAGCCGTGGGTCTCGACGAGTGGACGGAACTCCCACGAGGTCATCCCGTAGCAGCGCAGCTCCGTCTCCGCCGTGATGGTCGCGGTGCGGGCGCTCTCGTTGAGCAGCGCGACCTCGCCGAAGTAATCGCCCGGCCCGAGCCGTCGCCGCTCTTCACCGCCGATCGTGACCTTTGCCTCGCCGCTGTCGATCACGAAGAAGCCGATGCCCGTCTGTCCCTCGGCGGTGACCGTCTCGCCTGCGCTGAACGTCCGCGACTTCATCGACGCGGCGATGCGCTCTAGCTCCCTCTTGTCCAGGTCGGAAAAGATCGGTACCCGCCTGAGAAGTTCGGCTGCGCCCTCTGCCATCGTGAGGACTATGCCACACTGCGCCAGTGAAGCTGGTCGTCGTCGGTTGCTCCCCGGCTTGGCCTAATCCCGGGGGAGCCCAGTCGGGTTACCTCGTGGAGGGGTCGGGGCGCGTCCTGTTGGATTGCGGTCCGGGCGTCTTGCCGCGCCTCCGAGAGCAGGAGGGCTGGCCGCACGTCGACGCGATCGTGATCACGCACTTCCACCTCGACCACTGGGGCGACCTCGTCCCGTGGACGTTCGGCTCGATGTTCGGCCCCGGACGCGAAGTCCCGTCGCCGGAGCTTTGGCTGCCGCCCGGTGGAAAGGAGGAGCTGGGCCGGTTCGGCGAAAAGCTCGGCTTCGCCGGCATGTTCGACGGCTTCAAGCTCCGAGAGTACGAAGAGGGCCGCGCGTTTGAGACGGACGGCCTGACGATCACGCCGGTCCGTGTCCCTCACTATCAACTGCTGACGTTCGCGCTTCGCGTCAGCGACGGAAAGGCGACGTTCGCGTACTCGGGAGACTCGGCGCCGAGCTCGAAGCTCGCGGAGGTCGCGCGCGACGTGGATCTCTTCCTCTGTGAGGCAACGCTCAAGGAAAGTCGCGAGGGGCCGGATGGTTTGCGCGGCCATCTCTCCGCCGAGGAGGCGTTGTCCGCCTTCGAGGAATCCGGCGCGCGGCGGCTCGTGATCATCCATCGACCGGACGAGCTGCCGCTGCCGGACGGGATCGAGCGCGCCGCCGACGGCGACGTGTACGAGCTTTAGCGCAAGCGGAACGCCAGCTCCCCGAGGCGGCGGTAACCCTCGACGGACGGGTGGTCGCCGTCGGACGTCCACTCTTCCCGCATGCGGCCCGCACGCTCTCGGTCTTCGAGCGTGTCGTGGAACGGCAGCACGTGCACGGCTTCCTCGTGCGCGATTCCGCGGATCAGCTCGTTTAGGCGGCGGATCTCCGGGTCGGCGTCCGGCCAGCCGTTGTTCCACGGCAGGACGTCGACTAGGAGGACTCCGAGGCCGAGCTCCTTGGCGCGGCGCACCATCGTTCGCAGGTTGTCTGCTGCGGCGTCGACCGATGAGCGCTGCGCGATGTCGTTGATGCCGCCCTGCACGACGAGCAGGTCCGCCCCCTCTGCACACTCGTCGAGGCGCGCCATGATCTCGTCTGTTCGCTGGCCCGAGATGCCGCAGTTGCGAAAGCGAAGGCGCGAGTCGGCGCGAGCTGCCCAGTACTGCCACTGGCTCGTCTCGTCGCCGCCGGCACGCGAGTCGTACCCCGGCGATCCCTCGGTGATCGAGTCGCCGAGGGTCGCGACGACGATGATCTCGTCAGTTCCGCGGATCCGTCTGCTCAGCGATCCGTTCGGGCGTGCCCCTGCCCTTCCGAACGATGTAGTAGCCCTTCCTGCGTTCGACGACGTCCTCTACGTCTGGAATCTCGTGCCCGGGGTGGACGGCGAAGAAGTGAGGATCGGCGCGGACGTGCTCGTACTCCGCGCGGGTCATCGACAACGGCTGCACGCACTTGGCGTCACCGCACTCGCAGATCAGATCGAGCGGCTGTGACTGAATCTCGAAGGTCTCGGCGACTTCCTCGATGCGCTCGTTGACCTGCCTGAAGACGGCCTCGTTCAGCCCGATCCGCTCTTCGCGCGCGCTCATTGTCCGCCACCGGTGAGCCTAATCGGTTTCGACGTCCTTCTGAATGACAACGTACCTCTCGAGGCGCGAGAAAACCTCCCCGAGCGGTAGCTCGGCCTCCTCATGGCCCGGCGTCGTGAAGAAGTGCGTCCGATCCTCGCGAACAGCTTCGTACTCGGCCGGCGTCAGCTGCACGATCGTCGTACAGTCCTCCCTCGGGCATTCACACAGGAAGGGAATCTGCTCGACCGGATCGTCGAGCTCCATCGACTTCTCGCGGATCATCTCGTTCGCCTCGCGAAAGATCACGTTGTTGCGAGCGATGCGTTCCTCCTGTCTCGGCTCCATGTGTGGAGTTTTGTACTCGAACGGGCTGTATCTAAACGACGCTGCGCGGGCGACCGCGCCGCTCGATCACAACCTGGAGCTCAGGAGGTAGCGGTTCTCGCGGGCGAACCCGCGCAACGAGGTCGTGCAGCTTCATGCGATTGGTGCGGGACGCCCGCCGGATCAGCTCGAAGGCCTCGTCGAGCTCGAGGCCGTACCGCTCCGCCAGGATCCCCTTCGCCTGCTCGATCGCCACGCGTGACTGGAGGGCGTGCTCGAGTTGTGCTCGTCGTTCGTACGCCACCTGCGTCACGGCCAAGAGCCGACCGAGCGCAGCCGTCGCCTCCGCGACCGAGCCGGCGCTCACGGTGTCGAGCTCCCGAGCCTCCCGCTGTTCGGCCATCGCGGCGATTCTAGGCCAGACGGCCGGGTGGCTGATCCGCACGGAGCTATCATCGGGATCGGGTAGCGAGGATGAGGTCGACGTCGCCATCACGCCTCCGGCCGGTCGCGACGGGCGGGGCGGAAGGCACGATCCCATGATGCAAACCGGGGAAGGTGCGCGTTGAGCCCGCTGTCACTGTTGGCTGCGGAGGACCTCCAGCAGCTCGGCGTTCTCGTCGAACGGCTGCCGACCGGTGTGATCATGGTCACCCGTGAGGGGCTCGAAATCGCTTACGCAAATGACGCCGCGCGGCGAATGGTCCACCCGCTGACCCTTCGCCGCTTCGGGCCGGTTCCCGATCCATGGCCGGACTTTTCACTGCCGGCGTATGTCGAGAGGCTGATTGGAACCAGCGTCGGCCTCGAGACATACGTCGACGCCGGTTCCGACCGGACCTACGTTGTCAGCGGCGTGAGCGGACGCGATGCGAACGTCGCGGTTGTCTTGCTGGACGACGTCTCGCAACGGGAACGCCGGCGACGAGCCGAGCAAGAGTTCGTCGCCAACGCCGCACACGAGCTGCTGACACCGCTGACCGGAATCGTCGGCGCGGCGCATGTCCTCCAGGCCGGGGCAAAGGAGGTACCCGAAGACCGCGATCACTTCATCCGGCACATCGCGACGGAGTGCGACCGTCTGACCCGCATCGCCCGCTCCCTGCTCATCCTTGCACGCGCCCAGTCCGGTGAAGAGCCGCCGCGTCTCGATGTCGTTCCGCTGTGCGAGGTCCTCAACGAGCTGACAACGGTCCTCGCGGAACACGACGCGCCGCAGATCACGGTCGAGTGCCCGGATCACCTGACCGTGCTCACCAACAAATACCTGTTCATGCAGGCGTTGACGAACTTGATCAGAAACGCCGCGGAGCACGGTTCGGGCGAAGCAGTCCAGATGAGCGCGGCAGAGTTGGAGGGCGATCGAGTCGAGATCCAGGTGCACGGCGGCGGGACGTCGGGTAGCCACCACGACTTCGTGCGCCTCCAGCGCCGCTTCCACTCCGGCCGGGATAGCGGCGGGTTCGGCCTTGGGATCTCGATCGCCGTTCAGTCCATCGAGGCGATCGGGGGGAGCTTGCGGCTCGACGACGAGGACCGCGAAGGTATCACCGCGCGCATCGAGGTCCCGTCCGGTCGCGCCTCGACCGCGTGAGCACGAGGATCCTGATCGCAGAAGACGAGCCGGCGATCGCGGACGCCGTCCGGTACGCCCTACGAGCAGAAGGGTTCGACGTCGAAGCCGTAACTGACGGCGAAGCGGCGCTCGATGCGGTGCGCCGAAACGGTTACGACGTCCTTGTCCTCGACCTCATGCTGCCGGGCGTCTCGGGAATCGAGGTTTGCCGTCGTCTCCGGACCGAGAGCGCGATACCGATCCTGATGCTGACGGCGCGCACGAGCGAGGTCGACCGAGTGCTCGGCCTCGAGGCGGGCGCGGATGACTACGTCGCCAAGCCGTTCTCGATGCAGGAGCTCGTGAGCCGCGTGCGGGCGATTCTCCGCAGGCGAGAGCTCGACCGCGGTGACATCCAGATGAAGGCCGGTAGCCTCGAGGTCGACGTCAGGCGTCACACCGTCGTCGCAGACGGCAAGCCGGTGCGCCTCACGCCCTCGGAGTTCAGGCTTCTCGAGCTGCTCGTCGGCGAGCCGGAGCGGGTGTTCTCGCGACGCGAGCTCATGGAGCACCTGTGGGAAAGCAGCCACACGGGTGACCAGCGGGCAGCCGACACGCACATGGCCAATCTTCGTCGCAAGATCGGGCCCGAACGGATCGTCACGGTCCGCGGCTTGGGTTACAAGCTGAGCGAAGTGTGAGGAAACCCTCGCAGAACCTGTTCTGAAAACCCATGCGGGGCGCCGTATCTTGAATGCAATGCCGCTGCTCCTCGACGTCCGTGTCAGCGTCTCCCGCTTCGGTGACGATAGCTTCGTCGTCGCCGTCGGCGGCGAGCTCGACATGCACACGGTCGTCCCGCTCCGTGAGAAGCTCGCGGAGGTGCTCGAGCGCGGCGGGCGGAACGTCCTCCTCGATCTCACCGGCGTGTCCTTCCTCGAATCGACGACTTTGGTTCTCCTTCTCGAAACTGCACGCAAGCTGCGCTTCGCGCGTGGACAGCTTGTGGTCGTCGCCGATGACGCCCGGGTGATCCGAGCGATCGAGCTCACCGGCCTCGACCGCGCCCTCAACGTGCAGTCCTCATTTCCGGAGGCGGTGCAGGAGCTTGTCCACGGACAGCTCCCCTAGGCATCACGGGTACGTCCACGGCCTGCCCTTTGCCGACCCGGGTCAGAGCCTAATCGACATCGCCGTGCCTCCGGGGACGCCGGTGGAGGCGGAGATTGCCGTGCAACGACTCGTCGAGCTCACCGGAATCCTCGCGCGTCGCTGCGCGCAGTTGCAGCATGCCCTCGACTCTCGAGTCGTGATCGAGCAGGCGAAGGGTGTGATGTCCGAGCGCTTTTCGCTGGACTCCGAAGAGGCGTTCGAGACCTTGCGTCGTGCTGCGCGGTCCCATCGGATGCGCCTCCACGACCTTGCTTCCATGGTCGTCAGCTCGGCGGAGACGCCGCCGCAGCTCTCGGCGCAGCTGAGTGGCCGCTAGCGGCTAACGCCGCGGCCTTAGCTCGACCACGAGGTCGCAGTCGAGCGCATCGGCAATCCGCAGCAGAGTGTCGATGCGTGGCGGGCGCCCACCGCGCTCGAGTCGGGCGATCGCAGACTGCGTCGTCCCGACGAGCTCCGCGAGCTCACGCTGCGACATGCCTTTAGCCTGGCGCCGCTCCGCCACCTGCTCGGCCACGGCCGCGAAGAACCAGCCGCGATCGGCCGTGCGGATGCGTTCCTGAAGGCGCTCGAGCGCGCTCTTGCGGCTTCGCGGCATCGCAGAGATGCTATATCGCGCTACGCCAGCAGGTGCTTGTGGCGCTGCAACGAGGCGAGCACGGCGTCGACGTCCTCCACCGAGTTGTAACAGTGGGCCGAGATCCGCACATTGCCGTCGCGCTCCGAGGTGACGATGCCTTCCCGGCCGAGCGCAGCCACCAGTGCGCTTGCGTCGTTCGACCGCACGCAGATGAGGGCCCCGCGCCGTTTCGGCCGCCGCGGCGTGACGACCTTCGCGCGTAGCTCGTCCAGGCCGTCGAGCAGATGCGAGTTGAGCGTGAGCACGTGCTCCCGCGTCTCGGCGATGCCGATTTCCTGCATGAGCTCGATGCCGGCGATGCCGGCGTAGATCGCGGGCACCGGAGGTGTGCCCGACTGGAACCGCGCCGCCGTCCCTGCCGGCGAATAGTCCGTGTGATCCATGGCGAAGATGTTCTCGTCCGCGAACCAGCCCGTCTGCGTGGGCCAGACCCGCTGGACGAGATCGCGCCGGCAGTAGAAGAAGCCGAGCCCGGCCGACCCGAGGAGGTACTTCAGCACGCCTGCGCCGAGGAAGTCGACGTCGAGGTCGCGAACGTCGACGGGGAGCGAGCCGATGCTCTGAAACGCGTCGAGCAAGACGAGCGCGCCACGCTCGTGGGCGAGCTCGACGATCTTGGGGACGTCGACCATCGCACCGTTCCGGTAACAGACGTGGGTGATGGAGACGAGCAGCGTGTCGTCGTCGATCGCACGCTCGAAGTTCTCGTAGGGGATCGTCCCGTCCTTGTCCGCAGGAACGTGGACGACGCGCGCGCCGCGCGCTTCCTGCGCATGCCAGATCTGGCCGATCGTCGGGAACTCCCAGTCCGTCAAGACGACCTTCGACCGGCGCGCAAAGCGCAGGCCGCTCGCGAGAGCGCTGACTCCCGCCGACAGGGAAGTCGTCACGGCAACCTCGTCCGGCGCCGCATTGACGAGTGCAGCGAACGCGGCACGCGCCGCCTCCTGACGTTCGACCCAGTACTCCCACGGTGCGCCTTTCTCGTCCCAGTCGTCGAGGTACTGCTGGTAGGCGGCGCGCACCGAATCAGAAAGGGCGCCCTGCGAGCACGAGTTGATGTACACGCGCTCCTGGAAGATCGGGAAGCGGTGGCGGATCCGCTCCGGCAGCGGGCCGTACCGCTGCGGGCGCGCCCCGTTCAGCCCGTACGGGTCGACACGGGTCTCCGACGGTCGCGTGCTCACGTCACGGATTGTAGGTCGGGGCTGTGGAACAAACGTTGCACTTTCGTAACAATGAGGGTCAGACCCTCGTTCTTAGGGACGTCGCCTCAACGGCCGAGGTAGGCCTTGCGAAGGTCCTCGTGCTCGAGCAACTCCTTGGCGGGGCCCTCGAGGACGAGGCGCCCCGTCGACAGGACGTAGCCGCGGTCGGCAATCGAGAGGGCCATGTTCGCGTTCTGCTCGACGATCAGCATTGCGACGCCCGCCTCATGCACCTGCTGGATGATCTCGAAGCTCCGCTCGACGAGGATCGGCGCCAGGCCCATCGACGGCTCGTCCATCAACAACAACTTCGGATGCGACATCAGCGCACGCCCCATGGCGACCATCTGCTGCTCTCCGCCCGAGAGCGTCCCCGCCAGCTGACCACGACGCTCGTGCAGCAGGGGAAAGAGGGAGTACACCCGCTCGAAGTCCTCCTTACGCCCCTTCGAGTTGCGGTTGAGGTACGCCCCCATCTCGAGGTTCTCGAGCACCGTCATCGGGCCGAAGAGGCGCCGGTTCTCAGGGACGATCGCCATGCCGCGCTGGATCCGGTAGCTCGTCGTTCGCTGCGTCACCTCCTCGCCGCCAAACTCGACAGAGCCGTTGCGCGGTCGGACCAGGCCGAGGACCGTCTTTAGCGTGGTCGACTTCCCGGAGGCGTTCCCGCCGAGGAGCGAGACGAGCTCCCCCTCGCCGACCTGCAGGTTCAGGTTCTCCAGGATGTGGATCTCGCCGTAGTACGTGTCGATCCCGTTCAGCCGGAGCAGCGGATCCGCGCCGTTCGTCGTCACTTCGTCTCCGCAGCGCGTAGTCCGAGGTACGCCTCGACCACACGCGGGTCGGTGGCGACCGAATCGAAAGAGCCCTCGGAGATCTTGACGCCGTGGTCGAGCGCGACAACTCGGTCCGAGATCCCCTCGACGACGTGCATGTCGTGCTCGATGACGAGGATCGTGTAGTCGCCGTCGTCTCGGAGCTTGCCGATCAGGTCGGTGATCTCGTGCGTCTCGTGCGGGTTCATCCCTGCGGCGGGCTCGTCGAGTAGCAGGATCCGCGGGTTGGTGGCCATCGCGCGAGCAATCTCGAGCCGTCGCCGGTTCGCGTACGAGAGGCTGTACGCGTACTGATCCCAGCGATAGCCCATGAGCCGGTCGCCGAAGAACGCGAGCTTCTCCTCGGCGAGTCGCTGGATCGCCTTCTCCTCTCGACGGGCCGCGGGCGTCTGGATCATCGACCTGAGCACCCCGACTTTCGTGTGCCCGTATTGGGCCGCCATGACGTTCTCCTTGACCGTCATGTTCAGGAAGAGACGCAGCGTCTGGAAGGTTCGTGCGATGCCGAGGTCGGTGATCTTGTGCGGCGCGAGGCCGACGACGTCCTTTCCGTCGAGCCGGATCTCGCCGGCATCCGGCCTGTAGATCCCGGTGATGACGTTGAAGAGGGTCGTCTTTCCCGCGCCGTTCGGCCCGATCACGCTGACGATCTCGTGCTCGTTCACGACGAGGTCGAGCTCGGAGATCACACGCAGCCCGCCGAACCACTTGTCGACGGCGCGAAGCTCGAGGAGGGGCTGCTCGCTCACACGATCTCCACGTAGGCCTTGCCGAAGAGACCCTGCGGCCGCGCGTTCATGAGCGCGACGAGGAGTGCGCCGAGAAGGATCAGACGGGTGGCACCGTTGATGTGCAGCAGCAACAGGTTCTCCCAGACGAACATCACGCTGTATAAGAGCGGCGGGAGCAAGATCGTCCGCCAGAGAGTGCTCAGCTGCGGAAAGACGACGATCGCGGCGACCAGGAGGATGTAAGCGACGTCGGCGATCTTTTCCGGGGTCCTCGGGAAGAGCATCCAGTGGTCGAGAGCGCGCGAGACGAAACCTGACCCGACCGGGTTCCCGTCAACCAGGCGGGGATACGCGGCATCGGCGATCGCATGCACGACGAAGCCGAACGCGATCGTCCCCAACAGCACGGCGGCCAGGCGCCACAACGGGCGTAGCTTGATGAGCAGGACGACCAGGATCGCGCCGTAGAAGAGCGGCCTGGCATTCACCGACGAGCGAAGAAGCTCAGGCACGCTGCTCACGATGATCGCTCCCACGACGATTCCCATCAGGCTGCCGAAGCCGCCGAGGATCATGATCGCGTAGATCGTGATCAGAAGCCCGACGTCGTAATCACCCGGTAGCGCCGCAGTGGCGATCATTCCGTAGATCGCTCCCGTGAACCCCGCGATCGCAGCACCGAACGTGAAGGCGAGGAGCTTCAGCCGATTCACGGGGATGCTCATCACCTCGGCTGCCAACGGATCTTCTCGAAGCGCGCGCCACGCGC
>JBKPMS010000016.1:0-17393 GCA_046732275.1 Actinomycetota bacterium | reverse complement strand
GGCTACGGCGAGCTCGGCTTGCTGCTCGGCCTCATCGTTCCGGCCGAGCGCCAGGTAGATCTCCGCCAGCTCCTCGTGGAAGTAGAAGTCCGGCTCGCTGTTTGCGACGCACTGTTCGAGCAGCGGCGCCGCCTCTTCGGGACGACCGAGCGCGCGCAACGTCTTGCCGACGCAGTAGCGCGCGATCTCGATCTCGACCGGCCGAGCCGGATCTCGCTCGCGAACGGCGAGCGCGCGCTCGAACGCCGTCAGCGCCGACCCGTAGTCGCCTCGCTCGTAGAAGTGCCAGCCGAGGTTGTTGAGCAGCGGCCCGGCCCAGTAAGCGGCGTCCGGCTCCGCCGCCGCAAGCTCGAGGCCCCGCTCTGTCCATTCGACCGCGACGCGCTCGTCCGCGATTGCCGCCATATGCGCCGCGTCCCCGGCCAGAAACCATTCCCCGCAGGCGCACGCGCGGTCGAACGCGTCCCCGAAGAGTGGCAACGCAGCCGGCCCGTCGCCGCTCGAGCGCAGCTTTCGCCCGCGCTCGAGGTCGACGCGGACTCTCGCAACGTCACTCGGGCCGGCGAGGCCCTCGGCCTGCCCGAGCAGGCGTTCGCAAGCGTCGAACTCCCCGCGCAGACCCTCGACCCGCGCGAGCTGCGTCAACACCTCCGCGCGGCCGGCGTCGTCCCGCTCCTCGGCGAGCTGCGCGCGAAGCCGCTTCTCCGAGCTGTCCAGATCGGAGAAGTCCCACAGCGGGCGAAGGCGGTCGTGGCTCAGGAATCCACGACGGCGTCGATCGCTGCGGCCACCTCGCCGGCACGGAACGGGATCCCGCGGACGAGGTTGAAGCCGGTCGCATCGACGAGGAACTCGGCGCGGATCAGCTTCTGCAGCTGCCCGAGGTTGATCTCCGGGACGAGGATTTTCTCGTAGCTCCGCACGACCTCGCCGGTGTTCCGCGGGAAGGGATTGAGATAGCGAAGGTGCGCATGCGCGACCTTCCTCCCGCCGCCTCGGACGCGCCGCACGCCCGCGGCGACGGAGCCGTACGTGCCGCCCCAGCTCAGCACGAGCGTGTCGGCGCCGTCGGGATCGTCCACCTCCAGCTCCGGGACGTCCTGCGCGATGCCTGCCACCTTCTGCACGCGGAGGCGCGTCATGCGGTCGTGGTTCTCGGGGTCGTAGCTGACGTTCCCCGTCACGTCCTGCTTCTCGAGGCCCCCGATCCGATGCTCGAGCCCCGCGGTGCCGGGAATCGCCCAGGGCCGCGCCAGCGTCGTTTCGTCACGGAGATAGGGCTGGAACTCGTCCCCGTTCGGCTCTGCGAAACCCGGATCGATGGGGGGAATGGCGTCGATGTCCGGCAGCAGCCAGGGCTCCGAGCCGTTGGCGAGATACGCGTCGGACAGCAGGAAGACGGGAGTCCGGTACTTGATCGCGATGCGCGCAGCCTCGAGCGCCGCGGCGAAGCAGTCAGATGGAGTCGCGGCGGCGATGACCGGGATCGGTGACTCCGAGTTCCGTCCGAACATGACGTTCAGCAGGTCCGCCTGCTCCGGCTTCGTCGGCATGCCCGTCGACGGACCGGCACGCTGGATGTCCACGATGACGAGCGGCAGCTCGAGGGTCACGCCGAGGCCGATCGTCTCCTGCTTCAGCACGATGCCCGGCCCGCTCGAGGTCGAGACGCCGAGCGAGCCGCCGAACGACGCACCGAGCGCGGCGCCCACCGCGGCAATCTCGTCCTCCGCCTGGAAGGTCCGGACGCCGAAGTTCTTGTGGCGCGCAAGCTCCTCCAGCACTGATGAGGCGGGAGTAATCGGATACGCGCCGAGGAAGAGCGGGATTCCGGACTTCACCGACGCCGCGATCAGTCCGAACGCAAGCGCCTGGTTCCCGGTGATGTTTCGGTAGAGGCCCGGCCGAAGCGCGGCCGGCTTGACCTCGTACTGGATGGCGAACGATTCCGTCGTCTCGCCGAAGGCATAGCCGGTGTGGAACGCCTTCACGTTCGCCTCGGCGATCTCTGGACGCTTCGCGAACTTGCCTCGCAGGAACTCGACCGTCCGTTCGGTCGGGCGGCCGTAGAGCCAGGACATCAGCCCGAGCGCGAACATGTTCTTCGCCCGCTCGGCCTCGCGCTTCGTGATCCCTTCGATGTCCTTCAGCGCCTCGATCGTCATCGTCGTCAGCGGGATCGCGTGGACTTCGTAGCCGTCGAGCGTCCCGTCCTCGAGGGGATTCCCCTGGTAGCCGGCCTTCGTCAGGTTGCGATCCGTGAACGCGTCCTTGTCGACGACAAGGATCCCGCTCCGCGGCAAGTCCGCGAGGTTCGTCTTCAGCGCAGCGGGATTCATGGCCACGAGCACGTTCGGTGCATCGCCCGGCGTGAGGATGTCGTGGTCGGCAAAGTGGAGCTGGAAGCCGGAGACGCCCGGCAGCGACCCGGCGGGAGCACGGATCTCGGCCGGAAAGTCGGGAAAGGTGGCGAGATCGTTGCCCAGGAGCGCCGTCTCGGACGTGAAACGACCCCCGGTGAGCTGCATTCCGTCGCCGGAGTCGCCGGCGAACCGGATCACGACCGATTCGAGCTGCTCGACCGGCTTCGAGGCCACGGCCTCAGTTGTAGCGCAGATCGGTGCGGCCGGCTTGGGCCGGCGCCTTGCCTTCCTACCGCTCGGCGTCGAGTTCGAGACTGAGTGCCGCGAAGCTGTAGAGCAGGAAGTAGGCGAACGTCAGCGCGAGCGTGAACAGCACCGTGACGGCGATTGCCTCCTGATACGCGAACGGATCGCGCGCAACGGCGTGCAGCATCCGGGGGATCACGCTCGGATGCTCGAGCGCGTCCCAGCTATTGAGCCGGAGGAAGCGTCCGAGGTAGATCCCGAGCGAGCCGAGCCCGATCGCGACGAGCGCGAAGAGCCAGCCCGCGGCTGCCCCGCGCCACTGCCGGACGACGGTCTGCATGAGGAAGAGCGAAGCGAACCCGAGCAAAACGCCCATCCATGCGAAGGCGGCGATCGTCACGGCGTCGTACCAGTACGGCACCCCGGCGCCGCGCTCCAGGTGGACAAAGTCCGTGACGATGTACGGAGCGTTCGGGAAGAACAGAAGCCAGAGCGCACCGAGCACGAGCACTGTGAGGCCCGAGCCTCGCCGCCGCCAGCGGTCGTAGACGATCACCGCAAGTACGAACGGGATCCAGGCCAGGAACAGGTTCCAGATCAGGCCGTTGAGATCGCTGGTGGCCCCGTGCACATTCCGCGCGACCACAAGAGCGACGCAGAACAATGACGCCGCGACGAGCCCGAAGACGGTCGTCAGTCGGCGCCGGCTCATTCTGCTTCGGCGAGAAGCGCCCGCAGGTCGAGCGGCTGCGTCGTCATGGCAACGCCGTCGCCGTCGTGCGCACGCGGCCAGTCCTCCTTTGGGCGGTCGCGGTAGAGCTCGACCCCGTTCGCGTCCGGATCCTGGAGGTAGATCGCCTCGCTGACCCCGTGATCGCTCGCTCCGCTGATCGGGATCCCCGCCTCGACGACCGTCTTCAGCGCCTTGGCGAGCGCCGGCCGGTCTGGATAGCGGATCGCGACGTGGTAGAGCCCCGTGGTGCCCCGCGGCGGTGGCGATCCGCCCTTCGACTCCCACGTGTTCAGGCCGATGTGATGGTGATAGCCGCCGGCGGAGATGAACGCGGCCTGGTCTCCCATCCGCGCCATCACCTCGAAGCCGAGGACGTCGCGGTAGAACGCCAGCGCGCGGTCGATGTCACTCACCCTGAGATGGACGTGGCCGATGTCGACGCGCGGATCGATCGCCATGTCCGACAAACGGTAGCGGCGCAAGTGCGACCCCGGCGAGTGCCCACACGCAGTAGCCGACCCACGGGTCGCCGATCACGTCGGTCTGGATCGCAAGGACGAGGACCGCTGCGAAGAGCGCGGCGGTGCCGATGACGAACCACCAGTAGGTACGCAGCGCCGACACGATCAGCGCCGCCACGATCGCAAGGCCCCACGCGACCCAGAGGAGCGCCCCAAGCAGGCCCGTCTCTGCGCCGATCTCGGTGTAGTTCGACTCGCCCGCCTTGATCGGCGTCCCCGTGCGCGAGGCAGTCTGGCCCGCGTTTCCGAGCCCGTACCCCTGCGGGTGATGGACGACTGTCCGCACGCCTTCGCGAAGGCTGATCCAGTGGCTCCGGATCGAGGGCTCGTTGATGCTACCCGCGCTGCCGCTGGCGCCCGGCCGTTGCTTCGCGATGTTCCGCTGCAGGATCAGGTCCTGTCGCGTCCACTTCCCCTCCGGAGCGACGTGCGGAAACGCCTGCACCCAGACCGCGCTGACCGCCAGCGTCGCGGCCGCCGCGGCGAGTGGCCACCACGCGCGCGTCAGAAATGTCAGCACTACGAGCCCGGCAGCGAGCGCGATGAGAGACGAGCGCGAGAACGTGAAGAGGAGCCCCGCCGCGATCACGGCGGCAAGCGGCACGAGGACGCGAAGCCGCCGCAGGAACGCGGCCGCAAGCAGGAGGGCGATGACGAACATGTACGCGCTCGCGAGCGGGCCGAGGAACGTCGAGACGAGCCGCCGCAGGAAGCGCTCCTCGGAGCCCGTGTTGTAGATGAAGTTCTCCGGCAGGCCGCCGGTCCCGTGGTAGTCGTAGCCGAGCTGCTTGTGGAAGTAGTCGACGACGGCGGAGTCGCGCCACCACGAGATCGGCACGAGAAAGTCGTCGGCGAGCCCCACTGCCGCGACCGCCGCAGCGGTCCCCACGACCGTCCACACGAGCGGGATGAGCTGCTCGCGGCGAAGGACGAGCGAGCGCCCGAGGAAGTACGCGCCGACCGGAACGAGGTCGTGCTTCAGGGCGAGACCGACGGCCGAGCGGTCGGCGGTTCCGTCGAGCCAATGCTGCGGCAGGACCGCGTACACGCAGACGATCAGTGCGAAAGCAACTGCGAGCACGTCGACGGTGCGGATATGGAACGCGAGCCTCCGTGACCGCAGTGCCTCGAGTCCCACACTCGCTAGAGCGACGCCGAGCAGAATCTCTTTCCAGGCCTGAACGGCAGTGAGCGCGCCGCCGCGAACTCCCGCTCCGTAGAGCGCCGCCATGACGGCGTTGTGCGCGGCCAGCCCGACGACCCACGCGTACAGCGCGAGGATAGGCCGCCGCCACACGAGGATCGCGCCCGGCACAAGCAGGAGCCCGTAGACCGCGAGCGCGAGCCCCGAAGCCATGGGCGAGAGTACATATGATCCGGATCGGCGTGTCCGAGGGCAGTACGAGGGAAGACGTAGGCGCGCGGCTCAAGCGCCTGCGGCTGGACCGCGGCCTGTCGCAGCGGGATCTCTCGTCGCCGGGCGTCTCCTACGCGTACATCTCCAGGATCGAGGCCGGTGCACGGACACCGTCGGTGAAGGCGCTGCGGAAACTCGCGCAGAGGCTCAACGTCTCGGTCGAGTACCTCGAGACGGGAAGGGAGACGCGCGATGTCGACGAGCGTGAGCTGCGGCTCGCCGACGCCGAGCTCGACCTACGGCTGGCCAAGGACATCGCAGGCGTGGAGGAGACGATCACGGCCGTTCTCGAGGAGGCGGTCGCGGCAGGCGACCCCGCGTCCGCCGACCGCGCTCGGATCGCGCTCGGCCTTGCAGCTGCGCGGCGGGGTAACCACCTCGAAACCGTCGAGCGCCTCGAGGCGTTGCTCGGCTCGAGCCCCGACGCGGCGCCGCCGCATCTGAATCCGGAGCTGTACGTGACCCTCGGCCGCTCCTACACCGAGCTCGGCGCCGCCGACCGCGCCGTCGCGCTCTTCGGCCGCTGTCTCACCAATGTCACTAGCGCCGTCCCGGAAGACGACGCGGCGAGAATTCGGTACGCGTCGCTCCTGAGCTTCGCGCTGAGAGATGCCGGCGAGCCGGAGCGCGCAGCCACGGTTCTCCGCGACGCGTTAGCGGACATGGGCGAGCCGGCCGAACCGTCCTCGCGCGCGCGCAGCTATCAGCTCGTCGCACGCGCAAGCACCGAGGCCGGGCGCTGGACGGAGGCGCTCGAGTACGTGCGGACCGCGCGCGCCCTCCTCTGCGCGACGGACGATGACGTGACGCTTGCACGAGCACACCTGCTCGCGGCCCGCATCGAGCTCCGGGACGGGAACGCCGCGCCCGCGCGCGGTCAGCTCGGCCTCGCGCGGAGACTGCTCGGACCGGCGCCGGCGCCGAGCGACCAGGCGACCCTGCACATCTGTGAGTCGCGGCTGGCGGCACTTGACGGCGACGCCGGTCGCGCCGTCGAGGCTGCTCACGCGGCGCTCGAGCTCCTCGGGGACTTCAACGGCGATACTCGGGGAGCGGGCGCTCAGGCGCTGGCAAAGGGCCTCGAGCTCCAGGGCGACGACCAGGGCGCCGACGATGCGTACCGGCGCGCCGTTGATCTCCTCGCTGCGCACGGGAGCGGCGGCGACGCCGGCGAAGCGGCGCTCGAGTGGGCGTACTTCCTCCGCCGCCGCGGGCGCGTGAAGGAGGCCGAGTCGGTCTTCCGGCGGGCATACGATCTCGGCGTGGACGCCGAAACGGAAGCCGCGCGCCGACGTTGACCTACGAGCGGGTGCTTCGCCCCGCCGGGCCGTTCTCGCTCGCTCTCTCGACGAAGCACGCGAGTGACGCAACCCGTCGCCTTCGCGACGGCGTCCTCACGACGACGCTGCGGGTCGAAGAGGGCGTCGAGGTGGGATCAGCGGAGCAGACCGTCGACGGTCGCGTTGTCCTCCGTGCGGAGAGTGAGGAGGGATTCGAGCGGCTGCGTTTCCTCATTGCGCTCGACGCGGATCACAGCGAGTTCCTGCGGTGCTTTGCGCGCGATCCACTCATCGGCGAGGCGACACGACGGTTCCAGGGGATGCGGCAGCTCCGGCTGCCGACGGTCGCCCAGACACTGCTCCGAGCGTTCTGCGGCCAGCTCATCGAGTCGAACAGAGCGCGAACGCTTGAATGCACGATCGTGCGGGCGGTGGAGCCGCGCATTCCCGGAACAACCCTGCATGCACCGCCTACGTGTGCATCGCTCGGGCGGCTCGCGCCGGCACGGCTGCGGCAGCTCGGGCTCCACGCGCGGCGCGCCGCCGCGCTCGTCCGCATTTGCCGCTCGGTCGACCTCGAGCGCCTGCACGACGTGCCCACCGCAAAGGCGGCCGACTTCATCGAGCGCGAACGCGGCCTCGGACCGTGGTCGGCGGGCGTCGTTTGCCTCGAGGGCCTCGGGCGTTACGAACGCGGCCTCGTCGGCGACCTCACGCTCATCAAGCTCATGTCGCGGCTCCGCGGCCGGTGGGTCGAAGGCCACGAGACTGCGGAGCTCCTCGCGCCGTACGGTGAGTGGGCCGGCCTTGCGAGCCTGTACCTCGCGATCGCCTTCAAGCACGGTCTGCTCCGTCTGCCGGAGCACCGGCCCGGGCGCTACCGCCCTGCCTTCGCATGATCGAGCTTGTCCTGGGCGACATCACGGAGCAGTCGGTCGACGCGATCGTCAACGCTGCGAACGCGACGCTCCTCGGCGGCGGCGGTGTCGACGGCGCCATCCACCGCGCCGGCGGGCCGGCGATCCTCGAGGAGTGCAGGCGCCTCGGCGGCTGCGCCCCGGGCGACGCGAAGCTGACGACGGCCGGGGACCTGTCGGCGCGTCACGTGATCCACGCGGTCGGCCCTGTCTGGCACGGCGGCAACGAAGGCGAGGCCGGCCTGCTCGCCTCGTGTCACCGGCGCGCAATCGAGCTTGCGGCAGAGCGCGGTTGCCGATCCATCGCATTCCCGGCGATCTCGACCGGCGCGTACGGTTATCCCGTCGAGCTCGCGGCGCCGGTCGCGATCCGCGCGACGAAGGAGGCGCTCGCGACTCACCCGAGCGTCGAGCTCGTCCGGTTCGTGTTTCGCGACGACGCCATACGCCGGCCGTACGACGCGGCACTTGCGTCACCTTAGACTGGCGCAATGTCGGCCAACCGCCGAATCGCGATTCTCGGCGCGGGGAAGATCGGCGAGTCGCTGCTCGCCGGCCTCCTGAGCTCGGGGTGGAGAAAGCCGGAAGACATCGTCGTCACCGGGCGCCGCGAAGAGCGCCTGCAGGAACTGGTCGATCGCCACAGCGTCGAGGCAACGCTTTCGAATGCAGAGGCCGTCGCCGGTGCAGGGCTGATCGTGATCGCGGTCAAGCCGCAGGACTTCGACGTGCTGCTCGGGGAGATCGGCGGTCTCCTGAACCCGAGCCAGACCGTCCTCTCGGTCGCCGCGGCGATCCCGACGGCGCAGATCGAGGCGAGACTCGCGCGCGGTGTTCCGGTCGTGCGCGCGATGCCGAATGCACCGGCGCTCGTTCACGAAGGGATCGCCGGGATCTGCGCCGGCGCCCATGCCTCCGACGAGCACCTCGACCTCGCTCAGGACGTGCTCGCGCATCTCGGCGCGGTTGCCCGAGTCCCCGAGCGCTACATGGATGCCGTCACGGCCGTGTCCGGTTCGGGACCCGCGTACTTTGCGTTGCTGGCAGAGGCGATGATCGAAGCGGGGATCCTGCTCGGCCTCGGCCGCGAGACTTCCACGCAGCTCGTGGTTCAGACGATGCTCGGCACGGCAAAGCTGTTGCGCGACGAGGAGATGCATCCGGTCGAGCTGCGCGAGACGGTCACGTCGCCGGGCGGGACGACCATTCGCGCCATCCGCGAGCTGGAGCAGGCGGGCGTGCGCGCGGCCTTTCTGAATGCCATACAGGCAGCGATGGAAAGGTCTCGGGAGCTGGCAGCGGGCGAGCTGTGAGCGACGTCGAGCTCGTCGTCGTCGACGACGAGAAGGAGGCGGCCGCAGTCATGGCGGAGAGGCTCGCCCGCGCAGCGCGTGAGGGCGGCAACGTGGTGCTCACCGGCGGGTCTACGCCCGAGCTTGCGTACGAAGAGGCAGCGAAGCGCGAGCCCGACTGGAGCCGCGCGCGCCTCTGGTGGGGAGACGAACGCTGCGTCCCTCCCGAGCACGAGTACTCGAACTACGGAATGGCGAAGCGCGCGCTCCTCGACCGCATCGAGCGGTCGCCCGCTGCCGTACACAGGATCAAGGGCGAGCTCGGCAAGGAGGCTGCGGCGGCGGACTACGACCGTCAGCTTGATGAGGAGACGCTCGACCTGATCCTTCTCGGGATAGGCCCGGACGGACATACCGCCTCGCTCTTTCCGAATGCGGCGGCGCTGCGGCGGCAGGAGCGCGTCCTCCCGGCCGAGGCGCAGCTCGAGCCGTTCGTCGACCGAGTCACGCTCAGCATCCCGGCGTTGGCGGCCGGCCGCGAGCTCCTGTTCCTGATCACGGGAGAGGCGAAGGCCGAAGCCACACGCCGGGCGTTCCACGACGAGCCGAGCGACGCGACTCCGGCCAGCCTGGTTCGATCGAAGGTCGGCAGGACGACTGCAATCCTCGATCGGGCTGCTGCAGCGAAGCTCTAAGCTTGACAGGGTCATTCCTATATGTAGAACCTCCGTGGGACAGAAGGGTGGGCCCCGTTGCAGGAAACCCTCGTACTCGACAAGCCGGAGCAGCTGAAGGCGCTGGGGCACCCGCTGCGGGTGCGCGTCCTCGAGATGCTCGGTCAGGACGACGACTGGCAGCTCACGAATAGAGAGCTCGCGCAGCGACTCGGCGTCGATCCCGGCCACCTCCACTTTCACGTTCGGATGCTGCTGAAGGCTGGGCTGATCGAGCTCGCGAATGGCGACCGCGGCGGGCGCGAGAAGCCGTATCGAGCCGTTGCGAAGGTTTTCCGCGTCTCACCTGAGCTGCTCGCCGCGGGCGGCGCGAGCGATCTCCAGGCCGCGATGATCGACCAGGTTCAGCGTGCGCACGAGCTCTACTCGGCGGAGGGGAAGTTCCGGGGTGCGCAGCTCGAGGTCAAGCTGTCACCCGAGCATGCGACGCAGCTCATGGGCAAATGGCTCGAAGAAGCGCGCGAGCGCGAGGACGACGACGCCGACAAGATCGTCATCACGATGTTCGCGCACACGCCGGCGCACCAGGACTAAACAGGCAGGAGCGGCGAGCTGAGCTCGGCGGCCATGCCGCGCCGATCCGCCAGTGCCTGAAGCACGATCACCGTGTCGGCAACAGGCAGGTCCTCCAGGTACTCGTCACGTGCCTCGAAGGACTCGAGGACGGCCTCGATCGCCTCGATGTAGCCGACGGGGTCCTCCGCGGCGATCATCGCCAACGCGTCGGCGACGTCGGACGGAAAGTCCGCGGACGTGCGGAGGCCGTCGGCGATCGGCCGCGCCTCTTCGCCTTGGCCGAGGACGAGGAGCGCGAGGCAGGCTGCGTAACGGCCGATCGGCGACTCGGCTTCTGCAGCGTCCTCTTGGAGCGTCCAGTCGGCGTCGGCGGCTGCTCGGTCCCAGTCGCGGGCGAGCACGCGGGCCTTCAGTATTCCGATCGGACGACCCCAGCTCGCGGGTGGCGCGTCGTCGTAGCTCTCGTGGTAGCGCGCTGCCGCGCGCTCGAACCACTCTCGGGCCGACTGCGTCTTGCCGTCCATGAGCTCGGCGAGCCCGGCCCCGGCGGCCGCATTTCCCATACGGGTCAGCTGACGCTGGCGTGCGTCCGGATCCTCGGCTCTCGGTAGTCGTCTCTCGCCGTCGCGATACCTTTGCCCTTCGCGCCGCGCGTGCTGCTTCCAGTCCGCCACGGCCGGAGCTTATGAGAGGATCTCCGCTCCGAGCTCGAGAACGCTGCGTAGGATCGGCGCCGTGGAGCGCCGGGAGGTCGTGTTCGTCGACGGGGTACGCACGGCGTTCGGCCGCGCAGGGCCGCAGGGCATCTTCTGGCGAACGCGCGCCGACGACATGGCGGTGAAAGTCGTGCGCGAGCTCATCCGGCGCAACCCGGGCATCCCGGTCGACCGGATCGGAGACGTCATCTTCGCGGCGACCGCTCAGGTCGGAGACCAGGGGTTGACGCTCGGGCGAGACGTCGCGCTGCTCGCGGGAATTCCGCAGTCCGTCCCCGGCTTCGCCGTCGACCGGATGTGCGCCGGGGCATTGACCGCCGTGACGGCCGGCGCCGGCGAGATCGCGCTCGGGGCTTGCGACGTCGTCCTCGCCGGCGGCGTCGAGCACATGGGTCACCACCCAATGGCCGAGGAGGTCGACTTCAACCCGCGGTTCGTCGCCGAACGGCTGGTCGACACATCCGCCGTGACGATGGGCGCGACGGCCGAGAACCTGCACGACCACTTCCCACACATCACGAAGCAGGACGCCGACGCGTTCGCGGTGCGCTCTCAGCAGCGCGCGACCGCGGCGTGGGAGAACGGCGTCATGCGGGAGACCGTCGTTCCGATGACCGTGTTCACGGACGAGGGCTGGAAGGCGGCCGACCGAGACGAGTTCCTGCGTCCCGACACGTCGATGGAGGGGCTCGCCGACCTCCGTACGCCGTTCCGCGCGCGCGGCCGCGTCACCGCCGGCAACTCTGCGGGCGTGACGGACGGCGCGACGGCGGCGTTTCTCGCGGCGGAGGCAACGGCGGCGGAGTTGGGCCTCGAGCCGAGGATGCGCCTCGTCGCGTTTGCGTTTGCCGGGGTCGAGCCCGAGCTGATGGGGATCGGCCCCATTCCGGCGACGAGGCGCGTGCTCGAGCAGACAGGGCTCACGCTCGACGACATCGGGCTCTTCGAGCTGAACGAGCCGTTCGCGGTGCAGGTGCTCACGTGGTGCGACGGGATGGGAGTCGATCCGGAGGACGAGCGGCTCAATCCGTACGGTGGGGCGATCGCATGCGGGCACCCGCTCGCGGCGACCGGCGTGCGGCTGATGGCGCAGCTCGCCTACGGGCTCAGGGAGCGGCCCGACGTCCGCTACGGCCTGACGGCGCTCTGCGTGGGCATGGGCATGGGCGCGGCGCTGCTCTGGGAGAACATTGGCGCCGGTCACTGAGTTCAAGCTCACGCGCGCCGGCGACGTCGCGCTCGTCACCATCGACAACGGCGTGGACTGGACGAAGCCGACCTTCTTCGGAGCGGCTGCTCTCGAGTCGTTCGAGCTGGCGCTGGCGAAGCTCGAGCATGGCGACTATCGCGCGGCGGTGATCACCGGCAAGCCGTTCTTCTTCGGCGCCGGCGCGGACATGACCGAGTTCCCGGGAGTCACGCGCGAGCGCGCGACCGCCGGCGCACGCGCAGGACATCAATTGTTCGCCCGGCTGCGTTCCCTCCCGTTCCCGACCGTTGCGGCGATCAACGGAGCGTGCCTCGGCGGCGCCGTCGAGCTGGCGGTCCATTGCACGGCGCGCACGATCTCGACGGGCGTTCGCCACTTCGCCTGCCCCGAGGTGTTCCTCGGTCTCTTTCCCGCCTGGGGCGGGACGCAGCTGCTGCCGCGTCTCGTCGGGCCCGACGCGGCGATCAAGGTGATCGTGTCCAACCCCTTGCGGCAGAACCGGATGTTGAAGGCGGCGGAGGTCGTGGAGCTCGGGATTGCAGACCGCTTGCTCGAGCCAGCCGAGTTCGTCGACGAGTCGCTGGCGTTTGCGTTGGAGCTGGCCGAGCGTCCACTCTCCCGGGCGGAGGCGGACTGGTCGGACGCCGAAACGGTGTTCCGGCGCGCGCGCACGGCGATCGACGATGCGGTTCACGGAGCGGCGCCCGCCCCGTACGTCGCGTTGGAGCTGATCGAGGGTGCGCGCGGCTGGTCGCTCGAGGAGGGCTATCGCCGGGAGGAGGAGGCGATCGGCGAGCTGCTTCCCGGTCCGCAGGCACAGGCGTCGATCTATTCGTTCCAGCTCGTCGAGCAGCGCGCGAAGAGACACCCGTCGAAGCCGACGGCTCCCCCGCGCGACGTGCGCAAGGTCGGGATCGTGGGAGCGGGGTTGATGGCTCGCCAGATCGCAGCTCTCTTCGTTCGCAGCCTCGAGGTGCCGCTTGTGATCCGCGACGTGAAGCAGGAGATCGTCGACGAGGCGATCAAGGACATCGCCGCGGAGGCAGGCAAACGGCGCGACGAGCCAAAGGCACGCTTCCTCGCGTCGCTCGTCTCCGGCGGAACCGGCTACGAGGGCTTCTCCAACTGCGATCTCGTGCTCGAGGCCGTCTTCGAGGACCTCGGTGTCAAGAAGGCGGTCCTCGCCGAGCTCGAGTCGGTCGTCCAGGACGAATGCGTCATCGCCACGAATACGTCGGCGCTGTCCGTCTCGGAGATGGCAGCAGACCTCCGCCGGCCGGAGCCCGTCGCGGGGATGCATTTCTTCAACCCGGTCGCCGTGATGCCGCTGTTGGAGGTCGTCCGCGGCGAAGAGACGTCCGATGAGGCGCTTGCAACGGTGTGGGCGGTCGGCGAGCAGCTTCGCAAGCGCCCGATCCTCGTGGACGATGCGCCCGGGTTCGTCGTCAACCGGGTGCTGACGAGAATGACGCGCGTGATCATGGACGCGATCGAGCACGGCACTCCGGTCGAGGAGGTCGACGAGGCCGTGATGTCGCTGGGCATGCCGATGGCGCCGTCGGTCCTCTTGCAGATGGTCGGGCCGCGCGTCGCGAATCACGTCCTGGAGCGAATGCACGACGCTTTCCCGGACCGTTTCCCCCTGTCGCCGGCGCTCGAGTCGATCGCGGCCGGCGGCGACCCGGTCGTGCTCGAGGATGCCCCGTGGACCCGCGATCAGATCGTGGAGGAGATCCTCGAGGCGGTCGCCGACGAGATCCACCATCTCCTGGAGGAGGGCGTCGTCCGGGAGGCTGCCGACGTCGACACTGCGCTTCTCCTCGGCGCGGGCTGGCCGTTCTTCCTCGGAGGGATCACAAAGCACCTCGACCAGATGGGCATGTCGGAGCGCCTCTTCGGGCAGACCTTCGCGGACATGACCAAGGCGCCCGCGGCGTAACCGGCTCCCCCCGGTGACAGGCACCGTCACGTAAGTCATACGTAACTGTGCCGAAAGTGTGACGCCGCGTCCGTTCACCCTGCACAGGCGGTGCTTTTCACGCGGCCATGTCCCGGTGCCAGGCACCGAAACACCACGTCGCGCAAACCCACGCGGAAAGCGCACGACGTAGGCTTAGCGGCATGGCTCACGACGACTGGCGTGTTCGCATCGAGCTGCCCGACGAGGAGGGGGCACGCGGCCTGCTCGAACGTCTCCACCTCGCGCGCAGCGACGCCGAAGACCTCGCCGAGGAGCTTCGCGCGCATCGCCTTGCCGTCTCGCAGGACGAGGACACCATCTTCGTCTACGCCTCGACCGGCATGCAGGCCGACCAGGCGAGGCAGGTGGTGGAGCAGGAGCTTCAGGACGCCGATCTCACGCCAAAGCGTTTTGTCCTCGAGCGCTGGCTCCGAGAGGAGGAGCGCTGGGACGACGATCCCGACACGGGCGATGTGGAGGAGGAGCTGCTCGAGCGCGGCTACGCCCCGTGGGAGGTCCGGGTGGAGACGGAGAACCTCGGCGATGCCCACGACCTCGCCGAGCAGTTGCGCGCCGAGGGCTACGACGTCTCACGGACGTTCAACTACGTGATCGTCGGCGCCGCGACGAGGGAACAGGCCGTCGAGCTCGCGCGGCGCGTGCACGGCCGTGTCGAGCCCGGAGGGGAGCTCGTTTACGAGGTTCAGCCGCAAAACCCGTTTGCGGTCTTCGGAGGCCTCGGCGGCTAGCCCTCGGCACGTAGCAGCGCGGTCGATATACTTCCGGCACGACCACCGCCTAGGGGAACGTCGCGGGGTCGTCCTTTCTTGACAGTTGCAGCGCGTCGGAGCGCTGCGTTCATGCAGGAGATCAAAGAGCAGCCGACGACAGTGTCGGAGGCACCGAACGGCCTATCGGCCGCCGCCCTCCGAGCAGAAGCCTGGGCTGGTGAGCCTTTCCTTCGGGAAGGCGAAGACCCGGCCAGAGTTCTGGCGCCCGGGACCTCCCGCCGGCGCGCGCTCGACGACGCCCTCGTCGAGATCGAAGCCGGCCGCCGGCAGCCCTCCCCCGCGTGGAAGGTGAAATACGGCCTCATGCTGGGACTCGAGCGCGTCCTTGCGGAGGACCGCCCGCACCTCGCCTCCGGCACCGAGCTTCGCCGTCACCAGGTCGATGCGCTGGCAGGAATGCTCACGGAGCTGATCGCAGCGAACGAACTCGCGGCCGAGGAGCAGAACGGCAACGGGAACGGCGCCGCCGTCGAGGCCGTGGACGACGAAGACGACGAGGCCGTTGAAGACCCGGGCGAGGAAGCCCTCGACGAGGAGCGCGAAGAGGAGTTCACCGGCCCCGACCCGGGCGCGGTCCGCCGCTATCGCTTCCGTCACCCGACGGCCTCCGGCAAGACAATCGCCGCTGCAGGCTTTGTCGAGGCGGCGCGCACGCTCGGCGTGCTGATACTCACGCACCGCCGCCTGCTCGTCTCGCAGTTCCAGCGCGACCTCACGACGGAGGGCTACGGCGACCGCCTCACGCCGCCGATCGAGCCCGGTAAGGAGCCGCTGCGCGGCGGAAACCCGCTCACCATCCAGACCTACGCGTGGTTTGCGCGGCACCAGGACCTGCTATCGCGCGACGCCTACCAGCTCGTGATCTGCGACGAGGCGCACACGGCGCTCGGCGAGAAGACGAGCAAGGCCATCCGCTCGTTCCCGGAGCCGATCTACATCGGCATGACCGCGACAGAGCAGTTGATCGCGAAGCAGGTGTCCGACGTGTTCCCGGCGTCCGTCGACGACCTGCCGCTCCAGGACGCAGCGCGACGCGGGCTGATCGCGCCGTTGCGCGACCTCCGCGTCCCGCCCGTGGCCGCGATCAACCAGGTGCCTATCGTCGGCGGCGACTTCGACCAGGAGATCCTCGCGAAGACCCTCGACCACCAGGCACTGAACCAGGCGGCCGCGTCGCTCTACCGCGACCGCTTCGACAACACGCCGGGCATCGTGTACGCGGCCGGCGTCGATCACGCGTACAACCTCGCGAAGGAGTTCCGCGCCGCCGGACTGAAAGCCGAAGCGGTCTCCGGACGCACGCCGCCGGTCCGTCTCGCCGAGACGCTCGCAGCCTACGAACGCGGCGAGATCAACGTCCTGATCAACGCGATGCTGCTCGCCGAGGGCTGGAACTCCCCTCGCGCAACGGTGTGCATGCACCTGGCGCCCACCGCGTCGCGGCGCGTGTACCAGCAGCGGATCGGCAGGATCATGCGGACGCATCCGCGCAAGGAGGCGGGGATCGTCGTCGACTTCGTCCCGAAGGCTGCGACGCACAACGAGCGCGTCATCTCCCTGCACTCACTGCTCGATGCCGACTTCTACCGCGAGGGAGCGCGCGTCACGCCTGCACCGCGCCGGCGAGTGCAGCGGCGCGCCAGACGGAAGCTGACACCTGCGCCGTGGCTCGTCCCCGTCACGCCCGACGTCCGGCGCCGGCTCGGTGTGATCACGCGAGAGTGGCAGCGCATCGACCCGAAGTACCTGGACGAGGACGAGCAGCGCTACTGGGCGACGATCGCCGGCCGGCAAATCCGCTTCGACGAACGAGCGGCGTTCGTGGAGAAGCTGACCGCGCGCGGCGCGTCGAAAGCCTGCCTCGAGCAGTTCCTCGCAACCTGCGCAGCCGAGAACCCGAACCGGCGCCTCCGCATCATCGCGCTCTCCGACCGCGCCTCGATGGTCGTCGAGCGCGCCGATTTCGACGACCTCGTCACGCTCGTGACGCAGGCGCCTACGTGGGAGAAGGACCGCATGGGCGGCGTGCGCATCCTGCTGCGAGCGATCGCGGAGGGCAAGGCCGACGCACCGGAACAGATCCTCGCCCGCTGGACCTGGCGGCTCGCGCGCGCCTCGCGCAAGCTGCAGGACCGCCGCGCCAGCGCCGAGTTTCCGGAAGCGAAGCGCCTGCTCGGCGCGCTCGCCAACTCGCGCGGTCACCGTCACGAGGAGAACGCGGCGAAGCTCGTCAACGCGGCCCTGGAGCTTCCGCTCCCGGTCGCGGCCGCACTTCTTGCCTCGGCCGAGGGCTACACGCCGCGGGCGACGCAGCTGATCGAGGCCGCCCGCGAGCGACTCGGCTCTCTGCACGAAGTCGCCGGGGCCCTCGCCGAGAATCTGCCGCAGCCGAAGCTCGCCTCCAGCCGATCACGCCGGCGGAAGCGCCGACGGCGAAAGAAGAGCCAGGCGGCCCGGCAGGAGGAGCAGCAGCAGAGTGCGACAGAAGGCCAAGGTCCCGCGCAGAGCCCGGCAGGAGACGGCGCTGCGCCCCAGGCAGCTGACGGGAAAGCGGCCGCCCAGCGAGAACCGGCTGAAACGCCCGCTGCGTAAGCTCGACTAGAGAAGATGGTCGTTCTCGTCCCGATCGCGTTCGCGGCGGGCGTACTCACCGCGTTCACTCCGTGCATCCTCCCGGTGCTGCCGATCGTGCTCGCC
>JBKPMS010000015.1:0-5644 GCA_046732275.1 Actinomycetota bacterium | reverse complement strand
CGCGCAGGTGGAACAGGCGAAACAGCACCGTCACGGCGACAACTCCGACGACGACAGCGAAGACGTGTCTGCCCGTGGAGGCGTTGGCCCATCCCAGCACGATCGACGCCGCAGCGAGCGTCAGAAAGAGGAGCGTCACTGCGATCAAGCGGAGCTGATCGGGATCGCGTGTGAGGAGATAGGGCTTTGACAGCGCGCCTTGCGGACGTCCGCGGGCAACGACGAATTCCCACGTCAGGGAGCCATCGCCACAGTTGTCGAGCCGTTTCTCGAGGATCAGCATGAATGCGCCGGCTCTGAGCATCCGCATTACCTCGGCGAACCAAATGGTCACGGCCAGGTAGGCGACGAGCGGCACGAAGATCACGAGGAGATCGCTCCGGTGCGCATCCGCGTTCCCGACGAACGCGGCCCCCGCCAGCAGTCCGATCGTGGCAATGCCGAAAGTGAGGATCTGTTGCTGCAACTGCAAAGACGTTGTGACCTCGGCCCGAAGGAGCTCGTACTGCTTCAGGACCGTGGTGGCCTTCGGGCGACTCCTGCGCTTGCCCAGCCTCTCGACGGCCGCGGCCAACGGATCTCCATTACGTCGACTCTGGTGTCGCCCCATAGCCACCCTCACCTCGAGTGTGCTGCCTCGCGCCAATTCTGCGGTAACTGCCGGGGAACAGCCGGTAACGTCGCCACGGGCGCCATGGTGACGATGGACGAGGTGCAGGTGTTCGCGCGGACGCTTCCTCGTAGCAGCGAGGCCTGCGTGCGCGGCCGCGTGAAGTTTCGAGTCGGCCGCATCGTCTACCTGGCCTTCTCACGCGACGGCTCGACGATGGGCTTTGCGTTCCCGAAGGAGTGGCGGAACGCGCTCGTCGAGTCCGAGCCCGAGAAGTTCTCGCTCCCGAGCCAGTCCGATCTGCGTTATCACTGGGTTCACGTCCGCCTCGACGCAATCGACGCGGACGAGATGCGCGACCTCGTCGAAGATGCCTGGGCCTTCACGGTGCCGAAGCGCGTCGCCGACGAGTACGCGGCCACACGCGGCTATACGTAGCGCGGCCCGTTTTACGTTCGCTTTACACAGACCACATGCCGCCCTGACGCGGCCCCGCCAGCATCCGGACATGCGACGCCTCTGGCTCGTGCCCTTTTGCGCTGCCCTCGTCTTTGCGTCGTCGGGCGCCGCCGCCGACAAAGCTGTCGACCGGGGCATCGTCGTGCGCGTGGCACCGCCGCGATTCGTCATCCGCGAGCTCGATGGGAGCCGGAGGAGATTTCGCGTCAACCGCTCGACCGAGATCACGCTCAACGGCAGGCGCGTCCGCCTGCTGCGCCTTCGCCGCGGCGACGTGGCGGCGGTCGATCACATGGGGAGGTTCGTGATCTCCGTGACGGTGCTCCGGCCGTGAGCGGCATCGCGCTCGTAATCGAGGACGACGACGCGATTGCTTCGCTCGTCGAGGCATACCTCCAGCAGGCTGGATTCGAGGTAGTCCGAGAATGCACTGCCGGGGACGGACTGGAGGCGGTCGAGCGGCGGAAGCCCCGGTTCGTCGTGCTCGATCTCGGTCTTCCCGACGCAGACGGCTTCGAGCTCTGTCGCCGGCTTCGCGGTAGGGGAGACGTTCCGATCCTGATCCTGACCGCTCGCGACGAGGAAGCCGACCGCATCGTCGGCCTCGAGCTCGGCGCCGACGACTACATCACCAAGCCGTTTTCGCCGCGCGAGCTCGTGGCGCGTGTGCGCGCGGTTCTGCGGCGGGCCGACCCGGCGCCACTGGATACGTCGATGATCGAGCTCGACGGGCTACGCGTCGATCTCCGGAGCCGGAGCGTCACGCTCGACGGGACGGCCGTGGCGCTGCGGACGCTCGAGTTCGAGCTCCTCGCGGAGCTCGCCCGGCATGCCGGGCACGTCGTCACCCGCGACCGACTGCTCGATCGCGTCTGGGGTGTGTCGTTCGCAGGCGGCACGCGTACAGTCGACGTCCACGTCGCACAGCTGCGGAAAAAGCTCGGTCGGCCGGAACTCATCCAGACCGTCCGCGGCGTTGGCTACCGCATCCTCGAAGGCCGCGCCGCCTAGGAGGCGTGACGTCACTCCAGACACGACTGCGTCTCGCGATCGGCGCAGCCGTCCTCGCGGCCGTGTCGATCTCGCTCCTCGTCGGCGCGTACCTCGTACGAAGGTCGCTCGAGCACGCCGCGTTCAGCGGTCTTCAGCGGCAGGTCGCGCTCCTCGCGAACGAGAACCTTCACCCCGCGGCCGGCCAGTTCGGCCGCTTCTTGGCCACCCAGGACGAGCGCCTCTCGATCCTCCCGAAGAAGCAGGCGCGATTGCTTCTCCCCGGAAGCCCCACGGGGCGGATCACGATCAACGACCGCGAATACCTGTACGCCACCAGGATGAGCGGTCCGGACACCGTAGTGCTCCTGCGGACGGCAAGCTCCGTCCGTGCCGAGAGCCGGCCGTTCTGGCTCGCCCTTGCCGCAGCCGGCGCAATCGGCTGCCTGCTGGCAGCCGCGGTAGCCGCGATGCTCGCACGCAACATCGCCCGCCCCGTGCTGCGAGTCGCGCGCGCGAGCAGACGCCTAGCCGACGGCGACGCACCCGAGCCGCTACCGCTCGCAGGCCCGACCGAGCTGCGCGGCCTCGCCGAGTCCTTCAACACGATGGCCGGCGACCTGGCCCGCGCTCGCGCGGCCGAGCGGTCGTTCCTGTTGTCGGTGAGCCACGAGCTGAAAACGCCGCTGACGGCGATTCGCGGCTACGCGGAGGCTCTCGACGAGGGCGTCCTGAAGCCTGACCACGCGGTGAAGGTGATCCGTGCGGAAGCGGCGCGCCTCGAGCGCCTGATCGCGGACCTGATCAACCTGGCGCGACTAGACCAGCAGCGATTCGACATCCATCCCCACACCCTCGATCTAACGGAGATCGCCCGTGAAACCGCGGCGCGCCACGCTCCCCGTGCCCGGGAACTCGGAGTGCGGATCGAGCTTCAGCCGGGATCTGACGCTCTCGCCACCGCGGATCCCGACCGCCTGCTGCAGGCGGTGTCCAACCTCGTCGAGAACGCGCTGCGCTGCACTCCATCCGGAGGCACAGTTGCGCTCGCCACTAGACCAGGCGAGATCAGTGTCAAGGACAGCGGCCCCGGCATCGCGCCGGAGGAGGTGCCGCGTGCCTTCGAGCGCTTCTTTCTCTACCGGAAGTACAACGGGCATCGGCCCGTCGGCACGGGTCTCGGCCTCGCAATCGTGCGCGAGCTTGCCCAGGCGATGGGAGGCGAGGCACAGGTGCGCGCCTCCGCGACGGGCACCGAGTTCACCATTCGTCTGCCGCTGACCCCCGGCGCAGAGCAGCGCGACGGTTTACACGCGTTTACGCACAGCTGACGCCAACTTACGCAGCGCTCATGCCGCGCACATACGCGCTTGGGATAACGGGCGCGTCATCGATCCTCGACCCGGAGGTCCACAGTGAAAGCGAAGTTGATCGTCCTGGGGGTCGCGGCCGCGCTCGTCGCTGTCGCTGCGGCCTCGGCAGCGAGTCTCGACCTCATCCGCGGCACGAACGGCCCCGACACGCTCAACGGCACTCCCAGCCCCGATCTCATCTACGGCCGTGCCGGGAACGACAACATCCGCGCCCACGACGGAAACGACGTCGTCTACGGTGGCCGCGGCAACGACGTCGTTCGCGGCGGCCCCGGCAACGACGCCATCCATACCGGTGAGGGCAACGACGTCACGTGGGCGGGCGCCGGTGCCGACGTCCAGTACGACGGGCCTGGGAACGACATCCTCCACGCGCTCGCGAACGACAATCTGCCGGACATCCTCAACTGCGGGCCGGGCTACGACGTCGCCTATGTGATC
Organism: Actinomycetota bacterium; assembly: GCA_046732275.1. GTDB lineage: Bacteria > Actinomycetota > Thermoleophilia > Gaiellales > Gaiellaceae > 3-1-20CM-4-69-9. Next base: position 1,771 of record JBKPMS010000015.1, on the reverse strand, counting down.
CGGCATGACCCCGCGAGGTTCCGCGGCTGCGAGCAGGTGATCCGGCTGAGCCCGGAGGAAGCTGCCGCGCAGGCCGCTGCGAACGACGACAACGGCTAGCGGGCGCTGCGATCGGGTCCTGCAGGCGCACTTGCCTGCGGGGCCTGATCTTGGCCCAGAGGGCAGCGCTCGCACGTCGTAACCTTCGCCGACGTGAAGGTGGTGGTGACGGGGGCGAGCGGAAAGGCGGGCCGCGCCGTTGTCCGCGACCTCCTCGAGCACGGCCACGACCTGCTTGCGGTCGACGTCGTTCCGCCCCATGAGGCGCAGGCGCCGTTCCTTCTTGCGGACCTGACGGACTTCGGGCAGACGGTCGAATGCCTCGCCGAAGTGGACGCGGTCGTCCACCTCGCGGCCATCCCAGCACCGAACATCCACACCGCCTCGGCAACGTTCCGGGCGAACATGCTCAGCACGTACAACGTCTTCGAGGCTGCGCGCCTGCTCGGGCTCGATCGCGTCGTCTGGGCATCGAGCGAGACGATCCTGGGGCTGCCGTTCGAGCGCGAGCCGCCCGCATACGCGCCGATCGACGAAGAGCATCCGCCGCGTCCGGAGTCGAGCTATGCGCTTTCGAAGCTCCTCGCGGAAGAGCTCGGGCGCCAGCTCCATCGCTGGACGGGAGCTCCGCACGTCGCACTCCGGTTCTCGAACATCATGGAGCCGCATGACTATGAGCGGTTTCCCTCCTTCTGGAGCGACCCGGCATTGCGCCGCTGGAACCTCTGGGGCTACGTCGACGCGCGTGACGTCGCACAAAGCTGTCGGCTTGCGCTCGACGCCGACGTCGGCGCGGAGCACTTCATCGTCGCTGCGGCAGACACCGTCATGAATCGCCCTAGTGCGGAACTGATGGCCGAGGTCTATCCGTCGGTCAAGTATCGGCCGACGGAGGGCGAGTTCGACTCGCTCCTCGCCATCGACAAGGCGCGCAGGCTGCTTGGCTACGAGCCGCGGTGGTCGTGGCGCGACCATGTCGCCGCGTGAGCGCGGTTCCTCTTCGCAGAAACCGCGACTTCATTCTCCTCCAGGCCGGGCAGCTGCTCTCGAGCGCTGGCACGCAGCTGAGCTCGATCGCATACCCGCTCCTCGTGCTCGCGGTTACCGGATCCGCCGCAAAGGCAGGCCTCGTCGGGTTCGCGCGGATTCTTCCGACGGCGCTCTTCGCCTTGCCTGCAGGCTTTGCGGCCGACCGCTGGAATCGGAAGTTGCTGATGATCGGCGCCGACGGCGTGCGAGTCGTTGCGCTTAGCGTGCTGGCGGCGGCGATCCTCGCCGGCGAGGACCCGTTCTGGCTGATCGTGATCGTCGCGTTCGCCGAGGGTGCGGGCGCAACCGTCTTCGGTCCCGCGCAGGTGGGCGCGCTGCGCGCGGTCGTGCCGGCGCGGCAACTGCCGGCGGCAACGGCGACGCAGACCGGACGACAAGCTGCCGTTCAGCTCGCCGGGCCGCCGCTCGGCGGCGCTCTCTTCACGGCGGCGCGGTGCTTTGCCCTTCGTCGTCGACGCCGTCTCGTATGCCTTCTCGACGCTTTCGGTGCTGGCGATGCGCACGCCGTTCCAGGAGGAACGTGAGCGAGACACCGCTCCGCTGCGCGCGCAACTTACGGCCGGATTCGGCTTTCTCTGGAGTCGTCCGTTCCTGAGGACGGCCGCCTTCCTCTACGGCCTCACGAACTTCATCGGCCCGGGCATCCTCCTCGCGGTCGTCGTCATCGGCACAGACCAGGGCC
>JBKPMS010000014.1:0-21063 GCA_046732275.1 Actinomycetota bacterium | reverse complement strand
CGTCCGGGGTGCCGACGAGTCCGAGCGGGCGCGATGCGTCGTTATTGCCGAGATCGAAGATCGCTCTGGGCTACGCGTCTCACGCATCTCATCGGACGCTGCGCGATCGACCGCGACACCCGCGCCTGCGCGCGTGGCCGGCCGCGTCGACCGCGCCTGCGAGTGCGACGCGTGTTCCCTCGACGAGACCGTCCGCCGCTCGAGCGTGCCGGCCGCCGCAGGCTCGGCGCCGGCGGCATCCGACGCCGCGCCGACGTCCTCGGCAGGCGCGGTCTCCTCGGCAGGCGCGCTTTCCTCGGCGCCCGCGTCTTTGCTTCCCTCCGAGGCGACGGCTTCCGCCCGTGGCGCTGGGGCCTGGACCGGCGGCGGCGGAGGATCTGCGGACTTCGACCTCACCGGCGTCTCCGCGGGCGCCGCCGGCGATGCCGGAGCGGATGCTGCTGCGACGGGAGGCTCGGGCTGCGCAACCGGGGCCGTCCGCGTCGGCAACAGAGGCAACGGATCGACGTAGCCCTGCTCGTCGGCGGTCAGGCGGAGGCCGAAGTAGACGAACGGCTCCGCAAGGTCGACGACGCCGCTCGGGCCGACGGTGCCTACCACAGATCCCTCTCCGACGAGCTCACCGCGCGTGATGCCAATCGTCCCGAGGTGGACGAGCGTTGCGGTGTAGCCCGACGGCAACTGGATGGAGACGGTCTTTCCTCCCGACGGCACCGTGCCGGCGAACGAGACGACTCCCGCTGCAGGCGCGTGGACCGCGCTTCCCGTCGGTGCCCCGATGTCGAGACCACGATGCTGGCCCCCCGCGTACGGGTGCGCGCGATCGAACGCGAACGACCGCAGCACAGGACCCTCCACCGGCCAGGTCCACGCCTTCGCGACCGAAACCGGTAGCGCCAACGCACACACCAACAGGACCACCAGTCGTCGCATCGTCTCCTCCTTGTTGCCTGAAATGAGAACGAAACGACCGTAGCAAGGGTGAGCATCTGTTGTCAATACTGGCTACAAAGTACGGCGGTAGAGCTCGTTCCGAGACGCCCCGGTGAGTCGCGCGACGACCTCCGCCGCCCGACGCCGCGGCAGTCCGGCCGCGACGAGCTCCGTCACCGCAGCAACAGCGGCCTCCGACTCGTCCTGGCCACTCACGGCCGACGCACTCCCGAGAACGACCGTGATCTCTCCCTTCGGCGGCTCCGGGAAATGCGCCGCTACGTCGCCCGCTGGGCCACGCACCACCTCCTCGAACCGCTTCGTCAGCTCACGGCAGACCGCGACCGCCCGCTCCGGCTGAGCCGACGCAAGCGATCGCAACGTGGCGGGCAGCCGCTGCGGCGACTCGAACGCGACGGCGGGGTACGGCCACGCGGCGAGCTCGTCCCACAAGGCCGCGAGCGCCTTCGCGCTGCGCGGCAGGAACCCGAGGAACTGATAGCGCTCGGCCGGAAATCCGCTCGCGACAAGCGCCGTGTCCACGGCGGACGCGCCGGGCAGCACCGTGACCGGCACGCCTGCGTCGAGGGCGGCCGCGACGAGCCGCGCACCCGGGTCGCTGATCCCGGGAACGCCGGCGTCGCTGACGAGCGCGATCCGCTCGCCCGCCTCTAGACGTGCGAGCACATCCGCAGTCCGCTTTGCCTCGTTGTGCTCGTGGTAGGACAGGAGGCGCGGCTGCTCGATCCCGTGCCGCTCGAGGAGGAGGCGCGTGTGACGGGTGTCCTCGCACAGCACGACGTCCGCCGAGCGAAGCTCGTCCAGAACACGCAGAGTGACGTCCCGAAGATTTCCGATCGGCGTCGCGCAGACCGCGAGCGGCATACGCCTAGAGCGCGTCGAAGGCGACGAGCCCCGCGCCGATCAATCCCGCCGAGGTGCCGAGCTCGGCGCGGACGATCTGCAGCCGATAGCCGGCGCGCGCGAGCGCTTCGCGCCGCACGATCTCGCGTGCGGGATCGAGGATGAAGTCGCCTGCCGCCGCGAAGCCGCCGCCGATTACGACGAGCTCCGGATTGAAGATGTTGACGAGGGTTCCGATTCCCGCACCGAGGTACCGGCCGATCCCGTCGAGGATGTCGCGTGCGCTCGTGTCCCCTTCGGTCGCGAGCCTGACGAGCCTGTGCGCGTCGACGGCTGGGCCGAACTCCTCCTGCGCGAGTTTCGTCGCGGCCGTCCCGGTGACGTACGGCTCGAGATGCCCGCGACCAGTGCAAGAGCCCTGGCACGGCAAACCGTCGTACTCGATCACCATGTGACCGAACTCCGCCCAGCCGCGATAGAGCTTCCCGTCGATGACCGCGCCCCCGCCGCAGCCGGTGCCGAGCGTGAGCATGACCATCGACTGGACGTCCCGCGCTGCGCCGAAGTGAAACTCGGCGTAGGCGGCCGAGTTCGCGTCGTTCTCGATTCCGACCGGAAGTCCGAAGCGATCGGCCATTCGACTGCGAAAATCGATGTCTGCGAGCGGGATGTTCACCGCCTGGAGTGCCTTGCCGGTCGGCTGGTCGAGCGGCGAGGGCAGGCCGAAGCCGAGCGCCGCGGTGTCGTCGCTCAAGAGCTCTTCTACAGCCGCATCGAGGCCTGCGAGCAGGTCGTTCTGGGAAGTGTGTGGAGTGATCGTCTCGCGGTGCCGCTCGACGCGGCCGTCGCGGTGGACGATCCCAGCGAGGATCTTCGTACCGCCGAGATCGACGCCGATGACGTGTTGTCCGTCCAATCCGCCCGGCTACCCTAACGGCCTCGATGGCGACAGGAGAGAAGCCGTATCGCGTCTATCGCGGCGGCCGCACGAAGGGAAGGGTTCCACTCGAGCGGCCGCAGTCACGTCCCGACCGGAACGGCCGCGCGCCGCGACAGCCGAAGGCCCGACAGCCGCGACGACGCTGGAGCTGGAAGAAGCGAATCGGCGTCGGGCTGATCATCCTTCTGCTCCTGACGATCGCCTGGGCGATCGCCGGCTATCTGTCGTTCCGAAGCGGCGTGGAGAAGGCGAACAACCGACTCGACCCCGCCGTCCCGGCGGCGCTGAACAAGCAGAGCGGGCTGCTGCTGAACAAGCCCACGACGATCCTGTTGCTCGGCCGTGACTTCGAGAACAACGACCGCCGCGTCGGGCTCAACAACACTGACTCGGTCATGCTGCTGCACACCGACCCGAGTCGGCACCGGCTCGCGTACCTGTCGATCCCGCGCGACCTGCGCGTGCCGATCCCCGGCTACGGCGAAGACCGCATCAACTCCGCCTTCTCGAGAGGCGGCGCGCCGCTCGCGATCCGGACGATCCGGAACTTCACCGGGCTCGACATCAACCACCTGATGTTCGTCGACTTCCGGAGCTTCAAGAGCCTGATCGACAACATCGGCGGCATCGACGTCAACGTGCGTGAGCCGATCCTCTCGAACAAGTTCGACTGTCCCTATACCGCCGCGCGCTGCGAGACGTGGCGCGGCTACCGCTTCGCAAAGGGGATGCAGCACATGGACGGGCGCCGCGCGCTCATCTACTCGCGCATCCGCGAGAACCAGCTCAACCCGGGCGACAACGACATCACGCGGGGTGAGCGTCAACAGGCGGTCCTGCGGGCGACGATGAGCAAGCTGCTCGGAATCTCCACGTTCTTCAAGCTGCCGTTCAACGGCAAGGACATGCTCGAGCCGCTGACGACCGATCTCTCCGCCTGGCAGTTCGTCCAGCTCGGCTGGGTGCTGAAGCGCGCAGGTCAGGGAGACGCCTTGCATTGCCGCCTCGGCGGCACGCCCGGCGACTTCGGCGGCGCTTCGGTGATCGTCGGTTCAGAGGAGAACCGTGCCGTGATCCAGATGGTGCAGGGCCGCGCCGCGCCTCAGCCTCCGCCGCCGGGATCCGGTCCCTACGGTCCCGGGTGCGTCGTCGGGAACCAGGCCTTCAACAGTCGAGGCTAACGTCGCGGCCTGGAAACTAGGCCTCGGCGGCCTTTTTCTCCGGCGGCTTGTCCTTCTTCTCGCCCGCGTCGCCGCCGCTGCCGTCGGACGACTCCTTTACGGCGCCCTCCTTCTTCCGTCCCCCGCGGCCGTAGTCGGTCGAGTAGAACCCGGAGCCGCGGAAGTGGACCGGTACCGGATAGAGCACCGTCTCCACCGGAGAGGCGCCGCAGACCGGACAGGCTTCGGGGGCGGGCTCCGAGATCCGCTTGAAGATTTCGAAGACGTCTCCGTTGGGACACTTGTACTCGTACGTCGGCACCGCGACAAAGGACGCTAGCACTGGAACCGGCTTCTCCAGCCTGCGCGCGCATCCGCGAGAACGGGAATGCTTGGCCGATGAGCTCGCCGCTCCGACCTGCGACGAAGGCACGGTTGCGATGAGCGAGGTCGCCGCCCGGACGCTCACATACGGACGCGCACACACCCGCGTGCGCGAGCAGTACCTGTTCTGGGGTGCCGTGGCGGCGATCGCCGCGGCCCTCGCCGCCGTGCTTGGCTGGTACTTGCTCGCCTGGCCCCCGCACGAGGACGAGGCGCTTGCGCTCTTCGTCGGCCGCGAGTCTCTCCCGGGCCTGCTGGGCACGGTCGTCACCGAACGCGGCGGCGCGCCCCTTCACTTCCTCTTTGCCTGGGGCGTCGTGCACGCCGGAGGTGGACTGGCCGAGCTGAGGATCGTCTCTCTCGTCTTCGCCGTCGCGAGCGTGCCGTTGATCGCGGTGCTCGGCGCACGGCTTGCGGGCCAGATGGTCGGCGTCGTCGCGGCAGCGCTCGCCTCGGGCACCTGGGTGCTGCTCTTCCACGGCGTCTACGGGCGGATGTACAGCCTGTTCCTGTTCACGAGCCTCTTGTCAGTTCTGGCACTCCTGTCCGCGCTCGACCTCGGTGGGCGGCGCAGGTTCTTCCTCTGGGGCCTGACGCTCCTTGCGACGCTTGCGAGTCATCCGTACGCCGTCCTGGTCGTCGGCGCGCAGGTCCTGTTTGTGGTGGTACGACGGACACGTCTGCGCGAGGCATCGATCACGCTGGCGGCGGTCGTCCTCGTCGGCGCGCCGTTCTGGTGGGCGGACGTCGTGCTGCGCGACCGCTTCGACGTCGGCGTCGGCGGCGGCGGCCGGCGGCTCGGCTCGCCCGGGTCGGTTTTGCGGTACTTCTGGTCGGTCGCGGGCGACTTCTCCGTAGGCCGCCACGCATGGTTGGTTCCGGTGCTTGCGCTCGCACTCGCAGGCGCCGTGCTGCTGGGGCGAAGGCGGCGAGAGAGCCTGGTCCTGATGGCATGCGTCATCGTCGTTCCGGCTGCTGCGTTCACGCTCGCCACGCTCAACTCGTCGACGTCGCCCGAGGCGCGCCATCTGATCTTCGCCCTGCCGTTCTTCAGCACCTTGCTCGCCGTCCCGCTCGTCGAGCTCGCGCGGGCTCGGCCACCCGTCACGTCCGCGCTCGCGCTGGCCGCGTTCGCGACATTGCTCGTGGGCGAGGTTCGGTGGGCGCACGAGAGAACACCGCAGCTGTTCGACGGCGTGCCTGCGGCACAGGTGCACGCGCGCGAGGCGGCCGGCGCGTGGCTCGCAACGACGGGCCGCGCCGACGACGTCCTGCTCGGCTACGAGCCGCTCTTTCTGCAGGCGTGGGAATCGAACCGCGCATTCTCAAGGAACGTCATCCCGCGCGCCGACCCCGCGCTCTTCGCCTCGGCGCTGAAAGACCTGCGAGAACCGCTCGGCCGTGGCGTCTGGGTTCTGGACGCGAGCGACACCACGAACGTGCGGCAGCGGCAGACCATCCCGTTCGCGCTGCCGTCGCCGCCGGCCGCCTTCGAGGGCCGCGTCTTCGGGCCGTACCTCGTGATCCGCTCGCGCCGGCGGCTCGAAACGCCGAGGCGCTACGTCGCGGTGTCCGAGGCGGTCATGCGCCTCGGCCGCGGGCTCGGCATCAACGACGCGGACGTCAATCTGAAGGCGATGCTCCAGGCGCGGTCACGGTTCTAGGTCGAGCTCTTTCCGTTCCCGCGCGACGATCTCGCGATAGCACGGAGCGCCCTCGAATGCCTCCAGGCCTTGCGGCGTCCGACGAGCCGGCGCCGAACGACGACGCCGACGGCGTGCGGCGGCCAGTGCAGCCGACGCCCCGACGACCCCGCCGACGACGAACGAGCTGAGACGGTCGCGCCTGCCCTCGCCGTCCATGGGACGATTCTAGGGTGAAGCTGGTCACGATCGGGGACGCGCTGCTAGACGTCGTCGTGCGTCTCGGCGAGCCCCTAGAGGACGGCGCCGACGCCTCGGCGGAGACGATCGCCTCCGCGGGTGGTCAAGCCGGGAACGTCGCCGCCTGGGCCGCCGCCCTCGGAGCCGAAGCTCGTTGCGTAGCGAGGCGCGGAGACGATCCGGCCGGACGGGTCGTCACTGCGGAGCTCGAGCGGCGCGGTGTGGAGGTCGCGGGGCCGGCAGAAGGACGAAACGGCGTCGTCGTTTCTATCGTCGCCGCCGACGGCGAGCGGACGATGGCGTCGGACCGCGGCGTGGCGCCGCAACTTGCACCCGAAGATCTCGAGCCCGACTGGTTCGCGTGCGATCGTCTCCACATCTCGGGCTACGCACTCTTCGCTGCCCCGATCGATACCGCCGCGCAGCATGCCGCGGAGCTCGCGCGGAAGCACGGCGCGCAGGTCAGCGTCGACCTGTCGGCGTGGACGAGCATCCGCAAGCATGGACCGCAGCGATTTCGCCAGCAGCTCGAGCAGCTCGCGCCCGACTTGATCTTCGCCAACGAGCCCGAGTGGGAGATCGTCGGTGCCGCCTACGGCCTCGCGCCGACAGCCGTCGTCAAGCGCGGCAGCCGCGGGGCGACGGTGCGCGGGGAGGTGTGCACTGACCTGTCTCCGACGAGCGGTCGAGTGGTCGATGCGACCGGTGCGGGAGACGCCCTCGCGGCGGGCTTCCTGGTCGGCGGCCCGGAGCTCGCGGCCGACGCCGCCGCGCGCTGTGTCGCAAAGCTCGGAGCCCTGCCCTGAGCCGGGGAACCGAAGACGTGCTCGTCGTCGCCGAGGAGGTGCGCGGGGCACGGGCCGTCGTCGCGCTCGAAACGACGCTCGTCGCGCACGGATTTCCGCCGGGCGAGGGTGTGGCAGTCGGGCTCGCCGCCGAGCAAGCAGTGCGCGACGCGGGTGCCGTGCCGGCGACGATCGGCGTGCTCGACGGCAAGGTGCGGATCGGCCTTTCATCGGTCGAGCTGGAACGCTTCGACGCGTCGGCGCGCAAGGCCGGGCCGCGCGACCTTGCGGCCTGCACCGTCCAGGGCAGCGTCGGTGCGACGACGGTCGGCGGCACGCTCGCCGTTTCCCGCGCAGCCGGCATTCGCTTCATGGGCACCGGCGGCCTCGGCGGGGTGCACCGGGGCTTTCCACAGCCGCCGGACGTCTCGGCCGACCTCGGCGAGCTCGCCCGCACGCGTGCCCTCGTCGTCTCGGCAGGTGTGAAGTCGCTCCTCGACGTCCCGGCGACGGTCGAGCTGCTGGAAACGCTCGGCGTCCCGCTGCTCGGCTTCCGCACCGACGACCTCCCCTTGTTCTACTCCGCCGGCGGCGGCCCGGCGCTCCCGGCACGCGTCGAGTCGGCAGACGAGGCCGCACGCATCGCGCGGACGCACTGGGAGCTCGGTCGCGGCGGACTGCTCGTCGCGCGGCCGCCGGACGAGAGCCTCGACGATGTCGAGCCGCTGATCGAAGAGGCGCTCGCCGAGGCCGAGCGCCGGCGTGTGTCCGGCCAGGGGGTGACGCCGTTCGTCCTTGCGTACCTGCACGAGCGGAGCGACGGGCGAACTCTCGAGGCGAACCGCCGGCTCGTGGTCGCGAACGCACGACTCGCAGCGGAGGTGGCGGTTGCATGGAGCCGCTGACCGAGTTCACCGGGCCGGAGCTCCGATTCGACTTCCCGCGGCTCCGGATCGGCGTCGCGGAGTACGGGGAGGGGCCGACCGGATGCACGGTCTTCCACTTCGACGGCGGCGCGATGCTCGAGCGCGACGTCCGCGGCGGCTCGCCTGGGCTGTTCGGCGACCTCGACTGGATCGACGCGATCTGCCTTGCCGGCGGCTCGCTCTACGGGCTCGAGGCGTGCACCGGAGTCGCCGCCGAGCTCTTCGAGCAGCGCGGCTACGACACGGGCTGGGGCGCGATTGCCGACGTGACCGGCGCGATCATCTTCGACTTCGGGCCACGCGACAACGGCGTGTATCCGGACAAGGAGCTCGGCCGCGCGGCGCTGCGCGCAGCGCGTCCCGGACGGTTCCCGCTCGGCCGGAGAGGCGCCGGCCGCTCCGCGACCGTCGGCAAGACGTTCGGGCTCGAGCTGGCCGAGCCCGGTGGACAAGGCGCTGCCTTTCGTCTGGTCGGAGCGACGCGTGTCGCGGTCTTCACCGTCGTCAACGCCGTCGGAGCCGTCGTCGACCGCGACGGCAACGTCGTCCGGGGTCACTTCCAGCAAGACACGGGCGCACGCCGCGCGCTCGTCGAAGGGATCGAGGCCCGCGTCAGCGGCGGCAACACGACGCTGACTGTCGTGGCGACGAACCAGAACCTCGACCGGTGGCTCCTCCGCCAGCTCGCCAGGCAGGTCCACACGTCGATGGCACGGGCGATCCACCCGTTTCACGCGATCACGGACGGAGATGTCCTGTTTGCGGCGACGACGAACGAGGTCGAGAACGACGCCGTCGACAGCCTCACGCTCGGCATCGTCGCATCGGAGCTTGCCTGGGACGCCGTGCTGGCAGCTGTCGGCTAAAGGTCGCGCCGCGCGAATCCAAAGAGCGCCAAAGCCCCGATGATCCCGAGGTAGGCGAGTGACCACAGCCTGAGCGCGGCGCCTCCCTGCTCCGCGCCGCCGAACGGCCCCAGCCTGAGCAGGAACCCGGTGAGGCCGGACGTCTCCTCGGTTATCGCGCGCAACGCATCCTGGTAGAGCGCCTCGAACGGCACGGCCCAGGCGGCGATCTTGGCCGCATGGACGAGGCCGTCCGAGTTCAGCACGTGACCGATGTTGTCGAGCAAACCTGCAACGAGCCCTGCGCCGAACACCATGAACACGGCGATCCCGTTCGCGATCGAGCTGAGGAAGACCGATCCCAGCAGGGAGAGCGCCGCGACGACCAGCACCCCACCGGCGAGCTCGAGGCCCGGCGTGACGACCCGATCCGGCCACCACGACCCTTCGATGCCGGTGATCACCATCGTCGCGAAGTAGACGCCGAGGACGTACGGCACGCAGACGAGAGCGGTGCCGAGGAAGCGGGCAACGAGCAGCGTCGACCGGCCGATCGGACGTACGACGAGCGGCTGCAGCAGGCCGCGTTCCGCGTCGCTTCGCACGGTCCCGAGCGTCAAGAAGATTGCGAGCACGACCCCGAGGAACAGCGTTCCGAACATCGCCATCCCGAACAGGAACGCGCCTGCGAACGTCTCGGCATCGATTCCTGCCGGCGGCACGATGTCGCGCACGTGGTTGAACGTGTAGCGGTTGCCGAGCCAGTACAGGCCGAGGAACGCGAGCGTGAGCAGGCAGACGACGATGAAGACTCTGCGCCGGAGCGCCTCGCGCAGCCCGTAGCCGGCGATCGTCCAGACGCCCGTCACTGCGTTTCGCCTCCCACAGCGTCGACGTAGACCTCCTCGAGCGTCGACGTGAGGACACGCGCACCGTAGATCTCCTCACCGGAGCGCACCAGCTCGGCGATCAGACGCGGCAGATCCTCGCGCCGTGCTTGCTCGTACGTTCTCTTGCCGTCTTTCGTCTCGATCTCGACGCCGCGCGAATCGGCGAGCTCGGCCGGGCTGCCGGCCGCCACCACCTTCCCGTCGAGCAGGATCGCAACGCGGTCACAGACGAGCTCGATCTCGCTGAGCAGATGGGAGTTGAGCAGGACGCTGACGCCGCGGCTGCGGAGCTCTTCGAGCAGGCGCCGAACGGTGCGGCGTCCGACCGGATCGAGGGCACTCGTCGGCTCGTCGAGCACGAGCAGGCGGGGCGAGCCCACGAGCGCCTGCGCGATTCCGAGGCGCTGCTGCATGCCTTTCGACATCGTCTCCACGCGGCGGTGCCTCGCCTCGGTGAGACCGACGAGCTCGAGCAGCTCTTCCCGCTCGCGCTCACCGCCGGTCGAACGAGCGAGCCGCTGATGTAGCTCGAGCAGCTCGTCGGCGCTCGACCAGTCGGGAAACCGAAACAGCTCTGCGAGGTACCCGAGCTGGGCGCAGGCCTGTCGAGAGCCTGCCCGCGCGCCCCAGACCTGCGCCGAGCCGCGCGTCGGCCTGACGAGGCCGCACGCGATCTTGACGAGCGTCGATTTCCCGGCCCCGTTCGGGCCGAGCAGCCCGACGAGCTCGCCCTCCTGGACCTCCAGGTCGACCCCGCCGAGAGCCTGGATCGTGCCGTACCGCTTGACGAGTCCGCTGACGGCGAGCGCTGCGGGCACGGCGCTGAGCGTACACTCGGCCCGGTGCCGCGAGGATACGAAGAAGGACCCGTCGCCGAGGCGGCCGAGGCCCGCCGCGACGCCCTCGAGCGAAGTGAGCCGGTCGACGCGCAGGCCCACGCGCCCGACCGGCGAGCCGTGTACGGCTCCACGCCGGACGATCCCGAGCGGCACTTCCTGGGCTGGGCCGACGAGGTGGATCCCGACGAGCTGTTCGAGTCGGGCCGCGCCTGGGGGATCTCAGTGCTGCGCCGCGCCGCCGACGAGAGCCGGTCGGCCTAACCCAACGCAGCCAAGAACTCGTCGATCGTGAGCGCCGTCAGCGTGCGGATCTTCGTGCTGCCGCGTGCGCCGAGCGCGACGGACACGCGCGCGATGGTCGCGGAGTCGGGCGCCTCGACGACGTTGACGAAGTCGTACTCACCGAGCGTCGCCCACTGATGCAGCACCGTAGCGCCGAGCTCTGCGACGTCTTTGTTGACCTCGCGGAGGCGGTCAGGATTCGACTTCAGCGTCTGAACGCCCTGCGCCGTCAGGCTCGAGAGCAGAATGTAGGTCGGCATCGCGCTTCCTCCTCGATCGGGGGCGGCCCGACTCTACTCTCGCGGCCTGGTCGACGTACAGCAGCGCCGCGCCGAGCACGAACAGCGGCGCAAGCACGACGAAGGCGAGGAACGCGGCGACGCGCAAAGCCTGGTCGCTCAGCTCTCTCAGAGCGAAGAGGAGGACGAGCCCCGTCAGGAAGATCGTGATCGCGAGTGTCGCGAGCGAAGCGAGGGTGTGCACGAAGTCGGCGCGGGCGAGCTGCACGCCGCGCCGAATTGCGTCCCGGAAGCCGCGGCGCTCGACGAGCGCGGCCGGCTCTCCCAGCCCCACCAGCGCGAGCCAGACGAATGCGATGAGGTAGCTGCCCGGAACGATCCAGAGGCGCGAAACCCAGACAGGCAGAAAGGCGATACAACCGACGGCGAGCGCGACGAGGAGGTACCGGCCGCGATGGATCGGCCGCACGAGAGCGATCGCGCCCGCGTACGACGCACTCATCACCGGCGGCCCGAGGACGAGCACGAGGACGGTGCGCGCCGGATCGGCGAGCTCGGCCGCGCCGATGCCGAGCAGTGACGGGCCAATCCCAAGCGCGAGCGACGGCCAGAACCGCGCACCGTAGAGCTTGATTGCCTCCGCAATGAGCTGTCCCACAGTCCGAGTCTCAGGTGGGAGCGGCGGCGGAAGCCGGCCTTGTGCCACAGCCGAAAGCTAGCCGCGCGGAAACGGATATGACGGCTTGCCGTCCGAGAAGACAACCTCGATCGCGACGCGCGAGTTGTGGAGTGCGTCGAGGTTCGTGACGATCTCGCGCTTCCGCGTGTCGATGACGTCGCCCGCGTCGCCGACGTAGACGTAGCGACCATCGGCGCTCCCGATCAGCGAGCCGATGCGCGCGCACGCCGTCGAGCAAGGGTTCTGGTCTCCGGAAAGGGGCTTCGACAGGCGGATGTTCTCGACCGGACGCGGCGGCGCGCTGGGCAGCGGACCGAGGTCGAAGACGTGCACGACGCTGTTCGGCGCGTCGAGCACCCAGAGCTCCGAGCCGTCCGGTGAGAGGTAGAGCCCGTGGCTCGGCGGGTCTGGCCCGAACTTCGGATTCCAGGTAAAGCCTTTGAACGTGACGTCGTACAGCGAGGTCGCGGTCGACATGTCGATCACGCGAAAGCCGAGGAAGCCCGGACGGGTCACGTACATCAGCCGTCTTCGCGGGTCGACGATGTTGACGATGTCCGAGGAAAACGGCGCGACCCCGCCGGAGCGCATTCGCGCGCTGCGTGGATCGAACCTGTAGACGCCGTGCTCCGTGCGCAGCGCAATGTCGTCGAGGAGCGGCGCCGCCACCGAGACTCCTCGCGCATCCTCTAGGCGAACGGCGCCGGCGAGCTTGTTCGCGTCGTCGATCGCGAAGAAGCACGCGCCCCGATCCGGGAAGACGACCATGTACCGGTGCGTGCCGTTCCTCGGCACCTTCCACTTCGGCGCACCGGAGACAAGACACGGGGGGACATCCGCAGAGCTGAAGTAGGCGGTGAGCCCGGCGATCACGGCGCCCGCAGAGAACACGAGGACCGCACCCCGGAACCAGACGCGCTTCACGCGCCGAGCTCTGCGACCAGTTTTTTCAGCGCCCTCTCGAGCGCCGCAAGGGCGTCGTCGAAACGCCAGCGGGAGCGGTCTCGCTCGTCGACGAGGTTCGAGACGCTCCGGACCTCGAGCGCCGGAATGCGGGCGAGCTCGGCGGCGCGGAGCACCGCGAAGCCCTCCATGCCCTCAACCTCGCAGGCGGTTCCGCCGCCCACGCTGGCGGACGTCGCGATCGGGAGGACGTGGGCCGCAGGCAATGCCCGTCGTGCAACTGACAGGAGGCCGGCGTCCGGCTCGACTCGTTCCACACGCGGGAGGATGGAGTCAGGATCGCCCGCGATGTCGCAGTAGACGGCCTCTGAGCCCAGAACGAGAGCGGGCGGCGCCAAGCTCTTCGCTCCGGCGATGCCGACGTGGAGGATTGCGGTCGGCGGCGACTCGGCGAGCACGCGCGCCGTCGATGCCGCAGCCTCGACGGGGCCGATTCCGCACACGAGAGTCGTTGCTCCGTTGGCACCGGCAAGCTCACGCTCGGTCGCGGCGACGACGAGAATCACCGCGCGAACGGTAACGGCGCCGCGCGGCGTGACGCGCGAGCCACGCTCAGCCGCGGGCGATGACTTCTTTCGAGGGATCCTGCGCCGGGTCGTTCTCCGGCAGAACGTCGTGCGCCCACTCGCTCTGCTTCCATTTCGGAACGGGCGTCTCGCAGTCGGTCTTCGGGACGAACCTCGAGCGCTTCACGAGCTTGTACTCGTGGATATAGCGCGGACAGTTCGGGAACACCTCGGTCGCGCGGACGCGCACGACGAGCTGCGCCTCCGGATATTCAGAGAGCAGGGGATCGGCCTCGTCCACCGACGCGACGCCGTTCAGACGCAGGCGCTTCCGGCCCTCGAAGTCGATGAACAGCAGGCCGACGTTCCCGGTGGCAACGAGGTTTCCGGCCGTCAGGTACATGCCGTTCCCGTCGTAGACGGGGAACGCGACCGTCTGCTCGTCGAGGACGCGGACGAAGCCGGGGTCGCCTCCCTTGTACGAGCACTGCGGCTTTCCATCGGCGTCGGTCGTCGCGATGAAGAACATGTCGCGGGCCTCGATGAACGCGCGGTCGTCGTCGTCGATCACATCGTGGACGATCCGGTCCTCGATCCGGTCCGCGAGCCGGCGCGTGTCGAAGCGGTCCTGCAGCCGGCGGCTGGCTTGGTGGTAGAGGCCCATCACCAGATTGTTCAGGGAAACCTCAAGAGCAGCAAACATTCGGGGCGCACGATCTGGATGTTCAGACCCTCACGGTGCCCTGGCCACGTAGAGGTGAGTCCGGCGAGAGGCCGCTGCTAGGGGGCGGCGGCCTTTCTCCCGCAGCGTAGGATCCGTGCGTGGGATACCACGTCGCCGATGCGTCGAGCCTCGAGTGGGTCGATCGGCCGCTCGAGGGACAGGCGAACCGTCAGGCCGGGCTCGTCACGGAGGCCGCTCAGCTGAAGCAGTCTCGGGCGCGCCTGTGGCGTTACCCGCCGCACACGAGGGGCCGCCGGCATGCGGACCACGCTCAGGAAGAGGTTTTCGTCGTCATGTCCGGGACGCTGACGATGCTGCTCGGAGATCCTCCGGAGCGCGTAGACGTCGGGCCTCAGGGCGTTGTCGCCGTTGAGCCCATGACGCCGCTCCAGATCCGTAACGAGAGCGACGAGGAGCTCCTGCTCTTCATCTACGGGGCGCCGCCCGTCGACGAGGGCGCGGACTTTTTCGAAGACGCAGAGCTGTCGTAGCTCGTTCCCGAGTCCCTACGGTTCTGCCAGACCGAGACGTGCTTGGTGCTCAGCCGCGTGAATGGTTCGCGGTTCCAGCCGCTCCAGCGCTCGCGCAGCGTCATGCCGGCCAGGCGCGCCATCAGGTCGAGCTCCGCGGGCCAGACGTAGCGAAACGGAATCGACCTCTTCTCGAACTTCCCGTCGACGGCTCGGAGGTGATGGGAGACGAGGCCCTGGTTCACGACGTCGAACTCGTCGAACCCGAGGCGGGTCTCGCTCACGTGGAACGGCCGAACGGTCTCGCCGAATGGCAGCCGTTGCAATGACGGTACGCCGACCTCGATGACGAAGCAGCCGCCCGGCCGCAGATGCGCGGCGACGTTCTCGAAGCAGGCGACCTGCGCGTCCTGCGTCGTCAGGTTGTTGATCGTGTTGTAGACCAGGTACGCGACCGTGAACTTCCCGTCGACCCGCGTCGTGGCGAAGTCGCCGATGGTGATCGGTATCCGGTCGCCGCCCGGCTTCGCGCGCAGGCGCGCGACCATCGCTTCCGAGAGGTCGATCCCGTGGACGGCTACCCCGCGCTCCGCGAGCGGCAGGGCGATGCGACCCGTGCCGATGCCCAGCTCGAGCGCGGCGCCGTCACCCGCGAGCCGGGCAAGGAAGTCGGCCGTCGCGTTCACGACGGCCGACTCGAACATGTCGTCGCTCGTGTCGTCGTAACGAGCGGCGACCTCCTCGCCGAAGTAGTCGGTCGGCATGCCTACGCAGCTGCAGGCTCGCGGGCCGCCGCACGCGTGAACACGATGTCTCCCTTTTGCGCGTCGACGCGGACGGTGTCGCCGTCCGCGATCTCCCCGTCGAGGAGGCGCAGGGCGAGCGGGTTCTCGACGAGTCGCTGGATCGCGCGCTTCAGCGGCCGTGCGCCGAAGGTGGGATCCCAGCCGGCGTCCGCAAGTGCCTGCTTCGCCTCGTCGGTGAGCTCCAGCTCAATGCTGCGCTCGGCGAGCCGCGAGCGCAGTCGTTCGAGCTGCAGGTCGACGATCTCGGCAAGCTGCTCCTTCGTCAGTGGCTTGAACTCCACGGTTTCGTCGATCCGGTTCAGGAACTCCGGCCGGAAGAACTCCCGCATCTGCTCCTGCGAGCGGAGGTTCGAGGTCATGATCAGGACGGTGTTGCGAAAGTCCACTGTGCGCCCGTGCCCGTCGGTGAGTCGGCCGTCATCGAGGATCTGGAGCAGCACGTCGAAGACCTCGTTGTGCGCCTTCTCGATCTCGTCGAGGAGGATCACGGAGTACGGACGCCTGCGGACCGCCTCCGTCAGCTGTCCTCCCTCTTCGTAGCCGACATAGCCCGGCGGCGCGCCGATGAGCCGCGCGACCGTGTGCCGCTCCTGGTACTCCGACATGTCGAGTCGCACCATCGCCCGCTCATCGTCGAACATGAACTCCGCCAGAGCGCGCGCCAGCTCGGTCTTGCCGACGCCAGTCGGGCCGAGGAAGACGAAGGAGCCGATCGGCCGATTCGGATCCTGCAGCCCGGTGCGTGCGCGCCGGAGCGCGTTCGCGACCGCCTCGACTGCCTCGTCCTGTCCGACGACACGCTGGTGCAGGCGCTCCTCCATGTGGATGAGCTTCTCCGTCTCGCCTTCGAGCAGGCGGTCGACCGGGATCCCGGTCCAGCGGGCGACGACTGTAGCGACATCGTCCTCGTCGACCTCTTCCTTGACCATCGCGTTCTCCGGCTGCGCGCCGTCGCGCTGCGCCAGCTCGCGCTCCAGCTCGGGGAGCTCGCCGTGGCGGATCTCGGCGGCGCGGTTGAAGTCGCCCGCACGTTCGGCACGTTCGAACTCCATGCGCAGCTCGTCGATCCGCTGGGTGATCTCCTTGACACGGTCGAGCGCTTCCTTCTCCTGGTTCCAGCGAGCCTGCAGCTCCGCGAGGTGCTCCTTCGCCTCGGCGAGCTCACGCTCGACCGGGTCGCGGACGTCGGCCGACTCCTTCGTCATCGCCGCAAGCTCGATCTCGAGCTGGCGGACGCGCCGGTCAGCCTCGTCCAGCTCCAGCGGGCTCGAGTCGATCTCCATCCGGAGCCGCGAGGCCGCCTCGTCGACGAGGTCGATCGCTTTGTCCGGCAGGAAGCGGTCGGCGATGTAGCGGTCGGAAAGCACGGCGGCGGCGACGAGCGCGGCATCGCGGATGCGAACCCCGTGGTGCGCTTCGTAGCGCTCCTTCAGACCACGCAGGATCGCGATCGTGTCGGCGACGGTGGGCTCGCCGACGAAGATCGGCTGGAAGCGCCGCTCGAGCGCCGCGTCCTTCTCGATGTGCTTGCGGTACTCGTCGAGCGTCGTCGCCCCGATACAGCGCAGCTCCCCGCGCGCGAGCATCGGCTTCAACAGGTTCCCCGCGCTGACAGCGCCCTCCGCGGCGCCCGCGCCGACGATCGTGTGCAGCTCGTCGATGAAGAGGATGACCCGTCCTTCCGCGGACTTGATCTCGTTCAGCACGGCCTTCAGCCGCTCCTCGAACTCGCCGCGATACTTCGAGCCCGCGATCAGGGCGCCGATGTCGAGGGCCCACACGCGCTTGCCTTTGAGGCCCTCCGGGACGTCGCCCGCGGTGATGCGCTGTGCGAGCCCCTCGGCGATCGCCGTCTTGCCGACGCCCGGGTCGCCGATCAACACGGGGTTGTTCTTCGTCCGCCGCGAGAGCACCTGGATCACGCGGCGGATCTCCTCGTCCCGCCCGATGACGGGATCGAGCTTGCCCTCCTCGGCCGCGGCCGTCAGGTCACGCCCGAACTTCTCGAGCGCCTGGTAGGTCTCCTCGGGATCCTGCGACGTGACGCGCTGCCCGCCGCGGACAGCCTTGATCTTCGCCTCGAGCTGGTCGCGCGGGACGACGTCGAGTGCGAGCAGCAGATGCTCGGTCGACACGTAGTCGTCCTCCATCCGTCGTGCCTCCTCCGCGGCCGTGTCGACCACGCGGGAAAAGGCAGCCGACACGTTCGGCTGCTGCTGCATGCCCTGCACGGACGGCTTGCCACGGAGGGTCGCCTCTGCCTGAGCGCGAAGCTCGGCCGCGTCGGGAACGAGCTGCTGCGGCAGCTCCTGGTCGAGGAGCGCGAGCAGCAGGTGCTCCGGGTAGAGCTCTGGGTTGCCGAGCCGGCGCGCGAGCTCCTGAGCTCCCGCGACGGCTTCCTGGCTTTTCAGTGTCAGCTTGTTGAAGTCCAATTCGTTCCTTGTCCTCTAGTGCGTGTCGGAATCAATTCGATGGGTGGTCTCCAGGGAACGAGCTCCCGGCGGTACTGCCTGTGGACCTCGACGATTGCGTCGCGCATCTCGCGCTCCATCCGGTCGAGACGGGCCCGCATCCGGCGCAACTCGTCCTCGAGCCGGAGAACCTGCTCGACGCCGGCGAGGTTGAGCCCGAGCTCGTTCGTCAGCTGCTGGATCAGACGCAAGCGCTCGAGATCGGCCTCCGAGTAGAGGCGCGTGTTCCCCGCCGTCCGCTTCGGCCGGATGAGGCCCTTGCTCTCGTAGATCCGCAGCGTCTGTGGATGCATGCCGACGAGCTCGGCGGCGACGGAGATCATGTAGCGCGGGCGTTCGTCCATCAGTCGTTGTCCCCGTAGATGCGGCGCCACGCTTGAAGCTGTCTGCGGCGCATGTAGACGAAGGTGGCGAGAACGACGACGGTCCCGACGGCGACGAGGATGACGGCGGCGAGCTTCATCCGAACAGCGCCTCCCTCGGATCCTCACGTGAGACGCGTTGCAGCTCCTCGAGCGCCTCGCGCTCCTTCTTCGTCAGCTTCTTGGGCACTGTCAGCCGGATGCGCGCGATCAGGTCGCCCTTGCCTCCGCCCTTGCCGAGCTTCGGCGCGCCGTGGCCGCGGATCCGCAGCTGCCTGCCGTCGTGCGAGCCCGACGGGACCTTGAGCGAGACGCGGTCGCCGTACGGCGTCGGCACCTCGACGGTCGCGCCGAGGGCAGCCTCGGCGTACGTGACGGGGACGTCGACGACGAGATCGGCACCACGCCGCTGGAACAGCTTCGACGAATCGACGCGCGTGACGACGTAGAGGTCGCCGGCAGGTCCGCCGTCGGCTCCGACCTCACCCTTCCCCTTCAGTCGGATTCGCGTGCCGTCCTTGACACCGGCCGGAATCTTCACGGTGTACCGCTTGAGGCGCCGCTCGCGACCGGAGCCCTGGCATTTGTGGCACGGCTTCTCAATCACCGTGCCGTTGCCGCGGCAGCGCGGACAAGGCTCGGACAGGGCGAAGAGGCCCTGGCTCTCCGAGACGACACCGCGCCCGTGGCACACGGGGCAGATCACCGGCGCCGTGCCCGGCTCAGCGCCCGTGCCGCCGCACTCACGGCAGGCGGTCGTTACCTCGACGGGGATCTTCGTCTCGAGCCCGCGGAGCGAATCCTCGAACGAGAGCCGAACGTCGACCTCGATGTCGTTGCCCGGCTCTGGACGCTCTCGACGGCCGCCTGCGCCCCTGCCCGCACGGCCGCCGAACAGGCCGCCGAACAGGTCGCCGAGGTCGCCGAGATCGCCGACGTTGAAGTTGCCGCCGCGTCCGAAGTCGAAGTTGCGCGGGTCGAAGCCCACGCGTCCGTCCGCGGAGCCGACAGTGTCGTACTGCTTGCGCTTCTCCGAATCGGAGAGCACGTCGTACGCGTTCTGCACCTCCTTGAACTTCTCCTCGGCGGCGGCGTTGCCCGGATTCTTGTCCGGGTGGTACTGCGCCGCGAGCTTGCGATAGGCCTTCTTGATCTCGTCGGCAGAGGCGCCCTTCTTCACGCCGAGCGTGTCGTACAGCGTCGCCATCTACGCCTCGTGAGTTGATGGTGCGGCGACGACGACGCGCGCCGGCCGAAGAACGCGGTCGCCCAGCTTGTAGCCCTTCTGGACGACCTCGATGACTGTTCCCTCTTCCTCATCGGAGGGCTGCGAGAGCAGGGCCTCGTGGACGTGCGGATCGAACTTCCCGTCCGTCTCGATCTCCGCAAGGCCTTCCTTCGTCAGCACGTCGGAAAGCGCACGGTGCACGAGGCGGACGCCTTCCTCGAGCTTCGCCTCTTCGTGCTGGGCCGCCGCCTCGAGCGCGCGGCCGAGGTCGTCGAAGACGGGAAGCAGCTCCTTGACGAGGCGCTCGTTCGCACGCTCGCTCAGAGCAGCCTGCTCGCGCGCGCTGCGCTTCCGGAAGTTGTCGAACTCCGCCGCAAGGCGCTGCAGACGGTCGAACAGCTGGTCGCGCTCGGTCTGGACGGCGGCGACGTCCACCTCGACGTCGCCGCCGTCTGCCTCTTCCGGCCCTGTCTCAGGGACTGTCCCTGGGACCTGTTCGTTTGTGAGCCGGTCGTCGGTCATTACGCCTTCGGAGCCTCCTGCTCCTCATCGATGACCTCGTAGTCGCCCTCCTCGACGACCTCGTCATCGGAGGTGCTGCCGTTGCCGCCGTCCGTCGACGTCGCGCCCGACGCAGCGGTCTGCTGCTGGGCGGATGCGTAGACGGCCTCGGCCAGCTTGTGCGAGGCCTCCTGCAGTGACTCCGTCTTCGCGCGGATGTCGCCGACGTCGTCGCCTTCGAGGGCCTGCCTCAGCTCCATGACCCGGCCCTCGATGGTCGAGGCATCCGCCTCGTCGAGCGCCGAGCGGTGCTCCTTGAGCGAGCGCTCGGTCTGGTACGCGAGCTGCTCGGCGTGGTTCTTCGTGTCCGCGACCTCGCGCAGGCGGCGAGCCTCGTCGGCGTGTGCCTCTGCGTCGCGGATCATCTGCTGAACCTCGTCCTCCTTGAGGCCCGAGCCGCCCTCGATCCGGATCTGCTGCTGGTTGCCGGTGCCGAGATCGCGGGCCGAGACGTTGATGATCCCGTTCGCGTCGATGTCGAACGACACGTCGATCTGCGGCATGCCGCGCGGCGCCGGCGGGATCCCGACGAGCTGGAACTTCCCGAGCGTCTTGTTGAACGCGGCCATCTCGGACTCGCCCTGCAGGACGTGCACCTCCACCGACGGCTGGTTGTCCTCGGCGGTCGTGAACGTCTCCGACTTCTTCGTCGGGATCGTCGTGTTCCGCTCGATCAGCCGCGTGAAGACACCGCCCTTGGTCTCGATCCCGAGTGACAGCGGCGTGACGTCGAGGAGGAGGATGTCCTTCACCTCGCCCTTGAGCACGCCGGCCTGGATCGCAGCGCCTACTGCGACGACCTCATCGGGGTTGACGCCCTTGTGGGGCTCCTTGCCGATCAGGTCCTTGACCTTCTCGACGACCGCGGGCATCCGGGTCATGCCGCCGACGAGGACGACATGGTCGATCTTCGACTTGTCGATGCCGGCGTCCTTCACGCACTGCTCGGTCGGCCCGACGGTGCGCGCGAGCAGGTCTGCGCTCAGCTCGTTCAGCTTCGCGCGGGTCAGCTGGAGGTCGAGATGCTTCGGTCCCTCCTGGGTCGCCGTGATGAACGGCAGGTTGATCTGCGTCGTCATCGTGGACGAGAGCTCGATCTTCGCCTTCTCGGCTGCCTCGTAGAGGCGCTGAAGCGCCATGCGATCGGCCGCGAGGTCGATCCCCTGGTCGCGCTTGAACTCGGCGACCATCCAGTCGACGATCGCCTTGTCGAAGTTGTCGCCGCCGAGGTGGTTGTCGCCGTTCGTCGCCTTCACCTCGAAGACGCCCTCGCCGAGCTCGAGGATCGACACGTCGAACGTGCCGCCGCCGAGGTCGAAGACG